>CAYWJA010000007.1:0-58272 GCA_964458485.1 uncultured Candidatus Peribacteria bacterium | reverse complement strand
TTTTTTTTTGTTCTTCTTTTTTTTCTTTTTTTTTTTTTTTTTTTGTTTTTTTTATTTTTTGTTTTTGTGCTTTCGTGCTTTAGTGCTGTAGTGCTTTAGTGCTTTAGTGCTGTAGTTAATTAATCAGATTAGGACGAAAGCACGACAGGACGACAGCACTATTACAATATAATTCCTCCACAGAAAAAAGCTAGTGGGAAAATAATAAAATATTCTTCCTAAATGTATTGACAAATATATATAAATATGATTAAATGTTATTTAACAGAAGAGAAAAATATAGTGCAGTTACTCTAAATTATCTTACATTACAAATAATTTGCAATATTTATGCTTACGAAACTGGAAATCAAAGGCATGGTGAGGGGCATAATTAAAGGTCAGCAAATCTGATATACTTAATACATACCTCCAAGTAATTTTTGTAAATTTATGACTAACTACACTTATCGAAAACTCATAAAAGATGTAAAGAGCTTTGTAAAACCGTATAAAAAACAATTTTTATTGGGGACATTTTTGCGCGTAACAAGTGATATTGTTTGGCTTTTTCCTATTTGGGCATTTGGAGAAATCATTACATTTACTACACGTTTTAGCATTGGGGATTCCACTCGTCCTTTTTGGCTACTAATGATTTCTATAGGTGGGATAGCTATATATCATTTTTTTGCTCATGATCTTGCAAAATATTACATTTACCAAGTAGCGGAAAAAGTTAGCATAGATGCACAGTTAAAAAGCTTAAAACACATGTTTAGGCTAAATATAGATTGGCATGAGAAAGAAAATACAGGCAATAAAATACGAAGAATAGATCACGGTGGGAATGGCTTTAATACTATTGTAAGGCTCTATGTAGATCTTCTGATAGAATCCACAATTAGTCTTATTGGTATTTCAATTATTTTTTACACACTAAGCTGGCAACATAATGCAATTTTACTGTTCTTTTTTATAAGTTATTTTTTTATATCTTTGTTTTTTTCAAAAAAAGCCAGTAAGCAATCTTATATTACAAATGTAGAATGGGAAAAGTTTAGTGGATCAGCTTTTGAATCTATTAATAATATAAGTACAATAAAATCATTAAATCTTGGCAAGAGAATTAGTTTTTATTTAGTGCAGGTTGCAAGAAGGCTAAAAGGAGAAATTAAAAAGCGTATTATCTGGTTTAGAACAAGGCAAGTTGCTCTTAATATGTAT
Source organism: uncultured Candidatus Peribacteria bacterium (assembly GCA_964458485.1). Lineage (GTDB taxonomy): Bacteria > Patescibacteriota > Gracilibacteria > UM-FILTER-43-11 > UM-FILTER-43-11 > CAYWJA01. The sequence goes on along the minus strand of CAYWJA010000007.1, from coordinate 57,066 downwards.
CAGGAATTTTTTAGGCAACTTATTGTAGTTTATACTGTTATTTGTGTATTTAGGGGTGATCTTGAGGTTGGAGTAATCGCAATGGTACTTCTGTATTTTGGTAAAATACGTGAGTCTGCAGGAGAATTTGCTGTTGTAGCTAACGAACTTATTCTTTCTAAGATTGATATTATGCGTATGAAAGATATCTTGAATGAAAAAGCTACCATTGAAGATTCCGGATATAAATCATTTAATAAAAATTGGAAAATTCTTCAGTTAAAAGATGTTCATTTTCAATACAAGGGTAGAAAAGTTCTTAAGAATTTTTCCCTAGATATAAAAAGAGGAGAAAAGGTAGGAATTGTAGGTCTTTCTGGTGCAGGCAAAAGTACTCTTATTAAATTATTATTAAAATTATATAATGACTATGAAGGTGATATTTATTTTGATAAGACAAAATTACGTGATGTAAAACGCACTACTTTTTTAGATAGAATTGCTGTTGTACCTCAAGACACAGAACTTTTTAATTTTTCATTACGTGAAAACATTACTTTAGAAAAAAAGTTGCATTCCAAGCAAAAAAAACAACTATCTCATGCTTTTAAAGTTGCACATGTTGATGACTTTATGCACAAATTACCAAAGGGAATCGAAAGTTATATTGGCGAAAAAGGTGTTAAACTTTCTGGCGGAGAAAAGCAAAGAGTTGGTATAGCACGTGCGGTATATCGTAATCCAGATATTTTATTGTTAGATGAGGCAACTTCGCATTTGGATATAGAATCTGAAAAAAAGATACAGGACGCACTTCATCAGTTTTTTAAAGAAACTACAGCTATTGTTATTGCTCATAGACTTACTACAATTAAAGAAATGGACAAAATAGTGATTATTAAAGATGGTAAAATGGAAGAACAAGGTAGTTTTGAGGAACTTATGAAAAAGAAGGGCGAATTTTATAAGCTATGGAAAAAGCAGAAATTTTAAAGAAGCATTTGATTGCTTTTATTCCCTAAATCTGATAAAAAATGTAGGCAAGCTTATAATATATTTCAGATTTTAGACCTCAGATTTCAGATTCGATTTACCATTTAGTATTTTTATAGCAAATGATAAATACAAAATATTAAAATGTGATTCTGAAATCAAAAATCCGAAATCAAAAATAAGATTGGTACCGTGGTGAAGTGGTTTAACACAGCGGTTTGCAAAACCGCCATTCGTGGGTTCAAATCCCACCGGTACCTCCACTCCGATGCACATCAGAGTCCTTATTCTTTAATCTTATTCCTTATGTTTTTTTAAGATATGTCAAAAAAGGCAAATATAAACGCTAATTCAAATAAATTTATTAATTAATTCCTTTCTCCTGCTGGTGACATTTTCTAAGAAGATAAACCTCCTTCCCCTTAAGAGTCTTTAGATAATTTTGGTACCGCAATGCCATCTAATTTCGCATTGCCATCCTTATCAGGAGAAAATCTAGCTACACCTGGTGATACCTGACCTGTAGTAGGATCTGCTACCATAGCAGGTACAAATACTGGCTCAGCATCAACACTGCTACTACTTTCGTCAGATTCACTTTGTCCATCACCACTTTGATCTTCATACCAAGATGGACCAGTGGCTTCAGATTGCCCATCACTGCCTTGCCCTACTCCGCCTCCTTTTTTCGACTCTGTTATTGCAGCAAATGCCATCATTCTGGTAGCTAAAACTAATTCTCCGCCACATTTGGCACATTTTAAATCAGTAGGAACCTCACTAAATACAATCTCTTCTTGTGTATTGCCGCAGCTTTGGCAATCAAATTCTCGTATTGGCATAATTTGGAGGGCTAAATAATAAAGTTTGGAGGTTATTATATTTGGTACGTTGTGGAAAATCAATAAAAAATGACCTACGCAGCATCCAATTCTGCCTCTATTGCTCTAGGTACATCTGCTGACACAGTTGGATCTAGCGGATCAGAAAAGCCTACTGCTTCTGCTTTTAGCGGTAATAATATTAAAAATACAGCGCCGCCGCTTCCATCATCGGATTCAACAGTGGAATCTGTAACAAATACACGGCCACGGTGTTTTTGTAAAATATTTCTTACCATATCAAGACCAAGGCCGGAACCACGCATTTCTCTTGCATCCGCAACAGCCTTACCGGTTACACAGCGCTCAAACATATAGTTATATATTTCTTCTATGGTTGTTTCACAATATTTCCATTTATCAAAAGTTAACAATTCTTCAGCTGCATCTTCGTTGCCATCTTTGGCAAGCATTTGCAACTGTCTTTTCTTGGCACCAAATATTTCTCTAGGGCTTATGCCACCAGCAGTATCCTGAACTCTTATGGCAACATATTCATCGCCCTGATATTTTAACTTTTTAGCAGTAAAATTCACATTTCCCTTTTCATTTAATTCTAAGTGCTGATGCAATAATAATCCTGGATTTTTTCCTAAATTATATAAAAGAACAAATAAATCATTTATATTGGCATTTTCTATAATCATGGAGCTTTCTGGCGAATCGAATGACGCATTAACTATGCCTGGAGACCTACCTTCCTGAATCCCCAACCTATCATGCAATGCTGATCTGGTTACACTTACTAGCTCCTTAAAATCTACATCTGCCGTATAATCATTCCCATCAATTGCGTTAGACAATATTTGCATTATGAACAAAGAAGATTTTCTCATATCTTCTAAATTATCTCTATAAAATTTAAACATATAAATCTTATCCTTTACTCGATCACAATATACATCGATATAATCAGGTCCAAACAAAAGAATAATGCCAATACCAATCCTCTCAAAATCATGTGCAAAATCATGCATATGATCCGAAATTGCTGCAATTTCTTTTGATGGTGGAATAAGCGAATAAGGATAATTGGTAAAAGTATCTTGATTGGTTCTAAATGTAAAAAACTCAATTGCAACTCTTCTAAAATTAAATTTCTCACTATGCACCTTTCCAACTGCCCTAAAAACATTTTGCACTTCTTCTGTTGAAGATTCTTTACCTAAAGATTGGCATGCGCCTTTAACTTCATCGCATTCCATATGGCCAATCATGACTTTTACAGCTTTATATATTCTTGTTCTGGCTGAGTATAAAAGAATTTGATGGAACTTAGCTTCATCACCCTCGCAACTTATAGGTAAAAATTCCTCTTTTATATATTGTTTCAATGCTTTTTTTACACGCACCTCTTCAGCTCCAGTCCCCCTGCCACGCGTCATTTCTCTCCTGGTAAATTTTTTTATAATTTCTAAGTTTACCTCAAGTTCGCATGCTAAATCTATTATTTCCGAGTCTACCTCCCCCGCCTCTGGAATTGGTGATCTGCCGTACCGTTCTGTCATAAAATTCATGTTAAATTAGTAATAAATCATACCTATTTTTTAATATTTGTCAACCTTTGATGTATTCAGATTGCCCCCTCTTAACTCATTTGCTAGAATACCAAGGACTTAATAATGTTTACTACTTATGACAAAAAAAAACGACAACCAAAAAGATGATGATAAAAAAATAACTTCTGACGACCTCAAAGATCTTATTAAAGAAGCCGAGGCAATTGACGAAGAAAAAACGAAGGAGGAAGAAGAAAATGCAGCCCAATCTGGTGGCGATGAAGATGAAATTAATAAACTCAAAGAAGCCCTTGCACGCACAATGGCGGATTTTCAGAATTTTAAACGCCGTGCAGAAGAAGATAAAATGCGTTTTGTTAAATTTGCGAATGCAGATCTTTTAAAGGAGTTACTACCGATTATCGACAATTTCGACAGGGCATGTATACATGTTCCGGATGAGCTAAAAGAAGATGTTTGGGCGAAGGGTGTTGTAAGTACGCATGATGAGCTGATGAAAGCGCTAGATAAAATCGGTGTAAAAAAAACTGAAACTGTTGGGCAGAAATTCGATCCAATAAAGCACGATGCACTTATGTCCGGGCCTGGTGAGCAGGATGTGATAATTGAGGAATTGGAACCGGGATATACTTATAATGGTGAGACGATTAAGGCGGCAAAAGTGAAGGTGGGTGATGGGAGTGAGGGGTGATACTTCTCATTGTCATCCTGAATTTAATTCAGGATCCACCGATTGCGGACTAACGCTGGATCCCAAATCAAGTTTGGGATGACAAAAGGGTTATGCGAAAGACCCGTCCGTACCGGCACGGGCGGGCGAATTACAAATTTAATTTTCATAAAATATATAATTATGAAATACCTAACGTTAATTGTATTAATATTAATTAGCCTATTTTCTACTGGCTGCTCTTCGAATCAAGCAAAAGAAGTAAATAAACAAGTAAAAAATATTGATCAAAAAGCATCATTTGCAAAACAAATAAATGTATCACTTAAAAAAGGTGTTGATATTAAAGAAGTTAAAAATCCAAATTTAAAATTCCCATCAGATATTCATGCCAAACAGGTACAAACATATTTCAAAATAGGTAATATCTTATTAGCTACAGTTCTTAATAGGTCAATGAATATAGATTTGCAATTGCCACATAATATTAAACTTCCATTTACTGGAGTGCTTGTAGCGAATCAGGGAGATAATGAGTGGTCAAAATTAGTAGAAATAAAAAATATTAACTCCAGAAACAATCCCTACTATATAACAATAAAAAATAATAAATTATTATTAACAGTTGTAGACTCGACAGGTGCAGGTTCTGGTGAAGGCATAATGAAGGTTTTTTCCTTAGTAGAAGGGAGCAATTGGAACTTAGAAGATTGTTATTATTTCGCAGAAGAATCTGGTGGCAGTTTCGCAGATACAGTAAATTTTTCTAAACACAAAAAAGAACCATTAAGTAAGTGTAAAAATGTACAGTTAATATCTAGACAGTCCAGTTTATAATAATTAATAAAAACGAATTACGAATTTTTTAAATAACTATGAAAAAAAATAATTATAATTTATTGGTAATATTACTAAGTGTTTTATTTACTGCAATAATCACCGGACTTGGTACATATTATTGGCAACAGAATGTCCAAAAAAAAATTGTATTAAGTAAAACAGATAAACAAATTGAGCAAAAGATAAAAAAAATAAATATCCCTCTAAATATTCGAGATATTGAAGTGTCTCCATTGGTAATAAATAATAAATTTATTGGTTATGTTAGAGTAATTTTATTAGAGAACGGGTATGAACATATTACTACACCTTTAACTATTCAATGGCTAGATGAAACCTCAAGTAAAATTATACATGAAGTTTCTCTTAATAACATAGCAGGACCTTGGTCACTTGGTATCGATTCCATAAAAAAGAATTCAAAAGGGCTTCTTCTTAAGTTATCTGGAGATAATGCGTATATTATTGAGGAAAAAAATAAAACTTTTGAAATTCAAATAAGTGATAAAAAATTTACCGGGAATCTGAAGTAAAAAAATAAATCAGCTCAGTAATGCGTAATTAATTTTGGGGTTGACAAATATTTTTAGCACTCTATAATGTCGAGTGCTAATTCTTCTTTGCCATCGCTCCGAAGAATTAAGCACTCTCTCAAATTCCAAATCTCAATTCCAAAATCTAAAATAATCTATTAAAGAATAATATTAAAATTTGAGATTTGAGATTTATTTTGAATTTTGAGCTTGGAATTTGAAATTTATATTCTAATTAAATTATCATGGGAAAAATAATAGGAATTGACTTAGGAACAACTAATTCATGTATGGCTGTAATGGAAGGTGGTGAACCTGTTGTTATATCAAATTCTGAAGGAAATAGAACCACTCCTTCTGTTGTAGCAGAAAAAGATGGTGAAAGACTTGTGGGTGTAACTGCAAAACGCCAAGCGGTTACAAATCCTACAAATACAATATTTTCTGCTAAGCGTTTTATTGGCCATAAATTGAATGAAGTTGAAAAAGAGGTGAAACATATGCCTTTTGAGACAAAATCAGGTAAAAATGATCAGGTTGAAATCAAAATGGCAGATAAATGGTATCGTCCGGCAGAAATTTCAGCTCGTGTTTTACAAAAATTAAAAGCTGATGCGGAAGCTTACTTGGGTGAGCCGGTAACTGAAGCTGTTATTACAGTTCCTGCCTACTTTAACGATTCTCAACGTCAGGCAACCAAAGATGCGGGTAAGATTGCCGGCTTTGATGTAAAAAGGATTATAAACGAACCAACTGCTGCGGCACTTGCGTATGGATTGGATAAAAAGGAAAAAAATATGAAAGTAGCTGTATTTGACCTTGGTGGTGGTACTTTTGATATTTCTATTCTGGAGTTGGGTGATGGCGTATTTGAAGTTGTTTCCACAAATGGTGATACACATCTTGGTGGTGATGACTTTGACCAAAGAATTATTGAATGGCTTGTAGATGAATTCAAAAAATCTGATGGTGTTGATCTTAGTAAAGACCAAATGGCATTACAGAGGTTAAAAGAAGCTGCTGAAAAGGCTAAAATTGAGCTTAGTAGTGCTTCTGAAACTGATATAAATCTTCCATTTATTACAGCTGATGCAAGTGGGCCAAAACATCTTAATTTAAAAATGTCTCGCTCTAAATTAGAAGAGCTTGTACATGACCTTTTAGACAACACTAAAAAACCATGCGAAAAAGCACTTAAAGATGCAAAAATTGAAGCAAAAGATGTAAGTGAGGTAATTATGGTTGGTGGTATGACCCGCATGCCATCTGTAATGGAAATTGCAAAGAAAATTTTTGGAAAAGAGCCTCATAAAGGAGTAAATCCGGATGAAGTTGTTGCTCTTGGTGCTGCAATTCAGGGTGGTGTACTTATGGGTGATACCAGTGTAAAAGATCTTTTGTTATTAGATGTTACGCCTTTAAGCTTAGGCGTTGAAACTCTTGGTGGCATATCTACACCTGTTATAGAAAGAAATACTACAATCCCAACATCAAAATCTCAGGTTTTCTCAACTGCTGCAGATAATCAGCCATCTGTTGATGTACATGTTTCGCAGGGTGAACGCGAAATGGCTGCGGACAACAAATCTCTTGGTCGTTTTGTATTAGATGGCATCCCGCCAGCACCTCGTGGTGTACCACAAGTGGAAGTAACTTTTGACATAGATGCAAATGGAATATTAAATGTTACTGCAAAAGACAAAGGAACCAGTAAAGAGCAAAAAATTACCATTCAGGGTGCAAGCGGGCTTAGTGATGATGAGATAGAGAAGATGAAAAAAGATGCTGAAGTGCATGCTGAGGATGATAAAAAGAAAAAGGATGATATAGAGACTCGCAATAAAGCAGATATGACAGTATTCCAGCTCGAAAAAATGATGCGCGAAAATGATGACAAAATTTCTGATGATCTTAAAAAACCTGTAAATGAGAAAATGAACACTGTTAAAGATTTATTAAAAGATGAAAAAGCTACCCCTGAAGACATTAAAAAGGCTACAGAAGAACTTGAACAGGAAGCTCAAAAAATCGGCGCAGAAATTTACAAGCAAGCTGGTGCGCAGGAATCAGCTGATGACGGTGTAAAAGTTACTGATAAAAACGAGGAAGAAGACAAGAAAGATGAGGATAAGGATGGCGATAAGAAGGATGATGAGGAAAAAGATGATGCTGTAGAGGGAGAAGTTGTGGATGAAAAAGATGAGGATAAGAAGGAGGATTAATAAACAATTACAACAAAAAAGCCTGTTCCGAGAAATCTGAATGGGCTTTTTAGTTATTAAATCAACCCCTTCTCTTTTAAATATATGCTAATTGGACCTTGTGCTCTACGATAAAGTCCAAAGATATTTCTATAACGATACATGTTTAATAAGTGTTGATTTTTTATACTATGCCTTCCTGCACCTAGGCCATATTCAGGTTTTTCTCCACATTCTGTACATTTTGCATCATCTTCTTCTATAGTTCTATTTAAAAAATCAAGTTCAGAAAATGTCTTTCGTCTAGCTATGGTCTCTTGCCCACCATGTCCAAAATGATCATTAATAATGTAAGATAGCCTGCTCCCATCTATTTTTTCACCAAGGAGGGTGGTTAATTTTGGATCATCTGTTTCTGGATGCTCTTGGAATGCATCTTTACGAGATTGCGGTAAACAACCTTTTTCTTTTAAATATTTTTTAAGGGCAAGGTAAGGTATGCGCGATATTACCTCCAAATCATCATCCATTAGCTCTTTAGCTAAATCTTTTAGAGTTATTTTTGCACCCTTATTAGCAGCTGCCAATCGTGCAAGAAGCTTTGCCTCTCTTTTTGTTTCAGGCGTCTGTTTACCCCTCAAACCTTGATCATCTATAAAAGTATTAATATCATCCCAATCAAGAGATAATAAAGCTATCATATCATTCTTTGCATCTATCAATATCTGAAGTCGCTCTTCTGCAATATCTTCATCGCATTCTTCTTCTAATATTACTCCTATATCAGATAAAACTGGTAACGGATCTGTTTTTTTGTCTGAATTTTCGCCCATATTGATAATTATTAGTGTTTTAGTATTCTACTATATAACTTATTTATAAAAAGTCAAATAATACTGTTTAAAATTTATTGACTAGTGAACATTTGTTTACTATAATGCTGTCTGAACTATGATAAAATGATTTAATGATTACTATGATTAATAATAATTATAAATATTCTGAATTAACTGAAAAAATTATTGGTTGTGCTATTAATGTACATTCTGTACTCGGCAATGGTTTTCAGGAAGTTATTTATCAAAGAGCCCTGGCTATTGAATTAAAAGATGCTGGATTGGCTTTTGAACGTGAAAAAGAAATGCCAATTTTTTATAAAGATCAACAAATAGGAACAAGACGGGTTGATTTCTTTATAGAAGATAAAATTTTAGTAGAATTAAAAGCAATCATAAAATTAGAAGATGTACATTTAGCACAAGCAATAAATTATCTTGAAGCTTTTAATATGGAGATTGGTCTTTTGATTAATTTTGGTTCAAAAAGTATGGATTTTAAACGTGTAACAAACAATAAAATTAGTAAAAATCATTAAATCATTTCATCATATTAATCAAAGTTCAGACAACTATGAAAAAAGGAATCGCGACATTTACATTAGATAGCGGGAAATGCCCAAAGTGGTTATTTAAAAGGATGGTTAAGCTTGGCCGAGAAATGTCTCGCGTACTAATCGATGAATTTGGACCGGATGAATTTATAAAACGTATGGGAGATCCGGTCTGGTTTCAATCTCTTGGTACGGTTTTGGCTTTCGACTGGAATGCGAGTGGGCTAACCACAGTACTTACTGGTGCACTAAAAGAGGCATTTAGAAGCTTTGAACATGAGTGGGGTGTATTTATTTGTGGCGGGAAAGGTAAAACTTCTTTAAAAACACCAGATGAGATTGATAGATGGGGGAAGTATTTGAGTTTACCGGAGGGGCAGTCTGAAAACCTCGTTTACAATTCAAAAATGAGTGCAAAGGTAGATAGCTCGCTCGTACAAGATGGCTTTCAGCTTTATCATCATTGCTTCTTTTTTTCTAAAAATGGTGCTTGGACTGTTGTACAACAGGGTATGAACAAGGAAAAAAGAACTGCCAGGCGCTATCACTGGCATTCTGAAAATGTTAAGGATTTGATCATAGAGCCACACACTGGCATTGCGTCACAGTCTTTTAATAACCAAACACTGAATATGACGGCAAAAGATGGACAAAAAAACCGTGATATCTCTGTGGAATTTATGAATTCAAACTCGATAACGGTTCAAAAAGATATTCAATTACTTCGTAAGCACTCCTCTAAGTTGTCTCAGATGGTGAGTATGAAAGTAAATAAGGATCAATTGACTTTATTAAATTTGGAACGTACTGAATTTCATCATCATCCGGTTGTATCTGAAAATTTTTTCCACAGTAAATACTTGGAGCGAATAATGTTAAAGCTCGTCAGTGATAAGCCTGGCAGTTATGAATCCCTTTTGGCGACTCGTGGTGTTGGCCCTAAAACCATCCGTGCACTTTCGCTGGTTTCGGAAGTAATTTATGGCGCACCTGCTAGCTATACCGATCCTGCACGTTATAGTTTCGCTCATGGAGGAAAGGATGGAACACCTTATTTTGTAGATAGACCGACCTATGATGAGACTATTGAAATTTTGGGTAATGCTGTGAGAAAAACCTCATTAAATCCAGCAGATAAAGTTAAGGCGCTGCAAAGGTTGAGTAAACTTACTATTGGATGAATGCTATTGACCCTTCAAATTCTTCAGGGTCAACATGAATATAATTGAATGTTGACATCATGGTATAATAAAGTTATACTTTAGATACTAATATATAATAAAATTATACTATGTATTCAAAACAATTGCTCATCAAAATGGATGAGGACATGCTTACTGCACTAAATAAGATGTCTCAAAAACTTGGCTTAAAACTTTCCACCTTTGCAAGAATGGTTCTGAAAAATTATTTAGACAAAAAAGAAAGACAAAGGCTGGAAGATTTGGAAGACATTAAAATACTCCAAGATAATTGGAATGAAAAAGGTACTGACTTTGATGAATTTATAAATGAATTATATGGCCCAGATGAATTTAAAGATTTCCAAAAAGGCAAAAAAGCAAATCGAAAGATTAAGAAATAGTAATCAAAAATTGGCTAATAAAATTATAAAGTCTATTTATTTAATCCAAGATAATCCTTATAGGAAAAATGTTATTAAGCTGAAAGGAGTATCAGGCCACCGTTTTAGGGTAAAAAATTATCGAATATTCTATCGAATTGATACAAAGGACAAAATTGTAACGATTGCTTCTGTTTTGCACCGCAAAGATGCCTATAAAAATTTAGAGAATATATAATTGTGGTGCCGCGGGAGAGAATCGAACTCTCACTCCCGAGGGAACACGATTTTGAGTCGTGCGCGTCTACCAGTTCCGCCACCGCGGCACAGCATGTAGTTTAAATTTTATATATACAAAAGTCAATCACATAGATAGCTCTCAAAATATCAAATATTTTTATTAACGCGTATGTAATTTTAACGGACTAATTGAATTAGTCGTATTTGTTTTTACACTATCTGCTGTAGCTACATCGGCTTCTCCTGTTGAGTTTAAAGTTGGAACTGTCTCTTTTGTTACTCCGGATGAAACACTGGAGGTAGAATCTGAAGTATTACCTGAAGAAGTGCCTGTGCCTATGTCTATCCTTGTTGTTGTATTACTATTTGTAGTTGTATCAGAAGTATTATCTGTAGAGTTAGATATATTACCACTATCTGTATTATCAGATGTATCATCTGCATGCTTTTCTTCCACAGGATTATTAGTTATTGGTTCTCCTGAAATCGCATCAATATCGCCAGGTGTATCTGGTATAGTTTTTGGAGGTAGGCTACCACTAGTAGGTGCTAATCTTGATCTTGTGCTATCTAATAATTTTTTTGCAGCATCTGCTGCCCTCTTTTTTCTAAGAGCATCCTCAATTCTCTTCTTCTGATTTTTAAGCCTTTCAAGCCTAAGCCTGTCTTCCTTTTTCTTTTTTTCAATAGCTTGCAATCTAAGCCTTTCTATTTCTTTGGTATCAAGAATCTTTTTAGCTTTATTTAGATCTATATTGACTTTCTTATCTTCAATTTTAGTATCTATCTTGTCTTCATTTTTGAGTACTGCATCTTCTTTTGTATTTATGCCTTCTTGTGGTACGTCCTTAACATCTTCTGGTATATCCTGATTTTCCTTTTTTTCTATTAAAACTTTTTTTAGCTGTAAATGCCTTTTTATATTTCTTGTTTTAACCTTAACTGCAGTGGTTAAACCTCTGGCTGCACCAATGCGCCCTTCGTTCAAAGCATGTTTTGCTTCTGTTAATTTTTCTTGCAATTTAGACACTTGTTCATCAGTAGCGCCCTCTTCTTTAAGGTTGGCAATAATGCCTGACATAGACTCGTATTGTGCTTCTGCCTTCTTTAATTTTTCTTCTTTTATTTTTTCCAGAGTCATCTGCGCCTGCCTTCTTTTCTCTTTCATTAATTCCTCATGCCTATCTATTGTGGTTTGTATATCTACTTTAATTTCTTTTTTCTTCTCCTTTATTGCCTTTTTGGCCACCTCTACTGCCTTATCAATAGATTCCTCCTGGGCAGCAGTATTTTCTAATGCTACCGCAACAACTTCTGCAACCCTTTCGACCTTGACGACCTCAACAGCATCCGCAAAGACCTCCACCTCCTTTTCCTGAACTTTATTGATTTCCACAAAAGCATTTTGTAATTCTTGCGGATTATCAATTCTTTCAGCAATTTCTATGGCCTTTTCAGTAGATCTGACCACCTTATGTGTCAATTTAGCAATAATCTCTTCATCTACTAATTCATTTGCAGCTAAAGCCCTGGAAATAATATATGCCTGATAAGAATCACCCTTAACTGCAGACTCTAATTTAATCAAGGTAGATTTTGCTTTGCCAAGATGATACCCATATGAAGTTTGAGTGTAATAAATTCCTCCTCCAACAAATACCAAAAGCATTGCTACGGGTATTGCCACATAACGATTAAACGATTTTAAATAACCCTGAAGTAGGGTAAAGAAAGATGGTTTATGATGCATCACCTCCTTTTCTAAACGTGCGTTGTCTAAGGCTTTTAAAATTTTTGCATCCAAATCAGGACTAACTTCGTAGTGTTTAAAATTTCGGAGCAACCCTTTGATGTCATTGGGTTTAGTTTTCATAATATTTAGTGCGAGTGCGAGTCTCAAGTCTCAAGTGTGCAATTATTTGCGACTCACACTCGCACTTGAGACCTTATATTATTCAAAGTTAATATTGTATAAACTTCAAAGCTAGTATGAGTCCCACAAGTATATACACCATTTAGTAAAGATTGTTACAAGAATTATTATTACCGGATATAGCTTTTTATAGATTTCTTCAAAACGTTTAAGTGCACGAGATAATTTTGTGCGTATTGCACCCGGCTTTTTGCCTAAAACTTTAGCTATTTCACTATATTCTAAATCCTGAATATATCTTAAAGTGACTATTTCTTTCTCCCCTTCCTTCATTTTTGATAAAACCTTTTGAATTTTTTCATTCTCAAGATTTTGTTCAGTTTCATCATCAATCTCAACTGTTGCAGGGCTAAAACCGCCCTCTTCCATTGCATCTAAAGAGGCTGTCTTCTTGCTATCCCTCCAGTAATTAACAAGATGATTATGTGCTAATGTAAAAATCCAGGTTTTAAAAGAGGCCCTTTTTTCATCAAATTTATGAAAATTTTCATATGCCTTCACTACAACATCCATTAGAAGATCCTCTGCGACTGCACGGTTAAAATTCAAACGTACCATAAAATAGTTAAAGACCTGATCTTTTGTATCATTATAATGATCTGTGAATTGTTTATGGGTGTCTGAGCTCATTTAATTTTAATTCGTGTAAACATTATATCAAAACTATTAATAAAGAAAATTGTCTTTTTCTAAATTACCTTTTACTATAGACTATTCCTGGTCTAATTGGCGTCATTCTGTAATCAATATGAAAAAAGGCTTTATAACCGCCGGCACAATATTAACGCTACTATTCAGCTTCCCATTCGCCTCCACAGTATTAATTAAACATCAAGCGTCTGATGTGATTTATGGCAAAGTGGAAAATATACCTAAAAAAAATGTAGCCCTTGTTCTTGGAGCAGCAGCTTATCCAACGCGACTATCGGACGTATTGCAAGACAGAGTAGACAGTGCAATTGAATTATACAGCGCGAAAAAGGTGACTAAATTGATTATGACTGGGGCATCTAATGAAGTTGATGGAATGGCCAAATATGCGCTTGATAAAGGAGTGAGGGCAAATGATATTATTAAAGACCCAAAAGGACTGAATACTTTTGCATCTATTCAAAATTCCAAAAATGTAAAAGAAATGGTAATTGTTACTCAAAATTTTCATTTACCACGTGCAATTTTTATAGCTAAGCATTTTGATATAAATGCTGTGGGCTACTCTGCAGATAAACGGGCTTATATAAAAATATTTGATTTTAAAAAGAGAGAGGTTTTAGCAGTATCTAAGGCGATGGTGGATGTACTTTTCTCATTGTCATCCCGCACTTGATGCGGGATCCATGTGATTAATGGTTGGCTTTATTACTTATTTGCTAATAACCAGACAGTCTGAATTTGCGAATATTTTTGCAATAACAGCAAAAAGGATGATTAGTGTATTAGTAATGTAACAATTATCACGTTATCTGGATCCCGCATCAAGTGCGGGATGACAAACCGTAGCATAATCCTTCATATAATTTTGTAGAAAGATAAGGGAAGGTAATTTTTATAATTTACTTAAATAATATTGACTTTTATAAAAATATATGATATAATCTAGCCTTATCAATAATTACAACTAAAAATGTCACAACAAAAAGCACGTCGGGCAGACTCAAAAACTCCTGATACTAATGATTTTCTATCTATAACATTTGAAGGTGAAGAGGTTAGCTTAAAAACTGCAACTAGAGTAGCTCAAATACTCCATGGAGCAGAGGGTCAAGAAAAAATTGATCAAACTCGCTTTGCAATGTACCAGCTACTAAATGACAAATGCACAGAAAGTGATGCTCAGCGTATAGATGATGCAATCAATGGACTTTCTGAGGTTGAAAGATTTATAACAAACGATGATGGGATAGGTATATATGATTACTTACGATTATTTACCAGAAGCAATGTAATTAAAGTGGAGGGTAAAGGCCCACAAACACGTTTTGTTCCACATCCTAATGCAATTGCAGCAGGCGGGATAATCAGAACAAAAGCTCAGGCACTAGCCAGTGCCGCTACAGCAAGACTGCCAGAAATTGCGAGAATAGCCAAAGGAAAACCTAAGCCTAGTGGCAGAAAAAATTCTAATAAACCCAGAAGTCGAAGAAGGCGACCTGAAAATAAGGTAAATAAACAACTTCTACAAAGAATAGAAGCGGCAATAGATGATCTGCCTAATGTTAAAAGGCTTGTGCCAGGAAATGGTGAACGTGGCTTATATCCTATGTTGAAAGGTTTAGTTAGTGCCAGGGTTCTCGATGAAGATCGTAGTGGTAAAATCAATACTTACCATCCTAACCCACACATTCCTGAGGCTGAAAGATTGGCCAAATTAGTGAATTTAAGAGTAAAAGTAATTTCTCAGGCAATTAATGCTCCTAAAAAATATACAAGGGTTAGTAAGGCGAAGAATGGATTTACTACAAATAAAATTCCTGGATATGAAGGAATAAATTTTGCTTTTCAACTAAAAGTAGGTGAAGCACAAAAAATTACACGAACTATAGAAGGTGTAGGTAAAGGCCTTAGAAATACCCCTAAGCCAGGATATGAAATGGCTAAAGTTTGGAACTTAGTACCAAATATACCAATGGATCCTGATGAACTTATGACAATAATATCTACATTTAGTGGTAATCATTATTTAGCAAATGCACTAGCTCCTGACTTTGTAAATAAAGCTGCTGGCCAATTAAGAGAAAGGCAAAGTAAACCACGTGGTGGCAGAGGGCGAAATAATAGAGGAAGAGGAAAGGGTAATCGCCCACCAAAGAGGCAGGAAAATGCACCAATAAAAGAAGAAGACGGCAAAAGAGAAAAAGCGCCTAAAGAAGATGCTGCCTAATCTCTTTAATAATAGACTTTAAGAAAGTTGAGAGTTTAATTGTTTTCTGCTCCTTGGTTTTATAACTTCGGACAGAAACACTCTCTGCTTTCTTTTCTTTATCTCCAATTACCAACATATAAGGTATTTTTTGCTTTTCAGCATAGCGTATGCGTTTACCAAGGGTTTCATCAGGATCTAAGAATGTAACGCGAATTCCCTCTTCTAATAATTGCTTTTGTACCCTTTTGGCATATTTTTCATGCACACTAGCAACAGGGACAATTGCTGCCTGCACTGGAGCGAGCCATACTGGGAAGGCGCCTGCGAAGTGTTCAATTAAAAATCCGATAAACCTTTCATGTGTACTGAGTGGTGCACGGTGGATACATAGTGGTATTTTTTCTTTACCTTTTTCATCTATATAGCTCAAACCCATACGCTTTGGCACAGCAAAGTCGACTTGATTGGTTGCAAGGGTGAACTGACGGCCAATTGCACTCCAAACTTCAATGTCTATTTTAGGACCATAAAATGCAGCCTCATCTTCTGCTTCAACAAAATCCACTTTTGATTTTTTCATTACCGATCGCACCATTTTTTCACCTTTTTTCCATAATTCGGGTTCATCTACGTATTTTTTACCTAGCTTTTCCGGATTATGCAGAGAAAGTCTCATCTGAAATTTTTTGATGCCAAATAATTTAAAATATTTTAGATATAATTTAGTAACTGCCAAAAATTCATCCTCAAATTGATCTTCAGTGCAATAAATATGTGCATCATTCATTTGCATGCTACGAACACGCATAAGCCCAAATAGTGCTCCGGAATCTTCATAGCGATAACAAGTACCATATTCTGTATAGCGTATTGGCAGATCCCGATAGCTTTTTGGATGTGCCTTAAAGCACATATGATGATGCGGGCAATTCATTGGTTTTATGTAATAATCTTCTTCACCATCTAATTTCATAGGCGGATACATGCTGTCTGCATAAAGCGGAAGATGTCCTGATTTCTCATAAAGTTTACCCTTAGTAAGATGCGGAGTTTTAACGCGGATATAACCATCTTTATCTTCCATTTCTTTAGCCAATTTTTCTAATTCATCAATAATAACTGTACCGTTGGGCAGCCAAAGAGGGAGCCCTGGTCCTACATCCTCATTAAATGTAAATAATTCCAATTCCTTCCCAAGCTTACGATGGTCTCGCTTTGCCGCCTCCTTGCGCATTCTAAGATGTGCGTCTAATTCTTCCTTTGTATCAAAAGCCAAACCGTAAATGCGTTGTAGCATAGGGCGTTTTTCATCACCTTTCCAATAAGCACCGGCAATTTTATCTAATTTAAAAGTGCCAATTTGAATTTTACCAGTTGCAGCAACGTGTGGCCCCTTACACATATCTACAAATGGACCATTTTTGTAAAAATTCACTTCTTTTTCGCCATCTGCCTTCAAATCCGCAGCCATTTCTATTTTATAATCCTGATCTGTAGCCTTCAAAAATTTTATAGCCTTTGGTACAGGTTCTGCATATTTTTCGAACTTTTGATTTTGCTTAATAATATGCTTCATCTTTTTTTCGATGATAGGCAGATCCTCCGGAATCAAAGTTCTGGGAAGCTCAAAATCATAATAAAATCCATTATCGATATCTGGCCCGATACCTAGTTTTGCCTCAGGAAACATATCCAGTACTGCCTGAGCTAGGATGTGGGATAGTGAATGGCGTTTTTGTTGTATAGACATGATAGTAAATTTTTAATTTATAGTTTTTAATTTTTAATGAATGTTTAATTTTACAATTTTTAAATATTAAACATTAATATCATTATAAATTGAGTAAAAATTATAAATTTCAAATTAAAAATTAAAAAAATCCGATAGAAAAGAAAATATTCTACCGGGGGCCCCAATTATTCAGGACGGTTCCACCCCGCTTCCCCACAATTAACTGTGGGGCAACTTTGGATGATGTAAAGATAACTTTTTTAAGGCGGTGTCCTTAAGGCGTAATATAGATGGCTTACAGTCACGACCATCATTCCCTGAATATTCGTTTCTTAAAGATGTATTCTTAAAATCAAGCGTTATCTTGTATAATTATTTTATCAAAATTATTTAGATCTGTCAAACAGAGTCGCAATTTTACCTTAATCATTATTTTTGGTATATTGGAGTTTGTAAATTGGAATTTATTTAGATTTTAGGATTTAGGATTCAATAATATGAAAGGATTAATAATCTCCATCTATATTGTATTAATGCTTGGTTTTATGGCAACAAGCGCCTTGATTTTCAGGCATACAATAAAATTTAGTTATTTAAGCCCACGTTTTAAAACCGTTGTCGCAGTCTTTAGCGGAGTAGCAGTGGTAGTTATTATCTTTTCACTGTTTTTGATTATTAGTTTATTTAGTGGCGGGTCCACCCCTACATCTTCTGACTATACACCTGAGACAAGTACCTCTAGTTCGGATATTAATTTTTAACAAATCTCAAATTCCAATTCCAAAGCACAAAATAAATTTCAATATTAAAATTACAAATTTAAAAATTGAGATTTGGAGCTTATTTTGGATTTTGGGCTTGAAATTTGTGATTTAAATGCAATACATTCTCCCAGGATTATCGGCATGTATTCTTACCCTGCTATCTATCTTGATTGCCTTAAAGGTTTTTCCTAAAATCGGACTTGTTGATAAGCCAAAAAAATACGGATTAAAAAGAAAGCCAATACCCTATCCAGGAGGTATTATTTTATATTTTGTATTCGCGGCACTTGCCCTGATATTTTTTGAACCCACTACCAAACTAATCGGCTTACTACTTGGAGGAGGACTTTTAGTTGGTGTTAGTTTTATTGATGATCGTATAGAGCTACCCGCATGGCTAAGGCTATTTGTTCAAATTATAGTTGGTGTAATTATGGTTGCTGTAGGGGTTGGTATTGAAACAATAACCAATCCTTTTGGAGGATATCTTTGGCTTAACACTGTAATATTGACAATTAATTGGGGTGATACTGTATTTAATTTAATGCTGCTTTCTGCAATTTTTACAGTTATCTGGATAGTATTAATTGTAAATACCATGAATTGGCTGGATGGTATACCAGGACTCGTTAGCGGTATTACTGTTCTTAGTAGTTTAACATTGTTCTTTCTCAGCATTTCCGAAATTGTGAATCAGCCGGAAGTCGCAATGCTGGCGATAATAGTTTCAGGAATTGCATTTGTTTTTTGGATATTCGATTTTTATCCACCAAAAATTATTCTTGGTGATTCGGGTTCTATGTTTTTTGGTTTTCTTCTTGCGGTAATTGCGATCTTTTCAGGCGGAAAAATTGCCACTGCCTTCTTAATTCTCGGTTTTGCAATTATTGATGTTCTTTATGTGGTTGTTAGCCGTTTGATAAAAAAACAAGCTCCATGGAAAGGTGGTGAATGGGATAAGTACAGAAAAGCTGTACATCTACACCATCGTATGCTGAAATTTGGATTGTCTGAAAGGCAAGTTTTGGTTGCAATTTATATACTTTCCGCTATATTCGGTGTTAGCGCTCTATTTTTGGGTACAAAAGGTAAATTCTGGGCAATCATAATACTCGCATTTGCATCTTTTGCATTGGGGCTGTTTTTGCATTTGAAGCGAAGGAAGTGATCTCATTTCGCATTTCGTATCTCAGATTTCGCATTGTCATTTGCCAATTAGCATTTAACAATTACTAGCTAATTAGCTAAATGTAAAATGAAAAAATGTTAAATGTGATTGCGAAATCAGAAATGCGAAATACAAATTTAAAACATCCAGGTCTCCTCATATCTCCCATCAAACTCCTCTTTTGTAAATGCGTGATTCTGCGTCCCCTGCTTTTCCACACAAAACGAAGCTGTAACCGTGGCTATTTTAATTGATTCTTCTAAATCCATTCCGTGACTGATGCCAAAAAGTAAACCGGATCTAAACGCGTCACCGCTACCTGTTGGGTCAACAACTTGCAAATCAGATACTGCAGGTAGTTCAAATTCTCCATCGCGGCTAGCCACCTTACATCCTTTTTCACCCAATGTAACAATGATATTTTCAGTTAATTCAAGTGTTTGTTCTTTGGTTAGCGATGTTTTTTCTTTCCACATTTCCCATTCATAATCATTAACTGTAAGTGCGTAACTTTGCTTTACGGATTTTACTAGCTGATCTGCGCTTAATGCCGGGAATGCCTGGCCGGGATCGAATATAAATTTAATATCGTTATTCTGACAATATTTGGCATGATCCACCATTGCGTCAATCCCGTTTGGCGAAATAATAACAATTGATTCCGGATCGGCTATTAATGGATGTTCGTGAGCCCTAAACATAGCTCCTCCATGAAATGCTGTAATCTGATTATCTGCAAGATCTGTCGTAATAAATGCTTGTGCGGTTTTTGCATCATTTAAAATTTTGATTCCATTCGCCGATAATCCAAGTTCATATAATCTTTTTTCATATTTATCAAAATCATTCCCGGCAGTAGCGTGAATTAGGGATTTTTCTCCAAGTAGTGATAAATTATAAGCAATATTCCCGGCAGTACCGCCAAGATCAATATCTAATTTATCCACATTAAAAGCTACATTTAACATATGAACCTTGTCCGGCAAAATATGGTTCGCGAATTTATCCGGGAAAGTCATTATGTGGTCGTAAGCTAGTGAACCGGTGATTGTGATGGGGAGGTTTTTCATGATTTTTTTATAATTTTATGGGGTGATTATATCATGGATATGGGGAGCCTTGAAACCGAAAGCGACTTTGGCAAAAGTCGCCTTCGGTGGGCTAAATATGTTACAATGCTACCACTCTAATCATCCCCCATGTCCATCTACTCCGTCCGCAAATCACTTTTACCGCTTGCAAGAAAAATTGTAATAAAAGCGTGCAAAGAAGATGATCTGGATGAAAAGAAATTAAAGGCGATTCGTAATGCACTTACTAAGAAAAATGGGGGGGTTCTTCCTAAAAATCTTGAACTTGTTCAGGCTTATCGGGAACTATTGGATGCAAAAAAAATTCCAAATTCTCCACATATTTTAAAAGTTATTCAAAAGCGTAAAGTGCGGACTCTATCCGGCATTGCAAATATAACTGTTTTAACGAAAGATCTTGGCTGCCCAGGGGAATGTATTTACTGCCCAACCGAGAAAGGTATGCCAAAAAGCTATTTGAGCAATGAGCCTGCCATGATGCGTGCTGTGCGTAATCAGTTTGATGCATACAAACAGGTTAAAGCTCGGTTAGATGGTCTTACAGCACAAGGGCATGATGTAACTAAAATTGATGTGAGGATTGCCGGTGGAACTTGGGGTTCTGTGCCGGATTGGTACCGGATTCCATTTCTTTGTGATATTTATCGCGCACTCAACGAGGGGCCAGGTACAATCAAGTCTCAAATCCCAAGCTCTAAATCCGAAATAAATTCCAAATTCCAAATCTCAAATTCAAAACTAGATCAATTAATCAAGCAAAATGAGAAAGCCAAATGTCGGTGTGTCGGTTTGTGGGTAGAAACGAGGCCGGATTGGGTTACAAAGGAGGAGTTGATCAAATTACGCAGCTATGGGGTAACTGGAATTGAACTCGGTATTCAATCAACTGATGATAAGATTAATAAATTTTGTAAACGTGGACATGGTGTCGAAGAATCCGTTAAGGCAACTAAGATGTGTAGGGATATTGGCTTAAAAGTCTGTCATCATTTAATGCCTAATCTGCCAAAGGCAACAATTGAATCAGATATTAAATCTGGAAAAGAGTTGTTTTCAAACGAAGGTCTTCGCCCGGACTACCTTAAAATTTACCCAACAATGGTAACTCCGTTTTCCAAACTTGCGGAAATGGTAAAAAAAGATCCTTCCATTCACACGGCTTATACGGATGAGGAGCTAATGGAAGTAATTTCGGAAATAAAAAAGCATGTACCTGAATATTGCAGAATAATTCGTGTTATTCGAGATTTCCCGGCGGAAAGTATTGTTGCTGGTTCGAAGAAATCAAATCTACGGCAAATTATGCAACGCAAAGGTGTAGTTTGTAGATGTGTGAGGTGTAGGGAAATCCAAGATGCATTAATTACGAATTACGAATTACGAATTACGAATTATCGTGCTAATGGAGGCAAAGAGGTATTTATTTCAATTGATGAATCAAAATTAGACAAACTTATCGGACTATGCAGGCTCCGCCTGCCAAATAAACGATTAAAATCGATTTTTGATGAACTAAAAGGTGCTGCGATAGTAAGAGAGCTGCATGTATACGGTCGTCAGGAAGGCTTGAATAACAAAAGGTCAGTCAAGTCAAACACTCAACACCTCGGCTTCGGCCGGCAGTTGATGGAAAAAGCAGAAGAAATATCTAAAAAATCCGACTACAAAAAAATCGCAGTAATCGCAGCTATCGGTACGCGGGAATACTATCGGAAGTTTGGGTATGAGTTGGAGGGGAGTTATATGGTGAAAAGGTTATAAAAACTTGATTTTTTTCTATAATTTGATATAATGTAGATAGAAAAAGACTTTCGGCCGTGGTTCATAAGCCACAAACTGGCGGAAAGTTTTTTTTATTATCCCATCGGAAAAACTGAAATAAAATATTTTTGACTATTACGTTTATTCTCTTTTATTTGCACAAAGAATATTTCTTTTTTAGGTGTTATCCCTTTAAATCTGTGTAAAATTTCTGACTTTTTATCTACATCCTCTTTTGAAGCAGGGTCTATTCTGGAATTTCTAATGAGCTCGATTGCACATGGAAAATATTTTAACCTTCTGGCCTTATCCTTCAGGTTTAATTTATTATGTAGATGATGCCAAAATAATCCTAAAAAAATTTTGCCTTTCCTGAAATACGCAGATCTTATATATGGTCTCCTTTTACTGCGATTCTTAATTTTAGAATAAATATTAAGAGCCTTTTTTGATACTTCAGAATATTTTGTACCTGGTAATTTATTCGCCTTTGTTCTATATGCCTTCATATTAACATGATAGTAAACATTTGTTCACTAGTCAATATCAAATATATCAAAAAAGGAGCGAAATTTTTTCTGTGCTCCTTTTAATTATGGTAAAAAAAATATAGACCTATTCGTTCTCAGGAAAATAAACAAATATTTCCATATCTTTACGAACTGTAACTAAACCTTCTACAGTAGCGCCTCTTCTTCCTTCTATTTTAAATACTAAATTAACACATTCCGGATGAGCCCCCTCCTCTATCCTTACGTTAGCACCTGGGTCTATATGTATATTTTGACCTGATATCATTACTCCAGTTCTAACCTCTCTGCCTATGTGCTCACCAGGTTTAATATTGCCGAATTTTGGCCTATCTGGCACTTCATCCGGTGTTGGTGGTGGTGCATGCTGAGGCATATTATTACAATTAAAAAATATAGTGTTGTACTATATAGGTAAATTTTAGATTTGTCAAATAATATAATTAACTTATTTCTTTTGATACATTTCTTCCACATGCTTTTCTAATCATCTCCCTACCACCCCAAACACAATATACAATTACATAAAGCGTATAAAATAATACTATGCCACTTGCCTTTTCTAGTGCTAATCCTAGCTCATTCGGAGGTTCTGTTCCAACCACCTTACTCACTGCCCTCATATATTCCTCCTGATCAATTTCCCCATCTAGATAAGCTAGTGTAAACGGCATTGTATCATTAAAATGTCTTGTGTGGCTTTCCATATAAAAATATTATATATTACTTATTTTCTTCCGGCTCAGTAAACTTACCTCCTCCAATATCTACATCTTTAACCATATGTTGTCTTTTTTCTGTTAAAGCTGCATATGTAAATACCCAAACTGCTGTGGCGAACACGTTGAAGAGGCCCATTAAATAAGATGAAACCATAAGTATTCCTATTGCAAAAAGAGATGATAGTATTATGCCGATTGTATGCAAATAAGTTGTTGCGAGATAACTGGTTATGAGAACTACGCCAAATGGTATTAAGAGTATTAAAAGCACATTAAGTATTGCGCGTGCACCAATAAGCATAATAAGAATAAATATCAAAAAAGTTTTACGAAGATTGGAAAGGACTAGTATTGCGCTTTCTTTCATGGATTCAATTACCCGATGATCTTTTAAAATTATAAAATATTCACTATATGTAAAAAGAAAACTGGCAATGAGCCCAACGGTAGCTATGAATAAGAGTATGGGTAGGCCTATGAAAAAAATATTTGGACCCCACCACCTCAAAATAAATGAAGACTCTGTAAAAATCGTAATAATACTAAAAGAGCCTGTAATAATGGCAAACTCGAACATAGGAAAAAAACGTCTTATTCCGATTTCGAGTGAACCTGTCATTGGTTCATATTTTTTAATATTCATTAAAGCCTGAATAAGTGTTCCTCTAAATATTGGTGGTGTTAATGTATATCCTCCAAAAATAATGATACCCAGGACTACAATTAAAATAGTCAATTTTGGATAAGTTGTAATAAGTCCCCATATTAATTTGATCTCACCAGCAAGGTCCGGCCCATCGCCACCTGAAAATAGTGCTGAAGTTTTAAAGGCATTATATTGATATCCAAGATATGCACTACTTACTATGGTGCTAAAAAAAGCCGGTACTGCACCATACCAAATTAGCTTTTTAAGATGCACTTGTGTTACCTGCCAGGCTTTTCTTACGATATCGCGAACGTTCATAAAATATGGGTTCGGAAGTATTTTAACATAAAATTGTATGAAACGAATCCCTTAAAGTGGGGTCCCCACAGGATGCGAGGCAAGGAGGAAGGTGGGGGGCATCCTGTGGGGCAAGGGACCCAAAATGAATGTAAGCCGAAAAATCATCCGCAGCAAAGCGTAGGATTATTTGTAGGCTGGAATTAATTTTGGGATAATAAAGGACGCCCACACATTTGCACATGGTGTCCACAATTACTTGTAAGGACAATCAGAGGTGGTATCGGCGCCCTAACGACACGCAATTCCAGGGGTATATCTTCACAAAGTGGAGAATACCCACTAAAGGAACGGCAGTCGGGTCATCCCACGTAAGTCTCGATTGCTCGGGACAAATGCGGGGTAGGCCTCCCTACGTTTCTTAAAGCTCAATTTTTTATAAACCGCTATTGAGTTGCGGGTGCTCCGATAAATATCAGGGCATTTTGTTTTTGTTTTTAGGACCCAAAAAGTCCATAATTTGTTTTTGTTTTTGGCCTACTACCTCTCCCGATAAATCGGGAGGAGAGAGGCTTGCTTTCCACCACGCCCACTCTAGGCGGATGTGGGTGGAGGGTAGAAAGTAGGGAGAACTGAAGATTTCAGATTTTGGATTTCAGATTTCTGATTCGATTTATCATTTTTATATTTAACAATCTTATATCTAATTATGAAATTCAAAATGAACTACTCAGCTCTAACTACTTTCTACTACCGATAATTTTAAAGTCCAGGGTCTAACGTATCTTATAATTATAGCATGTCTAGTATTTAAAGTCAATTATTTGCATTTACTAAAATATTGTTATTGATGTAAAATAGCCTTTGCAGTTTTTAGTTTTTAATTTTTAATTTTTATTTAATTTATTAGTTAGCCAAATAAAAACTATAAACTATAAACCAAAAACTAATAATGAAAGGAAAACTCTTCATAATCGTCGGCCCCTCAGGTTCCGGGAAAAGTTCGGTTCTAATGGAGTTTAAAAAAACTCATCCGGAATATACATATCCCCTTTCCGCAACTACACGCCCGATGCGCGAGGGTGAAAAAGATGGTGATATTTATCACTTTTTTACCAAAGAAGAATTTGAAAAAGGTATAGAAAATGATGAATTTTTAGAGTATGCGATAGTACATCAAGATAACTACTACGGCCTCATCAAAAAACCATTAATGGAAAGTTTGCAAAATGGTGAAACTGCAATACGTGAAGTGGATATTCAGGGTTTCGACAGCGTGCGGGAAAAAATTCCAAAAGAAAATTTGGTTACAATATTTATAACTGTTCCGGATAAGCAGGAGTTAATTGATCGTATAGTAAACCGTGCAGCTATATCCGAGGACGAGTTAAATAAGCGCCTGGAAAGCATGCACCGTGAGTTAGCCAGGGCACGGGATTGTGATTATATGGTAGAAAATAAACACGGAGAACTTGAAAAAACAGTTGCAAAAGTTGAGGAGATTGTTAAAAATGAATCGGTTTAATTAAATACTGCGCTCGGGAGTCGCCAAGTGGTAAGGCACATGGTTCTGGTCCATGCATTCGTAGGTTCGATCCCTACCTCCCGAGCATAGTGTTTAATGAATCTCACGTAGGTTCGCCTGAGTAAATGAGCGACTAACCCCGATGAACATCGGGGGCAGGTAGCGAATATTACGAAGCTCGACCTCGGACGGTGTACCAGAGCGAAGCGATAGGTTCACCGGAGAATGTAAGAATTCCCTACCTCCCGAGCTTAGTATTTAACATACATACTTTACGGGAGTCGTCCCGATATAATCGGGATAAGGCACCCCCGCCTTGGCGGGGGCATTCGTAGGTTCGATCCCAGCAAGTAGCGAAAAATGCGTTCCGAAGCGGAATCGACGAAGTCGTGCAGCGGAGGAGAAAATTGTAAAAATCTGTGAACCGTGCACCTGAGCGTTAGCGAATGGTGCATGGGAGAATATTATTTGCAATTTTAAGCATTTTCCTATTACCTCCCGAGCCATCATCCAGAATATTGGCTTGCCATATTCATCTTTTTAAAGTTGACAAATTTTTAATTATAATCTAAAATAATCTTCAAATTAAGTAACCTACATTATTATGCCTAAAGAAACTAGAAAATTATCAGTTACAATTGATCATTTAGATACTAAGAAAGGTACAATTACAGTGGAAGCTGAAGTTGATGCTGAAAAAAATCCATTCGGCCACACTACTGCAACAATAAGAGAAGATATCTTTATAATATTTGAAGGTGATGCTGACAAGGAAACTGTATGTGGGCAAAAAATTATTTTAAAGGAGGATGTTCGTAAATTAGTTGCAATTTGTATTGAGGGTGATTGCACCAGACCTACCTATGCTGCAACTTCTACAATGGATATAAATGAAGCAGCGCCTATAGGTTCTAGCAGGGCACATATTGATGAAGATGGGCATATGCCACACATAAAAATAATTGATATTCCAGCACATAGTAAATCAGAATCTGATGATTGATGATTCTAGTCTTTATTAAATCATTATGATATTTTGCTGCACTAAATTTAACTAAATTAACATGTCATTAGAATCACCCGATGTAGATCCTCAAGACGCGGAAGAGCAGGTTCAAATTGAAAGACTAATGAACCATCCATGTTTTCCTGCAGACAATCGCGAAAGGTGGCTTGCCGGAGAGCTGGCAGGAATCGAAGCTGGTGAGCTATGCAATTCATGGTCACAATTATTTTTACCTATACATGGAACGACAATAGAGCGAGCTATAAGTATTTTTCGAGATGGACATATATATTCACATAAAGCACTAAAATCAGAACATCCTGAAATTATTGCAGACAGAATGAGCCTTGCCACAGACCAGCTGGATGAAGAAATGGGGCAAGATAATTATGTTTTTTTAAATGTGGGCAGGGTAAATCCTGGAGACATACATGATATATATCTTTGTTTTTCTAATGAAATCATCGAAGAATCAGGAAGTCTGGTTGCCTTTAGAGAGGTTGCACATTATGGTGCAAAAGTATCACCAGAGGCGGCCAGAATTTATACGCAACTACATCCGCGTGTCGATATAGATGAATTAAACAGACAGGCTGTAACTGAGTATTGTAAAGATTTGTTTTTTGGAAAAGATTTTCCTGCACTTTTTGCTAAATTTTTGCAGAAATATTATAGTGATACTTACTATATATATTTAAGAAATTTACTTTATCCGAATACTCAACCTGAAACAATGAAAGTTGGTGGTTATACGATTCTTTCCAATGGTTGGGAGGGGCCTCAGCTGCAAATCCCCGGAAAAATATCTGCAGATAAAGTAAAAACTGTTTTAGTAACAACTAGAGATAGAAAAAAAATTAGAAAAATTCAAAAGCAACTTAAAAAAGCAGGTGTCCCAAAAGAACAAATTGTACTTATGGATGAGGCAATTCCAGTCTATAGGCAACAAACTTCTGCTAATATTAACTACGATAATCCATTGGATAAATATGGGTTCATTAATATGGCACTTCGTGATCTTGCACTTATTGGGCGAAACAATAGATTTGGAGAAAGTAATCCTAATAATATGAATGCATTCAAAAATCGGACATAATGAATTTAGTAATCCTACCCAAAATAATAAAGAGTTATTTATTTTATAACCTATTCACAGTCTCAAATAATAAATCGCACGCCTTTTGCATATCATCCATACTACTTAGCTCCTCAGGATGATGGCTAACTCCTCCGTTTAAACTTCTTATAAAGATCATTCCGCCATCTACAAACTTACCTCCATCTTTTGAGCGTATAACTTTTGCAGCATCTTGCCCCGGCATAGATCCCATCTCAGGAGGGTCTTTTTCTTGAAATAAATCCCTGTAGGATCTTCTCATTACATCAGCAATTCTTGTACTTAGTGGTGTTGCTGGTGCAAGAATTATATTTTTTTCCTCAATGCCCACATCATTTCCCAAAGAAATAAGTTGTAACGAGCCTGCAATTCTTTCCCTCATACGTTCAGCAAGCTCATTATTAAGACGCCTCTGGTCAATTCCTAATTCAATTGAACCATCACCATTAACCAATAATTTTCCAATAGTAGCTCTAACTGCACCTCTCGTATATCTTGCCATTTCTGAAGCAATTTCTTCACACTTTATAATAATATCTATCGCAGACTTAGCAGTATTTCTATTAATAGGCTTGAATCCATTTTTATTATTCTGAATATCAAATTGTGCAGTCATCCCATCAGGCAAGGTGCTATGAACTGATCTTGGAATATTTTCATATGTAAAATCTGAAGGCACTAATACCTCCAATGTACACTCCCTCTGTACAACATTATAAGAACCTCCATCCGGCACAGAAATGCCTGCTAACCTCATTGTATCTGGTAGATCTTTAGCTATTTTCGCAGCAACAGCTAATGCATCTCTTCTTAAATTCATTTCCTTATCTAAAATCACTTCACTATTCATAGGAAGCCCACCGGAATGACCTGCTTTCCCATTAATGGTTATTTGAAGAATTTTATCACACTCTGCAATTTCAGTTTCTTCTGTTTGCTTTGGTGAAATGACTAAATCACTACGCCTTGCACCCCCGATTCCATCAACAACTACGCCGATCGGCTCATCTAAAGATTCTAAAACAGATGATTGTTCAATATGAGTTTCTAAAACTGCATCAAGTATATCCCCTTTAATATAAGGATTATTCTTTAGCTCTTGCAATGCATCTTCGGTAATTCCTCTTTCTGCTAAAACATTAAAGAGGTTCATACCCGAATCTGTATGTATTCTTTCTTTTAAGATGGATAAATCAAAATTACCCGTAGCAAGGGAACTGCCAAGACAAACATGGCCAGTCGCTGAACTTTCTTCTCCTCTAAAGGCAGCCACTCTTATTGTTTTTTGAGGCTTCTTTCCCTGATCAACAAATCGCTGCAAAACATCTAGTCCAGCTGCTACACCTAAAACTCCATCATATTTTCCGCCATTAGGTACACTATCTAAATGTGAGCAAATTACAACTTCTCTATCCGATTCTCCGGCAAGAACAGCATATGAATTACCAAATGGATCGACCTCTAATGTAAGTGTTAATCCATTTTCTTCAGCAGATTTGCTTAGTTGACCAACTCTATCTGCAAATATTGCATGTACATTATCTTCATTTTCAGTATATGCTAAACAATCCCTCCCTTGATCAACTGCATCCCCCTGCCATCCGACATTAGCTAATTCATGGAATGTACTTTCAAAGCTATTAGTAGGTGTAGGTTTCATATTTTATAGGTTAACTTTACTAGAAAATATATTATATAGATAAAAAATAAATTGTCAATATATGCCATACTCTACATTATTACATTCTATATTTGACATATATAAATAAACCTGATATTATATTGCTCAGATAAATATGCTACAATAAATTTAATATTTTTTAATATAAATATTATGGAGAATAAATCTTGTTGCCCAAACAAATGCTGCAGTATATGCAAAATTATCACTACCATATTGGTGCTATTAGTCGTAGCTGGTGGGGCTTATTATTTGGGAGGTCAAAAAGATAAACAGCCGACAGTTAAAAAATCTGATAGTATAGAGGTCTCAAGTGTAAGTCTCAAGTCTCAAGATACTGATGAATACACTACTTTTACAGATACAAAAGAAGGATACACATTAAAATATCCAAAAACCTGGACAGCTAAAATGAATGATGGAGTTTTTAGTAAAGATTATCCAGGGCCAACTGGGATGAAATATCATTATCTGACTTTTACACCTACGGATAAACAATATTCATTCCATTTAGGCCTCGCAAAAAAAGACGACAATGTTAGTACTTGGGGGCATAGAACGGGTATGGGGGGGGAAGGATTTGAAAAAGGCGAAACCATAAACGTAGCCGGCACTGATATACAGGTAATGCATACTCTTATAAAAAATGATATTTATGAATTCTTTTTTAATAGCCAGGGCGCAACGCCGAAAGTAATCAATGGCAATTATCAACTAACAGCATATCTTTCTTATTTTCCAAAAGATGTAATGGCTGATGTAAAACTTTCCACAAAAGACAAAGAATATATTGAAGCTAAAAAGATTTTGGAGAGTATTGAATTTACGACTAAATAGCTTTTTAGCTTCTTAGCTTGTAGCTTCTTAGGAATTCTATTAAAATAACTAAGAAGCTAAAAAGCTACAAGCTACAACCTAAAAAATAACTATGAAAAAGAAAAAATATAACTTCAAACCTGTCGCAATGTTCTTCATTGTTGTAGGTATAATATTTTTCGTACTGGGGATACTTTCAGTGTTTTTTATAAAACTGCAAGGTGTATCTATTGGACTAGCATTCTTAAGTACCATCGGCGGTACTATTATAATGGCGTTGGGCTATGTAAATTTGGAGCTTGGAATGATAAGGAAGGGGTTGCAAAAATAAATTTCAAATTTGTCAATTTATTATTTCCGCTTATTTAAGCCATCTTTTTAAATATAAGTGAACTTTTGTTCATTTTTACTTGCATTGGTGAACGCATGTTTACTATAATTTGAATGTCGCAGCGCTGCAACAACGAAATATATAAAAGTGATTGGCCAGGCGGTTGATCTGTACTGCCTCAAGTTAATCACCTACTTAACCACTAAAACAATGCTTACAAATTTATTAATAGCCCTAACGTTTATAGCAATCTCTGCTGTGTTTATTTTAAATTTCACTTATTTCTTTAAAATAGGATTCAATATATTAAAACGGATGAGTTTGTTTATTAAAAACTCTAAATTGTTAATCGAAACCTTATCCCGCGCATATTTCCGATACAGAAAATTTAATAATTAATTAAGTCTATAGTATAGAGTGCAAGTATCAAGTTTATATATAATAGTACTTGAGACTCGCACTCGCACTTGAGACTGCACAAGATCATGCTCGCTAATTCATTCCTAGCATTATTCTCACTTGCAATAGCTATAGGCTTTCTTTTTATCATTAACCACGTACGATAATGATCGATAATATAAAAGAAAAAGTTGGGCGTATCCGTAAATATTATGCGGAAAATAAAATTATGCCCACATATGATGAAGTCTGTTTACTTTTTGGTTTCAAATCCAAAAATGCAGCCTTTAAACTGGTAAATAAACTGGTTGATAAAGGTTATATAGAAAAAATGGACAAAGGGCGTTTGAAACCCGGAGTCAATTTTCTTGGACTACCTTTATTTAGCAGTGTTCAGGCAGGTGCTCCAACCGCCGAAGAAGAAATTCTGCTTGATCGTGTTGATTTGAATGATTACCTGATCAAAAAACCAGAAAGTACTGTGCTTATTAATGTAAGAGGTGACAGTATGATCGATGCGGGTATTCATGAGGGTGATAAGGTGATTGTCGATCAAAAAGCCCATCCACAACTTGGCAATATTGTTGTCGCGACTGTTGATGGAGACTACACCGTGAAGTATCTCGATAAAACCAAAGACGGAAAAATTATTCTTCAGCCTGGCAATGCCAAATATCAACCAATTGTTCCCCAAAATGAAATGTGTATTTTTGGGAAGGTTGTGGGGGTGGTGAGGAAAATGTAATAATATAAAGTGTTGACTTAAACGTACATCTAAGATATAATTTAAGTGTACACTTAACTTTACACTTATGAGCACAATTATTAGTATAAAAGATTTTCGTCAGTCACTAGCTACTGTGGCTGATGCTGTAATGGAAAAAGGTGAAACATTTACTGTTATGCGTCGTTCCAGGCCAGCTTTTGTCGTAAAGCCATTCATAGAAATTGAAGAATGCGATGAAAGTATAGATGAGCCTGGCTGGAAAACAGCTATTGATTTTACTGAAGGAGGTAAAAAGAAAGGGATAACTGCAGATAAATTACTTGCAATAATGAAAAAATTTGAAAAAAAGTATGGATCACATAAGTAGAAAAAGAATTAGTAATTATGGATAAAATTTTGAAATTTTTGCGAAAACGAAATGAAAAAGAAAGATTGATTTTGATAGATGTAATTACTTCAGTAGTCGCTGGAAAAATAGATAATCTTGATGTAATAAAACTGAAGGGAAAAAAGGATATATTCCGTGTTCGGATAAATAAATTTAGAATTATTTTTCAAAAAGCTAAACCAAAAAATATTATTATAAAAATTAATGAACGAGACGATCGGACTTATGATATCTAAAGGATTATTTGTCTTTTTGATCATAATTTGCTTAAATGAATATAGCATTTAACCCTTATTAATTATGGCGATTCGTCAACTCTGGAGCTCGCGGACAGCCTTTTTGCTTGCAGCAATTGGTTCTGCGGTTGGGCTCGGTAACTTATGGCGCTTTCCATTCATTGCATATAAAAATGGAGGAGGCGCTTTTTTAATACCCTATTTCGTTGCACTCCTTACTACCGGTATTCCTTTGTTACTTGCTGAATATGCATTTGGAGCTCGCTCCAAAACCGGGGCACCACATGCCATGCGTAAAATTTCTCCAAAAGTAGAATGGGTAGGCTGGTGGGCGATACTTACCGGCTTTGTAATACTAACGTACTATATGGCTGTAATGGCCTGGAGTTGGTTTTACACAGTAAAATCTTTCTCTTTACCATGGGCAACCGATGCTAAAACCTATTTTTACAATAGCGTCCTTCATATCTCTAAAGGCCCTATGGAATTAGGTGGATTGGTCTGGCCACTTGTAATCGCAGCACTTGTAACCTGGATAATTATTTATTTAATCACCAGATGGGGTACAAAAAGTGTAGGTGCGGTTGTTAAATGGACTGTACCATTACCATATCTGCTACTTATCATTTTGCTAATACATGGCTTTATGCAGCCAGGTGCAGTTGATGGTCTTATATATTACCTCACTCCTAATTGGACTCTGCTAAAAAATTCTGATGTATGGATGGCGGCATATGGGCAAGTCTTTTTCTCATTATCTCTTGGCTTTGGTGTAATGATCGCATATGCAAGTTATTTGAAGGAAAAAGAGGATTTACCATGGCAGGCTACTTTCGCAGGTCTGGCAAATTCTGCAACTGAATTTTTTGCGGGCTTTGTAGTGTTCGCAGTTTTAGGAGCATTGGCAGCTACTATGGCGAACACAACTGTGGCAGGTGTTGTTGCAGGTGGTCCAGGTCTGGCATTTATTGCCTTTCCAACAGCACTAGCAGCCTTGCCATTCGCAAAATTCTTCTCTTTTATTTTCTTCTTAATGCTTCTTACCTTAGGTATCGATTCTGCGTTTAGCCTGCTCGAAGCAGCAACAACAGCCATTCAGGATCGTTATCCAAGCCTAAAAAGAAAAAATATTCTCTTAGTTATGTGTATAGTTGGCTTTTTACTTGGATTACTCTTTGTAACTAAAGCTGGTCTTTATTGGCTAGATATTGTCGACCATTGGATGAATAGCTATGGCCTGGTAGGTGTTGGTCTTGCGGAAGCATTAATTCTGACGTTTTTACTTGGTACTAAAAAACTTAAAGATGAGCTTAATACAAACACTATTCGCCCAGTGGGCTTAATTTGGGAATTAAGTATATGGTTTATTACTCCAATTGCACTTACTATCACCATCATTCTTTCATTAAAAACCGAACTTACCACTGCATATGAAGGTTACCCTGCACTTGCACTCGCACTTGGCGGATGGGGTGTTTGGGGGCTAACTATAGTACTCGCACTACTTCTCCAGAAAGATAAAATGAAATGGCTAAAAATACTTGGCTTCCTGCTTATAGTAGGAGTTGTATTAGTAGCCCATTTTGTTTCCATGGCAGTAGCTATGGGTCTATTTGGAGGGATTGTTCTTTTGGGCGGTCTACTTTGGTTAATTGTATTGGATCAGCTGAAAAAGAAAAAAATGATCTAATTTTCGTATAAAACTAAAAACCCCTTTGCTGAATGGCGAAGGGGTTTTTAAGATAGTATTTATTCTGTCGTAGTTTCTGATGAAGTTTCTGTTGCACTGCCACCAGATGATGTTGAGGAAGAGGACGAAGTAGTTGTATCAGTTGTGGTAGTATCAGTTGCTGTGGTCTCTGTAGTAGTGTCATTTTTTGTATCTGATGCAGTATCTGCAGTAGAATCTTTTGATGTATCTGCAGAAGATGAATCAGTATCAGTTTTTGTATCAGTTGACGCACTATCTGTAGCGGTATCTTTGGTGGTGTCAGTTGATGTTTCTGTTGTATCTGATGTAGAGGTCTCATCTTCGGTTTTTACATCTTCGGTTGTATCTTTTGTAGTATCCGACGACGTATCGGTAGTGGCTTTAGTATCTGTATCGGACTTAGTATCTGTTGTAGCTTTAGTGCTGGACTTAGAGGTGTCATCTTTTTTGCCAGTCTGGTCAGAAGTGGATGAATCCTTGGTATCTGTTTTAGTGTCTACTAATGATGTATCAGTCTTATCATCAGACTTTGTAGTATCATCCTTTTTTGTTTCGGACACATCTTTAGTGGCTTCAGTCTTATTGGTATCAGATGAGCCACTTAATTTGTCTGTATATTTATCTTCTGTACAGCCAGCTAAAATAAGTAGACAAAATGAAATTGCGAATATTTTCTTGAGCATATCTAAATTGTTAATAACTAAACCTAAACGAAGTTATTATACTGATTTTATGTACATATTTGCAAACTTGAAATTTATTCCTTAATTAATAGACTTCTGCAAGGTAACATTTTTCACAATAAACCTTCTCTGGGCTATCTGATGAATATGTTGTTTTAATATTACATGAACATTTATCACATTTACGATCATGAATTTCTCTGCGATTTCTTAGTTTCATCCTATCTGTATGGCGCTGGTCAGGGCATTTGCGGGGTATGGGTATACCACCATTACGATAAAATCTTAACTCTTGTGGAATAATTTTATAAAACTTATCAGATTTTTCACATTTTAGAATTTTTTGCATAACATCATCATCAACATTTTTAATGTTATCAGGTATTGCATATTCAGCTCCTTCATAAACTGCTAAATCTTCATCCTCATGCCAATTCCAGCCACGCTTTTTAGCTTCTTCTTTGGTTAGGGGATAGTATTCAGATGCTAGAGATTCATTATACCCATGCGGAGAATATTTAACCGGGAAAAATTGACCCCACTCCCCTGTTATCTTCATGTGGTCTATAATTTTTGGAACTAATTCTTCATATTCTTCCTTGGTATATTGTTTGTTAAAAATACAATATTGCTTTCTTTTTAAGCCAACGCATCCAAATAGATCTTTTGAATGAAATATCTGTTCACAATATAAAATATTCTGACTATGAAAACCATAAAGCGTGAAGGCCATATTAAATGTTTCGATTGTACCTAATGTCTGATAATTCAATTCCGGCTTAACATACATATTAGAACAGTCATAAACATCTTTTAATTCAACGCCGACAGTTACATACCTACAATCCTCACTGTCATTAATATCGTAACAATCAACACAATTTTTTGAATTTAAAACAAAATCTCCTGTGCATTTTTCAGAGTTTGTAATATTTGCATATTTATGAATTCTATCTTTTTTCAGTTTATCTAAAATCTCTGCAGCTCTCCGAAAATTAGCATAAGACCCTGTAAATTCTTCAATACGCTTATTATATTCAGCTTTTTTCAGAGGTTTATTCATAAAATAATATTCCTTATTTTTCAAATTTGTACAAAAGAAGCAATTTCTGCATCCGCTTAAATTTTCTGAGAACCAACAGTCTGCACAATTGACACTATAAGAAAGAAATTTACAATTATAGCTGTCGTACACACTAAAACATTGGTAACAAAGTTCACTATCATATAAATAACTACAATCAATTGAAGTTTTACATTTCTGAAGAAGCTTGCCGTAATAACAGTTTTCACAATATTCTGATGAATTAATTAAGTGACAATTATTACAATACCCAGTACCTGTAGTATAAGGACTATTTTCATTGCTAACCTGCATCAGAGAAAGTCTGGGAACATCTTTGTGCAGTTCTGCAAATTGCTCAAAAAATGGGCGGTTGAAATCAAAATCACGACCATATTCCAATGGATCCCAATCATCCCCATTCCATTCTTCCTGTGTATAAACTTTATATGGTTTACCCCATGGGGCTTTATTACTATACAAAGTAACCATTTGTTTGCCAGAAAAATCAGATTTACGCTGATACATATATTGCTCATTACGATGCGCAACCCTCCCTTGAGATCGACAATCTGGACACAAGGTAGGCTTTGGCATAGTGTAAGTTTTATCACCGTAAACGAATTTCATCTTTTTCAGGAATTCAATTTCGTCAGGGAATATTTCATATTCACTTTTACATTGTTTACAAGTATTCATCTTATAAAGGGTTAAAAAATAAGATTGTGTTTGTAAATTGACTTATTGGTAAAATAGTTTATTAGTATATTAAGCAATATTTTCTTATTGTGTCAATATTATACATTCAAATTGTAAATCTGTCCATACATAAATATTATTTATCATTTATTATTTATCATTTTTCACTCTTGAAAATGATATTTTTATATGATATAATTAGTGTAGAAAAATTTCTACAACATAACTAATTCATCATGCTAATTTCAGACCTTGAAGATCTTGGCCTTTCCGAAGAAGAAGCCAGAGTTTACCTGGCAATCTTAGAATTAGGAGGATCATATGTAAGTGCAATTGCTAAAAAGGCCAAAGTACATCGTGTGAGCTGTTATCATACGTTGGACAATCTTGTTCGAAAAGGTATTGTGAGTACTTTTACTAAAGATAATATCAAATATTTTTCAGTCGACAGCCCGCGTATTTTAGT
The DNA here is from genome assembly GCA_964458485.1 of uncultured Candidatus Peribacteria bacterium. Lineage (GTDB taxonomy): Bacteria > Patescibacteriota > Gracilibacteria > UM-FILTER-43-11 > UM-FILTER-43-11 > CAYWJA01. The sequence continues at coordinate 19,897 of CAYWJA010000007.1, read as the reverse complement.
TAATCAGCTAGAGGAAAAATTTGAAAAAGCGCAAAAAATGCTACCAGAACTTCTTTCTATTACCAACTCTCTTGCGTATAAACCTAAAATTCAATATTACGAAGGGATTCAGGGTATTAAAAATGTTTTTGATGATGCATTAAATAGTGATGATGAAGTTCTTGGATATACAAACCTTGCAGAACTTCCAAATGTAATACCAGAGGATTATTTAAAAGAATATGCTGAACAAAAAATTGAAAAAGGGCTAAAAACACGTATGCTTTCGCCTTTATCGCAAAAAGCCCTTCGTTATACGAAACGATATTACCCTAAGGGATTTGATCGTAATTTAGTCGAAATATTTTTTGTAAATCCTGAAGAATTCATGTTTGAATACGAAACAAACATTTATGGTGATCGGGTGTCTATGATCTCTTTAAATCCGGATGAACCCATTGGAATGATTATAGAAAGCCCTGTTTATGCAAAAACCCAGCGTTCTGTGTTTAATTTGGCGTGGCTGGGAGCTACCTCATTTGTCGCCAGATAGTCAACTTAATGTAATATTAATAGTAACTCCCAGAGCATTTGCTATCCTAAAAAGCTTTTTAAGTGAGAGATTTTCAACCCCGGATTCAATACGTGATATAACGCTTTGATTTGTTTTAGCGAGTTTTGCTAATTTTTTTTGGGATAATTTTTTCTTTTCCCTGGCTTCTGCAAGTTTAATTGCAATATCTAAAAGTTGGGACTCTTCTTTGTACATTCTTTCATAGTCTGGATGTTTACGTATTTTTTCTAATGTATATTCTTTCATAATGATTTGTTAGATAATCAGAGTAATATTTTTCTATTTTATTTAAAATCTTTTTTGGTATTTTATTGGTTTTTTTAGCATATCCATCCAACAAAATTATCTTCCCTCTTTTTAATATAAAATAAAATATTCTATGTTGATTTTTAAATCTAGTTAAACGTAACTCATATATTTTTCCTTTAACTGGCTTAATTATACCGTATGGCAGATTGCATTTCGTATGAATAAGGCGGTCTATCAATACTCCTATGGCAACCAACACACGACTATCTTTTATTTTTTGTAAATAATTTTCCAATGGGGATTGGCCATTGCTTTTTAAATAGTAATATGCTTTATATGTCATAATAATTATATATCTTATAAGTCATAAAGTCAAGGGCAATTGTAAAAATAGTCAGGTAATTAAATTAGCATATAGTGAACATTTGTTCAATATTTTTAACAATAAAAAAACGACCATCCATACGAATGATCGTTTTATAAGTATTGTTATAATAATACTTTTTTAATAATTATTTAGGCTTCATCACACCCAATACTGAGAGTTTTGCAGTTTCTGTTATTCTATAATTATCAATAATTTTTAAAATCCTATGATCATTTGGGATGTGTGGTTGATCTGCATCATCGATTATGTAAAATCCTCTATCTTTAAGTACCCTGATCACTTCCTCAAAAATAATATCTGGTCTTTGGTCATATAAATCAGGATCATATATGCCAGATGACCATACGATATCGAATGAACCATCCTCAAATGGTAAGTTGTGTGCATCGGCCATCAGGACATTAAATAACCTATGCCTTGGGCTATCAATTAATTCAGTACCTACCGCATCAATTCCTCTGTCTTGCAAATATTCTAATAATTGACCTTCCCCACAGCCAATATCCAATACAGAGCTATCAGATTTAACTAATGGCACAGAAAGCTTCTTTAATAATGTTTCTGCAAATTCAAATTTTATCTGCGCAATTTCCTTTGATTTAGTTATCGGAATAATTTCCGGATCTCTTCTATAAATTCTGCCTTTGTCCATTGTATATATTGTTATATTATAAAATATTTTCTTGTTGTGTCAATATTATAAAACATAATTGTAAAATTGTCTATACATATATGATTTTTAAATTTTTAAATTTTTAAATTTTCAGACTTGAAATTGATAAATATATATGGTAAAAATACTGTAGAAAATATTCTACAACAGGATTTAAAATGGTCATTTTTCCGTTTGTCATCCTGAACTTGTTTCAGGATCCACGTGATTAGTGAATTGTATTACGACTTATTTTCATACAATCAGATACGCTGAATATACGAATAATATTCGCAATATCAGCAAAAAAGATAGTCAAATTATTAGTGATATAATAATTATTTAAATATATGGATCCTGAAACAAGTTCAGGATGACAAACGGTAGTATGGTCTCTCATATTATTATTCCTGACTTAATAGGAATAACAAAGGATATTTCTAAAATCACAAATCTGAAATCTGAAATTTGATCCTCAGATCAACGGTTCCTCAAATTCCTTCTCCATCTCTGGTGCTAAGTTGTCTTCAGTAAATTCACCGGCTTCATCCCATTTGCTTAAAAGTTTTTCTACATCCTTTCTGGGTGCACAATAGGCTTCTCGGGAATGTGCAACAACTTGATCTGTTAAATCGTTCGTCGGCTTTGGCATATCCATAGTACGTGCAGAGAATGCCTCGCGTATCTCCCCATCTACAGACATTTTAACGTAAAATTCGCGTACACCAAGGTTGATAATATCTCGTTCTTTAAATATAGGATTATACTCTTCAGCAAGAATCTTGGCATCATCGGAGCCAACGCGAAAACTTATTATAGAGCCGACATTACCAAATACTGTTTTTTGAACTTTAGGTATTAATTGTCCCATATACTGATGGGCAATTGTTAGATTCAAATAATATTTACGTGCTTCGGAAAGAATTTCAGCAAATGTATCAGTCGCAAAATTCTGGAACTCATCTATATAAAAGTAAAAATTTTCACGTTTCTCCTCGCTCACCTTCGCACGTTGCATAGCTGATTGGTAAATCTTTGTGATAATCATAGAACCCAGTATCCCTGAGTTTTCTTCGCCAAGTAAGCCTTTAGATACCTTCATCAAAAGTATCTTTTTATTGTCCATTATGTCAGCAATATCAAATTTATTAACCGGCTGACCTAGGATGTTCCGAATCATATTAGTAGAAACCAACTGCCCTATCTTGTTAAGCAAAGGGGTAATTGCCTCAGCATCAAATTTCTCACTCCATGCTGCAAATTCCGATACCCAAAAGTTTTTAACCACTGAATCCTGAATACGGCTAATTATCTTTTGGCGATAATTCTTATCTGTAAGCATTTTAAGAATAGAAAGCACTGTTGTCCCCTTACTATCTAAAAGAGCTAATGTTGTATATCTAAGCACATGCTCCAATCGATCTGACCAGTTTGTTCCAAAAAGCTTCTTAAAAATATCTATGAATCCAATAGTAAGTTGCATTTTGTAAGCCTCATCAATACTTTCGAGCGGATTAAAGGCAATTGGGTGATCTGTGTCGGATGGATCAAAAAGTACTACATCTTTTATGCGATGTTCCGGGATATATTTCATTACATTATCAACCAAATCACCATGGGGATCTAAAACACCAACCCCACAACCGGCATCAATATCTTCTTTAATTAAAAGTTCCAAAAATTTAGATTTGCCGGAGCCGGATTTACCGACAGTATATAAATGGCGTCGTCTGTCTTCGCGCTTAATTCCAAAATGTACAAAATTATTATGATAATTTGTAATTCCAAAAAGAGATAAATCCTTTGTACCTTTTAGTGGTAAATCTTTAGGTGGTTCTGATTTTTTCGCTAAAACATGTACAACATGAGGTGTGTGATCTGAATTTGGATAATGATAAATTGAGGATAATTCTTTTGCTCCTATGAGATAATTACCTGCTATAGATCTTCTTCTATATGTTTCTACAAAACTTGGCGCTGTAGTAACTCTATTTGCATCAAACTCTTGTATGTCTGTTGTATTGAATTGATAAAAACTATTAATTACAGCTTGTACTTTTCTTTTGGCCTCAGCTGTATCTTTTGCAACATAAGCACAGCGGACAGACATCCGATAAGGCGTAGCTTTATACTTCTCCTGAGCTAATTCAAAGCGCTGTTTGCGTATTGATTTTTCGCTCTTTGCACGGAACCAATCGCGAACATGGAATATCTGACGAAGCCTTGCAAAACGCATGGCCCATGTACGTTTAAAATGGTATCCGGCAGTTTCATGTACTGGCTTCATTACTATTTGTACCCAAACTTGCTCACCGGAAGCTATTTTAGAAACTACAGAAAAGAGCCCAGACTGACTATCTTCTGTGAATTGGTCATATGTTTTGAATGGGTATATATCAAAAAACTTTAGTCTTAAGTGTGTACCGGCTATTGCTTGCTTATCTGGATTAAAGCCTGATGTATAGTCTTTTGTTGGATGAATCTCACAATCCGGGAATGTGGAATATATAAGCCCCTGCACAGTTTCCAATAAATCATCTGGTACCACAACATAGCAATATGTATATTGATCATGGCCAAAAAATTCCAGCGATACTACTTTATCCTGGATCATATTTTGAAGATTCACTAAAACCTGTTCAAACAAATGTTCTTTTTTTGGATTAGCTTCTTCGCCCTGTGGTACTACGACGTGGAGGTAGTGGTATTTCATTTTAGTGCTGTAGTGCTTTCGTGCTGTAGTGCTTTCGTGCTCCAATTTTAGGACTAAAGCACGATAGGACGACAGGACGAAAGCACTTTTCAGATATCAATTTTACCAGAAAAGTGGGTTATTTGAGAAGCTCATTTTCGAAATTGTATTCTCTCTTTAAAACGGACTTCGTGGTGACTACGTGGCAATGGTGCTTCTATTTTCTGTAATAATCTGATTTCTTGCGGAATGATTTTAAATGGCTTTTGGGACTTTGGACACAAAAATGCTTTATTTAATTCATCACCGGAGAGATCGGCAATGCTATCAACAATGCTGCCTACTAATTCATAAGTGCCATTATCCGATAATTTTTCCTCTTCTCCATATACCCATCCAATTTTCTCAACTGCTGCTTTTGTCATGTGGTCGTAATCTCTAAAAGTGCTATCTAAATAAGTAAATGGTGCACACTTAAAAGGAAAGGGTAGGCCATAATAATCACCTAATTGATCGATGATCTGCTTTTTCAAATCGTCAAATTCTTCTTTTGAATACTGCTTATTAAAAATACAATTCTTTTTATATCTCAAAGAGATACATCCTATACAATCCTGGCAGCCTTGCAGAAACTCACCATAACAACTGTCTCTTGTTGTCCAGCAGCCGATAACATTGTGACAATTATAAGATTCAGTTGTACTGACGTTGCTGTAAATCAACTCAGAGCCATCTACAATCGCATGAGAATCAATTACATCTTTAAGATGGTTTGATCCGATACGCAAATTCATACAATCTTCCCCGTCTTCAACATCATAACAATTATGGCAATTTTTGCAGTTTATAAGAAAATTACCGTCTGAATTTTCTGTATTTATCATGCGGATGTAATTCTGCTTTTTTACAATTTCTTCAATAAATTTATTTTTTAGAGAATGAAAAACAGAATATGAACCCATATTTATTTCTGCCATTTTTTTCCTATATTCTTCCTGGGTATATTCTTTATTATTTATTTGATATTTTTTATTCCTTAACCCATAAGACATAAAACAATCGCTGCATCCGCGCATATCAAAACAAAATAAGAGGTTTGAGCTGTTATCACATAAAAAACATGAGCGGCAGTGATAGCAATTACGGCAATCGGTGCATTCATAACACAATTCCGAGCTGATTAGATAGCTGGAATCAATGCAGTCTCGGGAATCAAATACTCCATGGGTATAATAACAATCCTCACACCTGTCAGATAAAATGTGCATATAACAATTTTTGTTTTTCTCAGCTGCATTGCAGTAATCACAATTTTCATTATAAGGAGAAAATAAATTAGGCCGGGGAACTATGTCTGAAAGTTCTTTATACTGATCAAAAAAAGATTTTTTGGGGTTATAATTTATATGTGGGGCATCCCAATCGCGATCTATCCAGTAATCGTATTTATAAACTGGAAAAGGATGTTTTTCATGATAAATACTCATGATCCTTTCACCGGTTAGATCACATCTACGCATATACAGATTGCGCTCATTCCGAAAGGCCAACCTCATCGCACTACGCACTTTTGGGTGGTGGGTGGGTTCATTTATTCCCATTTTTGCAAAAAAACGCATTTCTTGTTCAGAAATCTCAAATTTCTTATCAGACAAATGACAGGCCTTTTGTTTATTTAATACTCCGACTACAGACATAATTATTGCCAGAAAGTTAATTAAGGTAACTATTAATAAACTTCAGACACATAGCACTGTTCACAGTATACCACCTCTTGCCTATCTGGTGAATATGTTGTTTGTATATTCAACTTACATTTTGAGCATTTTCTATCCCACAATCTCCTCGGTGCCCTAATTGCCATACGATCCAAATGCCGCCGATGTGGTGAACGGCGAGGAATTGGTAAATTATGATCTTTATAGTACTTTAGTTCCTGTTCGATGATTTTATAAGGTTTACCGGATTTTTCACATGTTAAAACTTGCTTTGCTATATCTTTTTTAACATTTTTGATGTTGTCCGGCATTTTATATACTGGTCCTTTATAACTTTTAATATCAACTTCATCAGCCCATTTCAATCCATTGTGCAAAGCCTCCTTTTTTGTAATCGGGTAATATTCCTGCGCAACAGTTTCGTTATAGCCAAAGGGGCTCATGCTGGATGGGAAAAATTGGCCCCACTCCCCTGTCTTCTTCATATGTTCAATAATTTTATCTTTCAAATCTTCATAATCTTTTTTGGAATACTGTTTATTCAAAATGCAATATTCTTTATGTGTTAATGCATCACATCCAAAGAGGTGTTTGCTATGATTACATTGATCGGAGTAGAAAGCATCGTGGCAAAAATGACTTGCCATATTAAAAGCTGAGTGAGTCATATTGAGAGTACTGATAAGTTCATAAGATAACTCAGGTTTGTAGAGTGAATAATTAAGATCAGAACAATTCTTTGCATCTAAAACATCGTATAAATATTTACTGTCTTCTGCGTTTGTGACGTTGAATCCGAATTGTACATTTTTACAGTTTTTGAGATTGTTACCTGTGCAGTTTTCGCAATTGACCTGGTAAGTATCACGAAAAATTGCATTTTTTGTTAATCTTTCACGCCAGATTTTAAAAGCCCCTTGTAATATTTTATGCGAACCATTAAAAATGTCGTTCTTCTTTTTCTCATACTCAGATTTTGAATGCTTTTCGTTAAAAATATAATATTCCTTGTTCCGGAGATTGTAAGAAAATAAACAATTTTTACAGCCAATCATATCGTACACGAACATACTATCGGATGTATTATTGCAATATTCCCCATAATAAAGATTGTGGCATTCATGGCAATTGATGGATTCATAACAATGATTGGATTTATATACGAAGGTACAGTCCATCGCATCTTTGGAGTATTTTACAAATAAATTATAATAACAATCTTCATTTGCTTCCCCTGCAATATCTAGGTAGCAATTTTTATCATCCCCACAATAATTGCAGTATTCACTGTTTTCGCAGTTAACGATGTCGAGGTTCATACGGGGAACCGCTAATTGTAATTCTGCGAATTGCTCAAAAAATGGACGGTTAAAATCAAAATCACGACCGTAATTCATTGCATCCCACTTATCGGAATACCATTCATCCTGCAAATAAACAGTATATGGCGTACCTGGAGGATACATGGAAATCATTGGCTTTCCACTCAAGGCAGATTTGCCATGATAAAATGTGCGATCATTACGCCATGTCATACGACGTATATTACGACATTTAGGGCAAAGGGTTGGCTCCGGGATTTTGAGTTGCTTAAATAATCGACTGTCGTCGTTGTCGATTTTGAACTGTGATGTGCATTGGGTACAATTCATAGGATGTAGGATTGTAGGATGTAGGATTGTAGGTACTTAATTAGGTTTGTAGGCTTGTAGGTTGTAGGCTTGTAGGCTTTTTAAATTCCTACATCCTACGTTCCTACATCCTACATCCTAAATTGACACCCTACATGCCTACAAGCCTATAGGCCTAGTAAACAGTTTTCAAATAACATTCCTCACAATAAACCCTCTCAGGCCGATCGGGTGAATAAGTAGTTTTGATAGCAGATGAGCATTTATCACATTTACGATCGAAAAGTTTGCGAGGATTTCTTAATTTTAATCGATTAAGGTGCCGAACGTCTGGATGAAAATGCGGAATTGGTAAACTCATTTTCCTGTAAAAACTTAATTCCTGATCTGTAACTTTGAATGGCTTTTTACTGTCTTCGCATTCAATAGCCCAATTTAAAATATCATCAGGTATGTCTTTAATATCATCTGGAAGGCGGCTGGCAGATATTCTTTTGTCAGCTTTTGGTGGAAGTTTTTCATAATCTGACCACTTCCAACCTTTTTTTAAAACATCTGCTTTTTCAAGTGGAAAATGCTCCTGCGCAACTGTTTCATTATATCCAAATGGCGACATATAATGTGGGAAAAATTCGCCCCATTCTCCTGTTGATTGCATGTGCTTTGTGATGCGAGTAATGAGTTCTTCATATTCTTCTTTTGTATATTGTTTGTTTAATACACAGTATTTGGCTTTTTTTGTGCCAATACATCCGAATAGTTCTTCTCCTCCATCTAAAAACGTGCAATAAGTTACGTAGCGACTATTGTTCAAATTTGAATTGGAAAAACGAACATGATAACCTGGAAAAACTGCATGACATTCAATCCCCTGTTCCATTTTTGCACATCCGGATATATCAAAACAATCTTTTACTTCTCCTGGAAAATTAATCATCCATTTTAAATCCTCTCCACCATATCCATCGAAACAAGAATGACAATTTTTGCAATTTTTTAATCCATCACCAGTTGTATTTTCGCAATTAATCTGATGAACATATCTTTTGGGAAAATCTAATAAAAATTTATAAAATTTATTTTTGATTTTATTAAACTCATCTAAATTCCCAATTCGTTTCATATATTCATCTTCATCGAGCTTCTCATTGAAATAATAATATTCTTTGTCTGATAAATTCACACACCCGAAGCAATTTTTGCAATTCCTTAACTCATACCCCAATATACAATCTGAACAATTTTTACTATTTTGTAAAAACTTACAATTATATAAACTATCGCAATCTAAGCATTCATAGCATAGTTCTAATTTTGTTGAATATGAACAGTCTAAAATATCTTTTGATTCCCAAATGTATGAACTATACATACAATCTTCTAAATAATTCGCTGCGAAAATCAAATAACAATTTTTTGCATCACTTGTAAAATTAACATACTCGCTATTTTCCAGTCCCTGAAAGGCATTTTGCAAATTATATATTGGAACTTTGCTCATTAATTCTGCGAATTGATCAAAGAAAGGTCGTTTAAAGTCATAATCCTGACCATATTCCATCGGATCCCATTTATCTGACCACCAGCATTGCTGACAATAAACTTTTCTTTTTGACTCTGGAGAAAAAAGTGAAAGTATATTTTTGCCACATAAATTACATTCATCTGGGTAAAGATTTCTTTCATTTCTCCAGGAAAGCCTTCTCTGAAATCTACAATCCGGGCATAACTTCGGCGGCGGGACATCCATTTTTTTATAAAAGGCTTTGTCTTCGGTGATAATTTGGAACTGTGTTTTGCATTGATTGCAATTTAGCATAATTTAATTATATCAAGTAAAAAAAGACTTGATAAGTGAACAAATGTTTACTATAATTAATATATAAATAGTATTTAAATGAATTTTTATGAGTAAAGAGGATTTAATAATGAATATAGAAAATATTAGCGAATATATATACATCATACGTGGTCAAAAAGTAATGTTGGATAAAGATTTAGCAATACTTTATGGAGTTGAAACTAAAAATCTTAATAAGGCTGTTAATCGTAATAAAGAAAGATTCCCTGAAAACTTTAGTTTCCGACTCACAAAAGAGGAATTGGATTCTTTGAGGTTCCAATTTGGAACCTCAAGATTAAATTCTTTGAAGTCACAAATTGTGATATCAAAATGCCATTAATAAGCATTTATATGAAAAAAGATCAATCATTATGTATTTCAAACATTAATCAAATAGAAAATTTTATCTATATTATTCGTAATCATAGAGTAATGCTAGATAAAGATCTCGCCATGCTCTATGGAGTTAAGACTAAAGCTTTAAAACAATCTGTTAAGCGTAATATTGAGCGTTTTCCTTTAGATTTCATGTTTGAATTATCAAAAGAAGAATTAAAAAATTGGAGGTCACAAATTGTGACCTCCAATTCAAAAATAAAGATGGGAATAAGAAGAAAGCCCTATGTCTTCACTGAACAAGGTGTTGCCATGCTTTCAAGTGTATTACGCAGTAAGCAAGCTGTTAAGGTTAATATAGAAATTATGAGGGCTTTTGTAAAACTACGTCATATATTAAGTGAACATAAAAATCTTGCGAAAAAAATAGAGGAGTTACAATCATTCATGTTAAAAAATTCACAAAAAAATGATCAAGAATTCAGAAAAGTATGGAATGCTATTAAAAAACTTATGACTCCTGAGTCAGATAATCGTAAAATTGGTTTTAAATTGAATTAATAAACTTCCTTTAAATAACACTTCTCGCATAGCACCTTCTCAGGCCGGTCAGGTGAGTAAGTGGTTTTGATATCTAATGCACATTTATAGCACTTGCGATCAAATAGTTTCCGTGGGGGGCGTAACTTAACGCGCTCTACATATCTGCAATCTGGACATTTATGTGGAATAGGAAGCGTCATTTGTTGATAGATTTTGAGTTCCTGTGTAATAACCCGATAATTTTTACTACATGATGCACATGTTAAAACTTCATTCGTAATATTTTCTGATATATCTTTAATGTTATCAGAAGTTCGATAATCTGTAACTTTACTATTTTTATTATTACTGTCTTTCCAGCGATACTTTTTCTCTAAAGCTTGCTCTTTTGTAAGCGAAAAATCTTCCTGGGCAACTGTGTCGTTGTAGGGATAAGGAGAAATGGGTATAGGAAAAAATTGTCCATAACCACCAGCTTGATTTAGATGTGCGATAATTTTTATTTTCAAGTCCTCATATTCCTCTTTTGAATACTCTTTATTTAATATGCAGTATTTTTTATGTCGCAAGCCAATGCAGCCAAATAGATCGGTGCTATTATGACAGGTATCAACGTAAGAAACATTATCTACATCATAAGAAACATGGCCAACGATTATTCGTTTTCCTCGATTGCAACCATGAGTATTATATTGAAGCTCACAGTCAAATGCAGATTCAAATGCATCATAAGAGTCTTTAATATACCAATTAATAATTGAATATTTACAGTCTTGTGCATTATTCATCCCGAATGAATAAGTCACATCTTTGCAATTATGCAACATATCTCCTGAGCAATTTTCACAATTTACAAGATTTTGATATTTAACTATTGCTTTTGTTTGAAGCATTTTTAAATATTCATTTTTATATTTTGTAAATTTCCGAAAAGACCCTAAGTCGATTTCCTCCATCAGACTTTCATACTCCTCTTTTGAGTATTTTTTATTAAATGCATAATACTTTTTTTGTCTCAAATTTGAACACATAAAACAATGTGAACAGCCAATGCAATCATATAAAAATGCTGAATCACGACAATTATCTGAAAGAAAAATATAAATACAGTTATATGATTTAAAAGAATAGAGGCTCTCATAGCATAAATTTGCTTTTTCCATCTGATAACAATCAATAAGGTCGTGGCAATTCCCGATCAGATTGCAATAATAAATATTTTCGGAATAAGCAGTGTCGATAGTTAAATAGCAATTTTTTAATTGCTCGCTATGATTAGTATATTCACTATTTTCTGCAGCTTTTTGATGTAATGCAAGCCGAGGGACTTTTGACTGTAATTTTTTATATTGTGTAAAAAAGGATTCGTTTAAATTATAATCCATTCCAAAATCCATAGAATCCCAGGAATCCTCCCACCAACAATCATTACAGTAAACTGGGAATATTGTTTGTTCTGGATACAATGCTACAATCCTTTTACTACATTTATCGCATGTACGGATATATAAAACTCTTTCATTGCGCCATGCTAATCGATTCTGATGTCGACATGTTGGGCATAGTGTCGGTTCTAATACGCCCATTTTTTTATAAAAATCTAGATCTTCAGGGGCGACTTGGAATCTTTGGCCACATTGTTTACAAATCTTCATATTTTAATTATACCAATAAAAAATTAACTTGATTAGTGAACAAATGTTTACTATAATTAATGTCTAAAAACTTTAAGTCACAATTTGTGACTTAAAAATAATGCTTATAAACATTTATATGAAAAAAAAGCTCATTATAAATATGGATAACATTAATGAATATATTTATTTCATTCGCGGGCAAAGAGTAATGCTGGATGAAGATTTAGCTATTCTTTACGGAGTTTTAACTAAACGCCTTAATGAACAAGCATACAGAAATATAGATCGTTTCCCTGAAGATTTTGCTTTTCAATTAACAAAAGATGAATGGCAAACTTTGAAGTCGCAATTTGCGACTTCAAGTTCATGGGGTGGGAGAAGAAAATTACCCTACGCTTTTACCGAACAGGGCGTAGCCATGCTCTCTAGCGTACTGCGTAGCCCACAAGCTGTTTCAGTAAATATTGAGATTATGAGAGCTTTTGTGAAATTACGTCATGTATTAAGTACACACAAAGAGCTTTCTAAAGAAATGAAAGAATTAAGATCTTTCATACTAAAGCACTCACAAAAAAATGACCATGAGTTCAAAAAAGTGTGGAATGCAATTAAAAAACTTATGACTCCTTCGAATAGCCAAAGAAAAATTGGTTTTGATTTAAATCAGTAAATTTCCTTCAAATCCGCCTACTACTTCACCTTGTTCAGTATACGTCGGACAGGTAACATTCCTCACAATACACCTTCTCTGGTCGATCAGGTGAGTAAGTGGTTTTGATCTCGGATGCACATTTATCACATTCTCTTTCCCAGAGCCTTTTTGGATTGCGCATATTCAGTAAAATTTTAATCCTGCAATCTGAACATGTTTGAGGAATGGGAATATTATGATTTTTGTAAAACTGCAATTCCTTTGGAATAACTTTATAATTTCGGGAGCATTCTTTGCATCCGAGTATTTTACCGCATATATCAGCAGATACATCCTTGAGACTATCCGGTATTTGATAATTTGACGGTTGATATTCCTTTTTCTCTTTTTTACGCCATCGCCAACCGTGCTTTTTAACTTCATCTTCGGTTAATGGAAAATAATCCTGTGCAATCGTTTCGTTGTAATCGAATGGTGATAAGTTAATTGGAAAAAACTCCCCCCACTCCTTTGTTGACTGCATGTGTTCTATAATTTTTGGAACTAATTTTTCATATTCCTCTTTCGAATACTGTTTATTTAATATGCAATATTTACCTTTATGCAGGCCAACACATCCAAAGCAATTTTGAGCACCGGGGCATAGTATGGAATATTGAACATTATGTGCATTTATCCATATATATGATGAAAAAGTTATGTTTGTTGCTGGTACACCGGCAACAACCGTCTCATAAATTAATTCAGACCCCTGAAGCCCATGTGAATCATAACAATCTTTAGTCGGCTTATCGCTAAGCATTACAAATTTACAGTCTTCTGCTCCATTGGTATCAAAAGTTTCTTTGGAATTTTTACAATTCCTTATAACGTCTCCTGTGCAATTTTCACAATTCACGACTTGAGCAAAACGCATAGGAAATTTAAGACGGTGTTTATTAAAAAACTCACGCGCTTCCTGCACACGTTCATAAGAATCTAATTTCAAATTCCTGATACGAGTTTCATAATCTTCTTTTGAAAGCTGTTCATTCATAAAATAATATTCTTTACCAACAAGGTTCACGCATCCAAAACAATTTTTGCAGCCTCTACAGTTTTCACAAAATATACATTCCGATGAATTATCACAATTTTTGCAATATTTGCAATTATAGCAACTACTCACATCTAAACATCCATAGCATAACTCGCAATTAAATGCCTGAAAACATTCTACTGTATCTTTACAGCCCCACATAGCACTACAGTAATAACAATTTTCACTGTCATTTGTAGCAAATATTAAATAGCAATCCTTGTTGTTATTGCAAAAATTTACATACTCACTATTTATAGATTTATCATACAAAAGATCAAGCCATGGAGCTTCTTTAATTAAATCATTTAGCTGATCAAAAAATGGACGATTAAAATCAAAATCCCTTCCGAAGTTATGAGCATCCCACTTATCACTCCACCAGGCATCCTTTTTATACACTTTGTGGGGTTTATCTGGTGCAATCCAGGAAATAATAGAATCTCCTGTAAGGTCGCACTTGCGACGATATAGCTTACGCTCATTCCTCCAGGCCATTCTCCGCTGCATACGACAATCCGGACACAATGTTGGTTCCGGAATTTGGTATTTTTTACCGGCTATTATTGGACTCACCTTATTGTAGAAGGCTTTGTCGTCTGGGATGATTTCAAACTGTGATTTACATTGGGTACACTTCATAGGATGTAGGATTGTAGGATGTAGGATTGTAGGTACTTAATTAGGTTTGTAGGCTTGTAGGTTGTAGGCTTGTAGGCTTTTTAAATTCCTACATCCTACATTCCTACATCCTAAATTGACACCCTACATGCCTACAAGCCTACAGGCCTAGTAAACAGTTTCAAGATAACATTCCTCGCAATACACCTTCTCCTCCCGGTTGGGCGCATAAGTGGTTCGTATATCCGACTGGCACTTCATACATTTACGATCATATAATTTCATCGGATTTCTTAATAACATTCTATCCAGATGTCGCTGATCCGGATGCAATTGCGGGACTGGAAGGTTGTATTTGCGATAGAATTTTAATTCCTGCTCTACAATTTTAAAAGGTTTTTCTGTCACTTCACACTCAATGGCCCAATTCAAAATATCATCTGGTACATCTTTAATATTATCTGGTAAACGACTGCCTGGTATTCTTTTGTCAGCTTTTACTTCCTGTTCATAATCTGACCACACCCAACCTTTTGATGTCACATCCTCTTTTATAAGTGGAAAATAATCTTGTGCAACTGTTTCGTTATATGCAAACGGAGATATTTCAACTGGAAAAAATTGACCCCATTCGCGAGTCGACTGCATGTATTCAATTATTTTTGGAAGCAATTCTTCATATTCCTCTTTCGAATACTGCTTATTTAATATGCAATATTTTTTATGACGCAATCCATCACACCCAAAGCAATTTTTTAAGTTATAACAATTTGTACAGTAATAACAATCAGAATTATGTTCGCCATTCAAAAGAAAATTGGATCTATGACAAAAGTCTGCATTTAGACTATCATATATCAACTCACCACCACTGCATCCCATAATATAAATTGAGTCTTTTTGGTTTTTAGTAACCCTAAAACCATGACACACATCTTCACAGTCATATACAACATATGAATCATGTACAGTTTTGCAGTTATATACAAAATCACCTGTCACATCTTGATTATTAACACCTGTCATGAATTTATGTATGGATTCCTTTTTAATTTTGTCAAATTTTTCTTTTAATTCATTTATAGACTTTCTATTTAACTCTTTTTTGATTTTACCAATTTCTTCTTTTGTAGATTTTTCGTTAAAAAGATAATTTTCCTTATCAATTAAATTGGTACATCCGATACAATTTTTACAATTACGGCAATTATATAAAAATAGAGACTCTGAACAATTCTCACATAACTGACTAAAAAATAACTCATAGCAACCATTACAATCTATAAGCTCATAGCAATATTCACATTTCTCAATAATAAAATTATCAATACAGTTATGAGAATGAATTAGCGTATTGCCATACATACAATTTTCATCAAACCAACTGCCAAAAATAAGATAACAATTTTTATTGTGGCAAGTCACATTGCAATAATCACTATTTTCATGGTCAAAATTATATAAATTACATTTAGGAACCTTCTTAAATAATTCATTAAATTGATCGAAGAATGGCTGGTTAAAATCAAATTCCTTACCATAATCTAGCGCTTTCCATTTATCTCCCCACCATACATCCGGATCATAAACTGTATAACCAGCGCCTGGGCGATACATAGAAATGGTCTTTTTACCTGTAAGATCACATTTGCTTTGGTAAAGCGATCTTTCATTTCTAAATGCCAATTTGCGCTGCAAAATACAATCCGGACACATTGAAGATTCCGGCATATTTAATTTTTTATGCAGGGCTTTTGCATTATTTGCAATTTGAAACGGTGATTTGCATTGGGTACAATTCATAGGATGTAGGATTGTAGGATGTAGGGTTGTAGGATTTGGAATTATATATTTTTCCTACATCCTACATTCCTACAATCCTACAGGCCTAGTAAACAGTTTCAAGATAACACTTCCCGCATAACACTTTCTCCGGATGATCGGGTGCATATGTGGTTTTTATACTGACATTACATTTTTGGCACTTGCTATCCCATAACTTTTTAGGATTCCTCAAATTCATCCGATCCCGATGCCGGCATTCGGAGCAAATGCGTGGGATTGATATGTTGCTTTGGTGATAAAATTGTAATTCTTGCTACACTATCTTATAATTTTTCTTACAATCCGTACAGACTAAAACTTCCTGAAGAATTATATTATCAACATCTTTGATATTATCTGGGATTTCATATGACTGAAGCTTGTGATTCTTCTTCTTTTCATCCATCCATTTAAATCCCTGACTTATCGCCTGCTCTTTTGTTTTAGGATAATACTGCTGAGAAGTGGATTCATTATAGCTAAAACAGGAAAAATCTTTAGGGAAAAACTGCCCCCACTCACCATTTGACTTCATATGATCAATAATCTTTAATCTTAATTCCTTATATTCTTCTTTGGAGTATTGTTTATTAAATATGCAGTATTTTTTATGTCTCAATCCTATGCATCCAAAAATGTCATGACTGTTGTATATCTGCTCACTATACTCTACATTTGAGGACTCAAATATAAAATATGAATTGTAAAGAAATTTACTGCCCATTGTAGCAACTAAATTATAACAAAATTCACTTCCATCACCCATTAAGCTGCAATTAAAACAATCTTTGGCTCTGCTTGCGAAAACTATATTACGCATATCCTCGCTATTCGATAGGTCATAGCAGTTATGACAATTTTTACAGTTTTTCAAATAATCACCAGAAGAATTTTGGCAGTTAATTATATGAGAATGTTTTACAATGCGGATTTTTAGTAATTCTAAAAATTTTCGCCATAACATCTGCTGATTTCTATAGGATCCATTCAATATTTCTTTTTTCTTTTTCAGATACTCTTCTTTTGAATACTGCTGATTCATTATGCAGTATGATTTACTTGAAAGGCTTGTGCATAAAAAACAATCATTACAACTTGAGCAGTCAGATATAAAGTAACAATTCTTACAATTTTTTGAATCAAATGTGAACCAACTTCCATAGCATCCTATTGAATCCCCCAAGTAATAACACAACTCATTATCATTGCTGAAATCCAGATCAACGGAATCGATATTTCGCATATTTAGTGTTCCATAAAGAACATTTTCGTTTAAATCCCCGCCAAAAACCAGATAACTGTTTTTATTACCAAAACACATATTGCAGTAATCACTGTTTTCGCAATTAACCTGAATAATGGCGACCCTTGGTACTTCGCGTTGCAAATCCTTTAGCTGTTCAAAAAATGGTCTTTTGAAATCAAAATCACGGGAGTATCCCAGCGCATCCCAATCGTCACCATACCAAATATCATTTTTGTAAACTTTGTATGGCTTATCCGGTGAATATATAGAGATTATATTTTCTCCACTAAAATCGCACTTTCTATGATACAACATTCTTTCGTTACGATAACAAAGACGATTCTGTTGATCGCAATCAAAACAAAAACCAGTCGGTTCATGGTCGAATTTTTTGTATAACTTCTCATCTTCTGGTGAAATTTCAAACGATGATTTGCATTGTTTACAATTCATAGGATGTAGGGTTGTAGGATGTAGGGTTGTAGGATTTGGAATTATATATTTTTCCTACATCCTACATTCCTACAATCCTACAGGCCTAGTAAACAGTTTCAAGATAACATTCCTCACACAAAATCTTCTCATATTCCCAATCATATGGGAAGTAGGTAACAATATCTTTTGAGCATTTAAAACACTTTATTTTTATGGATTGCAAAGGGGCTAGCTGTATAAATCTTAATTCATTTCTTTTTTCTGGATACAAATCAGGCAGTGGTAAATTATGTGAACGATAAAAATCTAATTCTTGCTTAATTAAATTAAAAGTTTTCTTTGTTTCCTTGCATACAATTGGTTTGCCTATCAAATCATCTGAAATCTGACTTGAATCGTCTGGCAATGTGTTGGCATCGATGCCATCATGGCTGCTTTTAGGCTCTTTTTCTAAATAACTTCCATTGGCCATTGCATCATCTAGGCTTTCTGGATAATACATCATACCAAGAGATAAATTATAACCATTGTAAGCAAATTTATATGGAAAAAATCCGCCATATTCTTCATCTTTTTTCATTTTTTTTATAATTCTATCTCTTAACTCCTTATATTCTTCTTTTGAGTATTGTTTATTTAAAATGCAGTATTTTTTACGTTTTAACCCTACGCATCCAAAGAGATTATTGCCATTAAAACATTGATCAATATATTGACTGTCGTTACAATCTACTGAAAATGATGCAAATTGTACGTTGTGTAAATCTGTCGACTGACAAATTTCATAGCAAAGTTCTGCTCGAAGCAAACCACATACATCCATTGTATTTTTAATATAAGGAGCGCGCATTACATGTCTGCAATCTTCGCCATATTCTAAAAAATATGCATCATCACAATTTTTACAATTTAAATTATAATTTCCAGTACAATTCTGGTTATTTAAATTCAAATTTTCCTTATGAAATGCATCATCCCGGATATGCTTATTAAATTGTATTCTTAGTTCATGTAAAAATTTTCTGGAATTTAATTTTAATTCTTTTATTTTTTCGTAATATTCTTCTTTTGAATATTCCTTATTTAAAATACAGTATTCTTTATTTCTTAAGTTCCAACACATAAAACAATTCCTACATCCATGGCAATCATACAGAAAAGATGAATCACTACATTCTCTACAATTTAGAGCAAATTTTAAATTATAACACTTAAAACAATAAGTGCATTCATAACATTGTTCTAGTTC
Source organism: uncultured Candidatus Peribacteria bacterium (assembly GCA_964458485.1). Classification (GTDB taxonomy): domain Bacteria; phylum Patescibacteriota; class Gracilibacteria; order UM-FILTER-43-11; family UM-FILTER-43-11; genus CAYWJA01. The sequence continues at coordinate 550 of CAYWJA010000007.1, read as the reverse complement.
ATAAGCATATGTAATATCGACACAATTTTTTGAGTAAAGAATCCTATAAACATAATAAACATCTTCAACTCCTGCCATACTGCGACTCATATATGCGTTTTTAGATTCCCAAACATCATCTGCATAATCGCAGTTTGTATTTTGTTTGCCGAGCTGATGAAAATGCGGAGTTTTGCATTGCAATTCATAAAGCTGATCAAAAAACGAACGATTCCAGTCAATCTCTTGCTGCGGCGGCTCCCATTTGTCAGAAAACCAATGTTCTTTTTTATAAACCGGAAAACGCGCACCAGGTGGATAAGTTGAGACAATTGTTTCACCGCTAAAATCACATTTTCTTTTTTGTAAAATGCCATATGGCCAATGGGCCAGGCGTAGTTTTTTACGGCAAGTTGGGCACTTTTTTGGGTATGGAATTTTTAGGTTATCCAAAAATTGACGATCCTGGAGGTTTATTTCAAATGATGATTTGCATTGGGTGCAATTCATAGGATATAGGATTGTAGGATGTAGGATTGTAGGGTTTGGAATTATATATTTTTCCTACGTC
>CAYWJA010000006.1:59600-60868 GCA_964458485.1 uncultured Candidatus Peribacteria bacterium | reverse complement strand
TGACGTCAAATCAGCATGGCTCTTACGCCTTGGGCCACACACGTGCTACAATGGCCAGTACAATGGGCAGCCAACCCGTAAGGGGGAGCCAATCCCACCAAAGCTGGTCTCAGTTCGGATTGAGGGCTGCAATTCGCCCTCATGAAGTTGGAATCGCTAGTAATTGCGAATCAGATATGTCGCAGTGAATACGTTCCTGGGTCTTGTACTCACCGCCCGTCACATCATGAAAGGTGGGGGTACCCGAAGTCGCCTTAGTCCTTCGGGACGGGTGCCTAAGGTAAACTCACTGATTGGGATGAAGTCGTAACAAGGTATCCGTAGGAGAACCTGCGGATGGATTATCTCCTTAAAGGAGAACTCATTCACTCCTCGCTTCGCTCGTCGTTCGATTTTGCATTTCAGATTTCAGATTTTGCATTGTCATTTTTACATTTAACATTTTGCATTTACTAACTAATTAGATAATTGCTAAATGAAAAATATTAAATTTGATTGCGAAATCAGAAATGCGAATTACGAAATACGACGAACGTAGTGAGGAGTGGATAGGTCGACAGTTTTAAGAATTTCTTTACTGCATTTAGGATGTAATACCTATTGGGGATCCAATGGAGGATCGACTCCTTCGTCGCGGGGATCCAATAGGGGATTTATTAGTATTTAAAAGTGAATTTAGTGAATGTAGAAGAATTAAGAATTTATAAAATTTCAGTTAAATTAAGAAGGGAAATATATAAAGAAGTTAGTCTGATTCCTAATAATTGGGCTATTAGTGATATTCAGCAAATTAAAAGGTCAGCATCTTCAGTGTCAGCGAATATTTCTGAGGGATATGGTCGTAGATTTTATCCAAAAGATTTTATTCGTTTTTTAAGTATTGCGATTGGATCTAGTGACGAAACTCAAAATCATATACAGACACTTTTTGATGATGGTTATTTCACTAAAGAGCGATTTGAATATTTTTATAAAAGTTATAAAGATTTATCAATTCGTATTGTGAATTATCGTAATTATCATCGCAAAAAACACAATCTTTAAATAGTTCCAATTGGATCACCTATTGGATCTCCCATGGGTTTTTTCAGCATATATAAAAAATCCCGGACGACACGCATGGCACGCGCATTATCCGGGATATATTTTCTCTCTGTTTATAGGTACTGCTACTCCTGGCCCCTTTTGAGGGGGGCATGGGGCTACTCCTCCTCGGTCTTGGTCTCCTCGCCCTCGGCCTCCTCCTCGGCCTCCTCCTCGGCCTCCTC
>CAYWJA010000006.1:0-59500 GCA_964458485.1 uncultured Candidatus Peribacteria bacterium | reverse complement strand
GGTGGGCTCGTCCTTGGGCTCCTCGGCCTCCTCGGTGGGCTCGTCCTTGGGCTCCTCGGCCTCCTCGGTGGGCTCGTCCTTGGGCTCCGGCTCGGGGGTGACCTCGGCCTCCGGCTCGGTCTTCTTCTTCGCCTTCTTCTTGTCCTTCTTCAGGACCTTCTTGATGGTTGCGCCGGCATCGACGAGCGTCTCTCCGACCGTGGTGAACACCGCCGCGACGATGCTCCACAGAGCTTGTTGTTTCTTTTTCATATCTACCTCCTGCGCCGTTTTCCATACGACGACTTTGCGGTAAGTTTGGGTATATCTGTTACACCGCCTTTTTAGGGCGGTTAGGCTAAAAAAAACAGAGAGAGTTAATGATCATGATGTGAAAACACGCATCCGCCACTAATGGATATAGTGAAGATACAGTGAAAACTCACATCGGGGCGCTATAATACGATGAAAACCTTTAAATTGTCAAATTGAAATAAGCCTCAAGTACGAACCCTGCCTACCAACAGGCAAGGTTTGAGACTAAAAATTATTTACTTTTTACCAACTTTTTAGCCATTTCATCCTCCACAATATCTTCTACAACTTCAAGTTCTTCATCATGCTCTTTTATTTCTTTTGTATTCTTTTTAATTTTTCTCTCCTGACCTTCTAGTTCTTCCTCCTGTTCTTTGTTAATTTTAGCTTGTTTTTTCATCCGGCGCTCTTGCTTATCTAATATTTCCTGCTGTTCTTTCATAAGTCGTTTTTGTGCTTTAATTTTGCGTTCTGTTTTTTCAATTTCTCCTTCTTGTTCCACTTGTTTTCTTTGTATGCCATGAACTTGCCTGCTAACACGTTCAGTTTCATATTTTGCAATAACTGTAAATGCATATAGAACAAAAGGCACTATTGCATAAGCATAACAAATAGTGATTAGCTTACTTAAAGAGTTTGTAGGCACAAGGTCTCCGTAGCCAACAGTTGTTGCTGTCATTGTTACAAAATAAAAAGAATCAAGCAGGCTCCATCCCTCTAATATGCTAAATAAAACTGTTCCAAATGAAACAAGAGCGGCAATTGCTGCAAATAAAAATTTTACACTATCTTTTAATTTTTTTGTACGAGGCACGTTATTTTATTTTGGATTTCGTATTTCTGATTTCGCATTCACATTTAGTATTCGACCATTTGGCATCTGGATTAGCTGGTAAATGCAGAATGTCAAATGAAACATAACAATGCGAATTCAGAAATACGAATTGCGAAATATTATCTATATATTATAGCATATTTTAATGTATATTTAAAGAGTAATACAGTAATTTTTATGAATAAGTACGAATTAGAAAAATTTATAAAAGAGCAAGGATGGTCCATGTTTGGGGTAGTTGAGTTTGAAAAAGTCAGAAAAAAATCTGAAAAAACATGAAAAAATATTTGAAGAATGGGTTAAAAAAGGGTTCGAGGCTAATATGGATTACCTTAATAGGATGAAAGAGGATCGGTTTTGCCCTACTTCGAAATTACCTGATGTTAAGTCGGTTATTGTTTTGGGAAGTATTTATTCTAAAAGTCTCAAGTGCGAGTGCGAGTCTCAAGGTTTGGTTGCTCGGTATGCAAGAGGAAAGGATTATCATAAAGTACTTAAAAAGAAGCTTGTTGAATTATCAAAATGGCTTAAATCGCAAATCGATAATCGAGAACCGAAAGTCGAAACATATGTTTCCGTAGATAGTGGACCAACTGTTGATCGGGTTCTTGCTGAAAGCGCGGGGCTTGGGTTTTTTGGTAAAAATAGTTGCATAATCGATCCTTCTAAGGGTAGTTATTTTTTTATTGCATCGATTTTAACTAATTTAGAACTAGAGCCTACTGATAACAGATTAATGCCGAATTGCGGTAATTGCCAGCAATGTAAAAATAATTGCCCAACTGGCGCACTTGTTTCCTCAGGGGTTGTGGATGCGCGAAAGTGTATATCTTATTTAACTATTGAAAATAAAGGAGAAATTCCGGAAGAGCTTCGTTATAAGATTGGTAATCGTATTTTTGGATGTGATGCTTGCCAGGAGGTTTGCCCATTTAATATCGGCAGAGCGCATAAGCAGGAAGTTACAATAGAAGCATTAAAATCCGATTTTGGCGTAGGGGGGTACGTGGATTTACGAGAAATATTATCTATTAAAACCGATGAAGAATTCTTAAAAAAGTTTGCAGGAACTCCATTAATGCGCGCAAAAAGGCGTGGTTTAATTCGCAATGCATGTGTGGTGGTGGGTAATAGTGGGGATAAAAGTTTAATTCCTACCTTAGAAGAATTGATCAAAAGTGAGAAAGATGATATGATCACAATCCACGCCAAGTGGGCAATAAATGAATTATCCAATTTATAAATATGTCTGAGATGCCAAATTCCGAAGGCGTTGTTGAGCTAGAAGGTGATTTTACAAAAGGTTCTGAGCATAAAGTTTGGCTAGATGGTGAAAAAGGTCTGGTTCATAAAATTCCGAGTACATTCGGCAGGGTATGGCAGGTAATGAACGCTGAAGCAGCAGAAAGGGATTTGGATTTAATGCGCCAAAGTGGAGTTTTAGTTGTGCCAACAGAAATTCATGCAGATGTATTGGTTCAAAACGGCACCCAGGTACGCGATCAAGTTGCTTATTTATTAAGGCAGCCATTATTTGAAGGAGCTCACTCTCTAACATATGCAGATTTATATCATAGTGAAGATTTACAAAGACAATTATACGAATTGTTTTTGCAAGGACAGGAGATACGTGCAAGGCATAAATCAGGGTTTGACATGCTTGGTGGTCAAATTCTTAAAATGTTTCCACCTGTAGCCGACCCACGTATGGAACCAATTAATCCGGAAATTGCTAATTTATTGGTTCCTCAATCCGATATAACAGCAAAGACAGATTTGCCTCAGTTAGGTATAAATAAAGGTGATACTATTGCGAAGGAGGGTGTGATTGAGCAATGTGACACTCGTATGTATAATCTTGATCGGACGGGACTAAAAGGGCGTATTTTAACGAAAATTTTATCAAGGATTCAAGAGGCTCAAGATACATCTTTAAGTGCATTACTTGAAAGTTTTGGATTTGAAACTCAATTTGACGCAGAGGCTAATGTAGTTAGAAGGTTTATTAAGTACCTATTCGATAAAGCCATCCCTAAAATGCGTCTGTATGCTGAGACGATGGGGTGAATTTTAGATATATAATACTATATTGACAAGTAGGTCAAAGATATATATGATAAAGATCATGTTTTTTTGATTTTACACTAATAACTTAAATTGATGCCAAGTATATTTGGTCCACATGATGACACTCCCCCTCCAGAATATGACAGAAGTTCCTTAGTAGCTCCACCAGGCTATGGGTTTACAGGAGAAGATGGTAAAACTATGTGGGGAAAATTTTTGGCTAATGGGAAGGACAAAGAATCTTTCCGACTAACAGATAGGAGTTTCGATTTTATAGATCGTGGAATTTTTAATGGAAAATTACGTGCCTTGATTGAGCAGATGTTAGCAAATAGAACTAAATTAGATCCTTTGTTGGTTGTTGATTTGGGTGCGGGACCTATTGCCAGAGCTGCTCATGAGCTTGTAGATGAATACGGACCAAATAATGTACAAGTTCGTGCTTTTGATATTTGTAAGGCGTCTGACGATCAAAATCCGTTTGGGCAAAAAGAAGGGGTTCGATTCGAAGCCAGTGATTTAACACAAGGAATTCCCATGGAAGATGGGTCAGCTGATGTTGCCTTTAGTATTCAACTTCTCCCTCATATGGCTGTAAATAGGGAGACTATAGAACTTTATAGGTTTCTTACCACTCCCGCAGACCCATTTGCAGGATCATTTATATCGTGGGGCGGACCATCTGTTCCTGATAAATTTCCTGATTATGAAAGACATTTAGAAATTATTCGAGAAACTATTCGTATATTAAAATCAGGTGGTCAAGCTATGCTAGATGAAGATTTGTTATGCAGATTGCCCGAAGATCATCCCATGCTTACCGATTTAATAAGGCAGAGTCGTGCTAATTGTTATGCTGCCTTGCAAGAGACAGATCCTAATGGACGTTCTCATACAATGGGAGATGTAACACCCTATCTTCATATAGAGAAGCTATAGTGATAGATAACTTAATCTAGCCTAAAGGATGCTTCCCAATCTGTTCCTAAGGCATAGTTACGCTAGGTGAAATATAAATTCACCAAAAAAATCTTTACAATTTTTCAGAATTATATGAAAGAGAATTTGTAGACTGAAACAAGATTTTGGGTGGTGGGTGTTCAGGGACTCGAACCCTGGGCCAATAGCTTAAAAGGCTACTGCTCTACCAACTGAGCTAAACACCCACATTCATTCAAATTGCCCAGTTATTTTAAAAGCGTGAGACTTAAAAGTCAAATGATTATTTAATCTGCCCCATCAGATTCGTAACATGCTCCTTAAACTGATGATTACCGGATTTTTCCGCATATTTCTTCATTTTTTGTAATGTGTACTTCTTTGCCTTAAGCTGACCCACCATTGTTTTTAATATAAATAATTAGACATATTTGTTTTTTTTGTATATAATCTACTTCTGCTTATAATTTTATTAATAATGCATGCCCCATAAACCATATAAGCCACAAGAAGGAGATGTTTTAGACACTAATTATGATGAGGGCGAATTGTTATCTGAGGGTACTGATTTACCTGAAGAGATATCAGGGTTATCGGATTCAGATAATGATCCTGTTCTAGAAAGAGTTCGTGCCGAATTAAGCCATTTTGACGAAGATGCTTCTTTAGAATTGGATGAGTCACAAATTAACAAAGGAGTGTATAGAAGACTTGCAGTCTTAGATTTTGCACGGAGATACATAGAGGGTATAGAAGAAGAAAAGCTTGCTGGCAATGATCTTAGGCCTACACAAAGAATGGCTGCCATAGGTTTTGAAAGATTTATTGCAAGTGGGCTTTTAAAAGATGAATTAATGGGACATATCGTTCATCCTGGAGGTACGGGTAAAACCAATGTAGCTGTTATGTTGAGTAAAATGGTGGGTGGACGGACTGTTGTTATGGCTCTTAACAAAGGCGTAAATATAATAGAGACCTTTAGGGCACATGAAGAAACTCTTGATGAAGATGAAAGAAGGAGCATTGGTCAATGTTTTGGAGGCAAGGTGGAGAATCAAGAAGATATTATTGTTACTTATTTCGAATCCAATAAAGGAGATATGGATTGGAATTCCGTTGATTTAATTATAGTTGATGAGGCTGATATTAATGGCTTAAGCGAAGCCAGAAGAGGCTATTTGAGGGAATTAGCTAGTAAACATGGTATTCCTATTATTGGTATGAGCGCTACAGAGGAGCAAGGGTCTGGGAAGACAATTCAGGATGTGTTTCCCCATGAAATAAGCAGGCTTGGTATGCCAGATGATCTACCCAGATGTTTAAGAATGGGCATTACCCCTAAAATGGTTTTTTCTGACCTCACTCTAGATTTAGCTATGGGCGTTTCTTTGAGTGAAATTAAAGATCATGTAGATATTCCTGATGAAAGTGTGGATGATTTTATCAGAAGTACAACATGGATTGAATTAATATTAAAGCATTACATAGAAAATCATAGTACGGGGGATGGCTTTCAGCCTGGTATGATAGTTTTTAGAAATAATAAACTACTGGAAGCGTGCATAGCAATGGCGGGGGCAATGGGTATAAGAGCAGCTGCCTATACAGGCGATTTAGATGATGAGGGTAGGCTGGCTTTACAGGAACAATTGGCAAATGGTGAAGTAGATTTATTAATAGGTAGTAAATTAATAGGTCGTGGTTTGCATATACCTAAGACAGAGGTGATTTATAACAGTACTGTTACGTGGTCTCCTCAATTATTTTGGCAGGCAAATGCAAGAGGTGGAAGTATTGATGCAGAAACCACCGAAAAAACAGCTCATATTTATGCTGTATTGCCTGGTACAATGACCGATAAATCTACAGGTGAGCCATTTGCCCGAGAGTACATGCCTCTTTCTAATGCTACCTTTTTTGAGCCAGATTTTTTTGCAGAATTAGAAGATAGATTAGTATATTCAGATACTGCAAATGTTTTATATGCGAGGGGGCGCAGGAGAAAAGCGCCAATGGACGTAGTATATGATTTGAGCTGCTATAAATCTATTAGATCCACGAGGGAGGTGGCTAGAATATTAAAAGATGCACGGGAAAAACCAGTTGGATTTATAAGTAGGGGTGCTATGATTGCGCGGTATTTGAATGTACTTGAAAATACAAATATTACTAAGGGTTTGATACTAAAAATAATTAGGATGCATACGGCAGCGATAAGAGATGCAAATCTTGAATTACGAAGAATAAAAGAAGATACGCAGGAAGTTTTAGATGATTTAATATATAGCTATGATTCAAGGCTTGAGTATTGTTGGGATAGCGAGCAAAATTTTAATTTAGAATCAGATAGTGATAGTGGATCACTTGCAGAAGATGCACAAGGTGATTTTGATGCAATTAGTTCATTGGAAGAAGTTGCAAAATCTGCTCCAATGCTTACTCTTAGCGAAGAAAGGAGATTAGTTAGCAGTATTAAAGAAGATCCTAAAGCTGTATCAATTTTAATACATGCATATTTACCGCTAATAATAGAAATGGCTAAAAAGATGTGCCCAGTTGAAGCAGATATAGGTACATTTGTTAGCACAGGCGTTGATGGCGTATTACATGTACTTTCTAGAAAGAAAATTAGAGGAGGACTTTCGGGTTATGTTTTGATGATAAGTTTTCAGCGCATGCAGAGGTTGATTTGCGATGAATCAAGAAATGTACGTTTGCCGGTTTATGTGTATGGGGAGACTGAAAGGGCGATAAGAATGGAGGAAGATTTGAGGAATCAAAAAAGGACAGCAGAGGATGTTACAGACGATGAAGTATTAAAAGAAATGGGGGTAAGCATAAAACTTCCACCTGAGGGAATTGCTGGGATTACTATTCCTGCAAAGGAATTACGATTTGCGGAAGCTTACAGGGTAGTAAAAAGATATCTAAAGGGAATTGCCGCATATATCACCTCAGAATGTGGAAATTCTTGGTCTAGACGTAAAATGGGCTGTTGTAGTGCGGATGCATATGAAATTACTTACGAAGAAGCTGCCGAGATTGCAGGTGTTAAAATTTATGAGATAGCAGGGGTTATGAAAGAACTAGAGCATAAGTGGGAACATATACTATTACTTGCTAAAATAAAGGATGAGGCAGATGCACGTCGGGCTCATATTGCTCAATCTTATCAAGGAGATAATAGATCCAGATCAGAATTCTTATTGTTGGATGGGGATGACACAAAAAGGCTTGAAAGAATAACAATGTGTAGAGCGTCAGAAGAAGGATTTGATGAAGAAATAGACTCTTTGCATGCAGAGCCTACCAATATTCATCAATCATTACCAGATCATGTTGTGGCTATGAATCAGCTGAGGGAAATTACACGTTCTGTACTTGCAACATTAACAACAAGGGAAGAAAAAGTAATTAGACAAAGGTTTGGTATAAATCCGGGATGTAAAGATCAAACCTTAGAAGAAGTTGGACGGGATTTTGAAGTAACTAGAGATCGCATTAGGCAAATTGAAGCAAAAAGCCTCAGGAAAATAAGGCATCCTTCGCGTGCGAGATCTTTAAAGACTTTTACTTAACAGTAATAGTTGTTATTTTATCTGACAAATTAAAGCTTTAACATGTTCCTTAAGCTGATGGTTACCGGATTTTTGAGCATATTTTTTCATTTTTTGCAGTGTATACCTTTTTGCTTTAAGCTGATCCACGGTTTTTAACTTGGCGATTTGTTTGTTTAAATCAACAAACATAGATTCGTAACAGTTTTTAATCCCTTTTTTATTGTCTATTTTTTTAAATAATTTAATAGCCTTATTGTATTTATGGGTTTTACATGCGTGGACTGCTGCATTATGATAGGAAATTCGAATTAATTCTCTGTCCCCACTGTCTTCAGAGTAATCTATGGCAGACTGATAATGACCGTCTTTTAAAGCTTTGTTTACAAGCTTTTGATGAGCTGCTTTTAGATTATGTTTGGTTATTGTTTCATCACTGCTCAAAAGAAAGGTTAGCTTAGCAGCTTCCATAAAAGCATATGGAGACACTTCGAACATTTTCTCACTTGAATCTGATACATCTAATAAATTGATTGCAGCAAGTTCTGTAATAGGAAGTATTTTTTGCCCTTCTTTTTTATAATTTTGGAATGAACCACTCGTAGCCTCAATATCCACACCATTAAAATACAGGCATACATGACCGGGGTAGGTTTTGATTTTTAATTCGGAAATATCATATTTTAACCCAAATAAATACACATAAAGCGTTACTATTTGGTTACAATCGCCAATTAATTGTGTTTTTGCAGGATTTTTAAGGAGTTTGCCGAAATTACAGGATTTTTCGTACTTAAAATGTTTTTGCGAACCGGAAAAGAAATCCATGATGCAGGCAATATATTTTAATTGATTTTCTTTTCCCTTAAAATATAAAGATGGTACAGGTACGTGTTTAAGTAATGAGTTTATGTCGATGTTTTTATCTTTACAGAAGTCATCAAATGCACTGCTGATCTTTTCTGCATTTGCATATAACTTTAGCCTTTTTTTCTTATTAAGATATTTGTAGCCCTTATACCGCCTTTCACACCATAAGTGAAAAATAACAATATTCTCCTTCATCAATTCCAATATTATTCTATGAATACGATGTTTGCTGGTATTGGAATTTAATTTGGATAAAAATTTATCTACCCTTTTTTCAAAAGGGTGCGCGTAGATACTGAAGAAATTTATGATTTTTTTGAAGATTGATAGCATCTTACTTTCTATTTTACATATAATTGATAGAATTTTGAAATCAAATTACTTAATTGCCCAATTACTTAATTTCCTAATTAGTGGAGTAATGGTAGAATAATTGGGTAATTGAGTAATTAAAAATTTATGAAAAAAATTCTTCTCCTCGGTTCCACCGGCTTCATCGGCTCTCATTTTAAAACCGCATTACCAGATGCTGGATTTGAGGTATCTAGCCCTAGAATTGAAGTTAGGGATTATACGGCAATTAAAAATGAGGTAGATAAATTACGTCCGGATATAATTATTAATGCAACAGGGATGACGGGGCGGCCTAATGTTGATTGGTGTGAAACGCACCCTGCAAAAACATTTAGTGTTAATGTTGGTGGTAGTGTAAATATTGCATCTGTAGCTAAAGAATTTGATATTTATATGGTTCAGATGAGTAGTGGGTGTGTTTATGAAGGAGATAATGATGGTAAAGGTTTTACAGAGGAGAGCGAACCGAATTTCTATGGGTCTGTTTATAGTAGGTCACGTATTTGTAGCGAAATGACCTTAAAAGAATTCGATAATGTATTACAACTGCGCATCCGCATACCAATAACCAGTAAGCCAAGTCCTAAAAATCTCATAGATAAGCTTCTGAAGTACGATAAAATTATTAACATTAAAAACTCTTGCACAGTAATAGAAGATTTTGTTCCGGCAAGTATTGAGCTTATCAAAAGAGGAGAGAAGGGGATATTTAATATGACAAATATCGGAGCAATGGATCATAGAGAAATAATGACAATGTATAAAGAAATTGTTGATCCTGATTTTGAATTAAAGCTTATGCCGGAAGGTGAGCAAGATACTCTTTGTATGCGTCGTTCTAATTGTGTACTTAATACGGATAAAAGAGAAGATTTAGGGGTAAATATGCCGCCGCTTGAAGAATCGCTTAGTAAAGTATTGAAAAATTATAAGGATGCCCAATAGTGACCAGCTTCGCGTGACCAGCTCACTACGTTCGCGTGACCTACTTCATGTTACCTAATTGTTTTTAAGAGCCAAAAACACTATTGGGTAACGGCTGACAAAACGAAGTTGAGGAAGCCTGGTCACTATTAGGTTATGCGAGTGGAACGAGCAGATCATAGAAAAACCCCGCATCTTTCATCATAGTCCAATACTAGACCGAACATAGAAGTGAATACGGGGCTTTCTGGACAGATCCCTTAACCCTTTTTAGTTTCTCTTTAGCTGATTTTAACGATAAAAATTACCAATATATACATTTCCTTCGAATTGATCTACAGGGCGTATGGTCTCTTTTGGTGGGGGATAGCAAGCATCTAGATCATCAGGCATTGGCTCATCAGAATCACTAACTATATATACGTATCTTTGGCCATCTTTGTATCCAATATAAGAATCTTGGTCAAGATCGTGACCAACTTGATAGAACATAATTCCATCCTTTGTTGTAGGCCCGCGAACATGTCCACCTGTAAATTCCATATGCAGCATTAGTATCTCTTGCGTTACTTCATGGCTTGTGAGTAATTCTGCAACTTCTCGCCGTGCATTATTAATTATTTCATCATTTTTTATTTTTTCTTTAACCTCTCTAATTATCGATTCATCATCTATAATTTCAGTAATAGTATTAGGAAAAAAGTCATATTTATAAACAGTATCTGTATCAGCATCATATAAATAACTTTCATTCCCAATTGCATAATAATAACCATTAACTTTTTTACCTGCTCTTAAGTGTGTTGGTGATATTGGTTCCCTGCTTATGCGAGCTAAAAGGCCTCTTGCTTTTTGCCATAATTGCTCTGGAACTTCAGTATTTTTATTTGGTGGTTGATTAATGTTTGACATAATTTTATTAAAATAATAAATGGTTATAGATTCTAAAACTTAAGTTTTACTGTTCCCCCACATACCCCCATTTTTTAACTTCAATAATATCTCCCTCAAAGTCTGGCTGGTTATCTTCTATGGCTTCTGGATTGTGCATTTGTTCTGGGATCCATGATTCACGGCGTACATATTTATATTTTTTATTATTTTTGTATCCAGCGTAATATGCATGAGTTTCACTTTTTCCTACTTGAAAAAATATGATTCCATCTCTATAAATTGGTTTTATTTTTCCGCAGGTAAATGTTGTATGCAAAGATAATATTTCTTTTAATATTTTAGGTCCAGACAGACATTCATCTATATACATTCTGCATTTTAATGCCTCATCATCTTTCTCTTTTAATTCTTGTACTGCCTTAATAATGTCTTCATCTTCAACCAAAACAAAACCCTCATCTGTATATCTGTAGATTTTATTAGTTGCTAGATCATATAAGTATTCAACATAATCAACTTTATATAGCTGTCCTGCAATGTATTTATCGTTACCAAGGTCTTCATAATGAAAGTTATCATATTCCTCAGGGTATGATCCTTGTTTTGCTTTTTCTTCCAACTCTTTGGGTATAATTGATCGTGGTAGGCTTTCTCCTTCATTGATGAGGTAGCCATATTCATCTGCGTGACCCGCGTCATATTTTTGTTCTTCTATATACTGTACAGCTTTTAAGTCTCTTTCGTTTGTGGTTAGCTTTTTAGTTTTTAAGCTATATACATCTCCATCGTCTGTTACAAAAAAAGTACCTCTTGAAGTTTGAAGTACTTCACCAAGAAGATTTTTATCATCAATAGTATAATGTCTTCTTCCATGCCTTTCTCTTTCTCTGGTAGGCTCAACATTACCCCCTCCAAGTACAGATGATACTTGGCGTCTTCTTTTTCTTTCACGTCTTTTATGGTTACCAAGCTTTGGATCACTATCTGGATCTTCACCTGGTATATAATTAACTCTTGGCATAATAATTTGGGTTAAGAAATAATATTATTAAAAGATTGAAGATTACAAAATTATAAGATTAGAAATGACCAATATAGCCCCACTCATCCACTTCTTCAACGTATTCACTGGCACCATCAGTGGGTCCCTCAGGATCATTTGGATCAGGCCTAAAGCTATCGCCCATTGCATAAAGATATTTTTGACCATCTTTGATACCGAGAAAAAAATCATGAGATGCATTACGACCAGCCTTAAAAAACAACATTCCGTTTTTTCTGACGGGGCAGATAGTACCATCTGTATATTCCATGTGAGCATAAATTACATTTGCCAATTCCTTAGAGTCACCATCTTCAAGTTTATTTGCTAATGCTACAGCTGCTTCTATTCTGGCATGATCAATAAGTAAATCCGCATGAAATTGATGCCTAGCTTCTTCAAGTATTTGTTTATCCATTACCCTAGGATAATCATCGCCATATGAATAAACATGATCACATTCGGCTACATAAATGTATCTTTTATCATTAATCTCGAGAATTTTACCATCACCACCAATAGATGAATTCCAAATATTGCCTAAAATATTTAGAGCTTGTGAAATTCTCTGCCTTATATCAGCTGGCAATAAAGAATCTAGTGGTAATTCTATAACCTCTACGTCATCTGGCATAAAAAATGGCAGTGCTCTGTTAAGTGGATGTCCTCTTTCGATTTTTGTGCCTTGATCTGTTGTGACACAGGATGTGTTTCTGGGCATAGTATCTTTGGTTAAGAATTATTTTATTTTTAAATCCCGCAGTAGTTCGTAAATTACCTGCTGTCCCCACTCTGAATTATTTTCCCAGACTCGATAGATAGCAAAACGCGTTTTTTTCTGCACCTCAGGATCATCTTGCCTTTTTAGCAATTCATCAATTTCCTGTTCATTCAAACAAAGATCTTTTTTTAGAGTTTGTATAACAAGATCGTTTCTAATTCCAGGTATTTTTTCATTAAATCGTTCAGCAAAATCATCAAATAAATCCTCTCTTAAATGAAGAAGGAAAGGCGTATGAAATATTCGACCGTGTTCAACTCCACTTTGTACGTCTTTCGGTAAATAATCTCGGAGATCAGTTTTTTTATCTGAAGGAAGTCGATTTATAGAAATTTGGGCATGACCCCTTTGTGTTAATGATCCAGATCTTCTTTTTTGTGCAATTATACGCACGCCATCTAATGTACCCATGCCATCACTCAGTTTGATATGATTGTATTTCCTGCCACTAACGGCAGTTGTATCTACAAAAGCAATGCCACCCTCAAGAATTTCTACTAATTCAAGAAGTTCTTCAGTAGTTTCTTTTACCTCCAGAGCTACCTTAGCCCTTTCTTTTAATGGTGCAGCAACTTCTTCTGAAAAATTACCTTCTATATAATCAAGGAATTCTTCCTGTAATTTTTGACGCGCCTTAGTTGCTATTTCTGGTTTTTTTGGATTAAAGGGCGGAAGTGAAGCTAATGAGTCTAAATATAACTTGCCATGTTTAGTAAGTTTACTTTCATCACCACGGCTATCTATTATATCCGCATCTTGCTCCATTCCTTCATAGGTAACGCCACATGCCTTTAGATATCCTAAAAATCCATCTGTGTCACTATGATGGAGTATTAAATCAATTTTATTGCGTACTGCTTCGCCAAGATCTACTAGTCGTGCGCATGAAGGTGCATTCTCACGCAAATCAAAACGGGCACCATCACTAAGTCTCTCTTTTATCTGCTCAGCATTTGCAGCTATTTTTTTATCACGTTCATCTGTGCTATCCGGTGCATAGTGATGATCGCGATATCCAACTATTTCAACGCCTTCTTCCTCAAGTGCATCCATGAGTTGTTGCATTTGAGGTGTTGCAGCAAGATCGATAAATAAAGCTTTTTTACACCCTCTAAATGCACTTATAAGGTCTTCATCGGGTTTTGAAAATGGCTGTAGCGCTAAGCCTTTTATACCATTCACTTCTATAGAAGCGGGTGTTTTATCTATTTTTGGCTCTTCTGACATATATTTTTTATTTAAGTTTTAAAAAAGGAGGGCTGTGATGAGCCCTCCTAATAAATTAAATATTTTTTAATTTTAGTTTTAATTTTAGGTGAATAGGATGAGTGGGAGGGTTGTTTTATTTTGTGTTTGATTTGAAAAGGAGCGTACAAATAGAGTGCTAAATCCGATGGAGGGTCGTCTCTAAATTGTGACGGTTTACCTGGATTTATGAATTTAAAATAATGATCTAGTCCAAACTTTCTAATCGGTATACCTCTCCGTATTTCCCTGATTGCTCAGAGGAAATAGTATTGGTGGAAAGTTCACGGTATAAAAAGTAAAGAGCAAAATTTATTTTAAATTTCTATTTGCACCCTTCCCTCCAGATCAGAAGGAAGTAATTTATTTTTTAATGTTTAGAAAGATCAATTATTCTTTATTTTTATTCTTTATTTCCTATTTCTTATTTCTGTTTTTTATTTTGGAGATTATTATAAGTTGAAATGATTAGATTGTCAATAGCCATATATTAAACATTAAAATACTTGCTTTTTGGCTTTATATAAGCTATAATTAGATTGACAATAATATATTGTCATCATTAAATTTATTAAAAATTCTAAGCCATGATCAAAAACGTTCTTCAAAACATCGGTCTTAATACAAAAGAAATTAATGTATATTTAATTGCATTAGAGCTTGGAACTCAACCAGCTTCTGTAATTGCTAGAAAGATAAGCATCCCCCGTAATACAACACGGTTTTTGCTGGATAAATTAGTAGTCAAAGGGCTTATTAAAAAGACTACCAAGGCAAATACGCAGTTGTATACACCGGAAGAACCTAAAAATTTGATTAATTTGCTGGAAAGACAGCGTGTTGATGTAAATGCAAATATAGATGGAAAAATTGATCAGTTAAATGATGTTATGGCAGAACTTGAAACACGTTATCGTCCTGAAAGTACAAAGCCAAAAGTAACCTTTTACGAAGGCGATGATGGACTTGTGACAGTATATGAAGATACACTGAAATCATCTGAAGAATTACGTTCCTTTGCCTCCTTTGATGCCATGCATGGTGTTTTACCGGATTATTTTAAAACCTATTATAACAGGCGTGTTAAAAATAAGATTAAAATGCGTTCAGTACATCCAAATACAGAACTTGCTCGTGCAAAGACCAAGAATGATAAGAAGGAATGGAGGGATAGTCGCTTAATTCCTGCTAATAAATATTCATTTACACCGGAAATTCAGATTTATGATAATAAGGTTAATATTACTTCTTTAAAAGAAAAGCTTGGCATTATTATTGAAAGTCAGGAAATTTATGAAGCAATGGTTGTTGTTTTTGAGTTGGCATGGGAAGAGGCGGGGAGGTTGGATAAGGGGAAGAAATAATTAGCATTTTGCATTTCTGATTTCGCATTCAAAAGTCACATTTCGTATTTGGCATTTTACTTATAATTAGTTAATCAATATCTGTTAATCAGTATTTATACTATCTGATTAGCTAGCAAATGCAAAATGCCGAATAGCAAATGACAATGCGAAATCAGAAATGCGAAATGCGAAATCACTTAGTTACTTCAACTAACCAAGCAACCTCATTCAAATCATTAAACTTAACTTGTTCCGGTTTAATTCCACAATGAGCAAGGTTTGCAAGCATGCTTCTTTTTGTCCATCTTACGGACCAAAAATTTTCTTTAGTAGCTACAAAGCGTGAGCAGAGAGGTGTAATAACTGTTTGCCCTGTTTGCTTGTAAAATGTTCGTTGCATTTTTTCTGTTACAGGAGCATCTTTATATACAGTTAAAAACATCTTTCCACCTATTCTTAATGCATTATAAAAGTTTGCAATTATTTTAATAAACTGAGGATTTGCATCTAAATATGCATCATCGTATTTACGTATATCATCAAATTCTTCCCGGAAGTTGCCGGATGTAAAATACAGGCTCCAAACTACATCAAAGGCGTCTGGCTCAAGTTCAACTGTCGCAGCATCATCTTCAGTTACTTTTGTATTATTTAACCCAAGGCTTTTCCATAAATTACGCGTTTTTTTAGCCATTTCAGACGATATTTCAAATCCATGATAATGAAGGCAGTCTGGTGCGAAAATTTCCCCGTGATAACCGTCGCCACATCCAATATCCGCGATTTTAAGTGGCCTACCCTTAAATCGCCTTGTGATTATTTCATCCTGAATTTTCCTGGCACTTAATATTGGCACCGGTACATATGAATTATCTAAGGTGTTTTGCACACTTTCAGCTTCGTATTCACCAAGTTGATTGGCGGCTGTAGCGTCATCAGTATGAGCTTCTTCAGGTGCGCCTAATAATTTTTGCAAAAGTCGATTGAAATATAGGGCTAATGTAGACATTGTATTTTGGTTAGATGGTAAGTCGTCTAAATGTTGTATTGTTTCTGTTTTTGTGGTCATTTTTTAGTATTTATTAATTTTTTTTAGTAAAGTTTAAGTTAAGACTTTATATAATTTTGTAAATTATCAGAGCAGCATTCCATAAATACATAGGCTAGTATTTTAATAGCATCATCGTTCATGAATGGGTGGAATGTTATCCTGAAAGATGCATTTTTTTCTGTTTCATCATCTAAATTATCTATGGTTACACCAAAATGCTGTGCTACAGTTTGCACCTGGTCACGTTTTACACCTTCTATTTTGCATTCAAAAATACTACTAATCCTGTTGACATCAATTGATCCATCACCGCTATATATACATTCAGGATTTAGTATTTTTATTCTGTTTCCATTTTTTTCATTGAGTTTTTGAATAATTACTGCAAATTTATATGCAAGAATGCGCAATGTTTTTTCTCTATCAGCTACACTTTTTGTCATGCTTTCTAATTCCCCTGACCCCAATGTTCCCAGTAGCGGCGGTATGCACGCAAATTGAGGACTCGCAAAAGGTGGTAAATCTCTTGTACCCTTAATATCTTCATGTGTTTGAATGCATCCATTTGGCAATCCTAATAAGTAGTCTTCAAGAATCAGAAAACCTTTTGACTCTCCAACCTCGGCTCCTTTTTTGCAACTTGCAATAATGGCATCAGGCCTTATTGCATCATAACGCCCTACTTTCCTGCCAAGAGCTTGGCATGCGTCAACAACAAGCTTAACTCTTCCTCTATATTTATCTCGGATATCACTAAAAATATGTAATGGAAATAATGTTCCTAGTCGACTTACATCACTTACCAGGATATATTTAACACCATTTTGTATTGCGCCTTCAATGGCTGCTATATAAGATTCATCATCAGTATATCGTGGTAATGGATCCTGTATATCAGCCCCCCTTCTTTGTAATATGCCCAATATATCCCCGAATTCCTGATCAGTCACAAGTATTCTATCTCCAGCATTTACACAATGGTTAGCAAATAATCTGGCTGCTTCAGTTCCATTGTCAGTGAAAATTAAATTTTCCGGAACTCCACGTAAGCTTAATCTGGAATAAGAAGATTCTGTAAATAGTGTAGGATTTAATAATATTTGTAATATTAAATGTTTATATTGTGCTATTGTTTGATGATATTCTTCTCCACAGACTTTTGCTTGGCCATGAATTTTTGCCACCATAAGCCTATTGCGTAATCCAAATTTTGCAGAGCTAAAGTAAGTTGTTAAAAAATCATTATTTAAGCCATCTGCACTAGCCATCTCATCCCTTCTTTCAAAATGTTCAGCCATTGTTTCATCGGATATAGCAAAAGGGTTTTGACCAAGCCTACTCCACACTTCAAGTTTTTCTGTATAATGACTTATTACACGTATTGCTTCGCTTCTACTTCTTATAATCATTCCATAATATTCACTGTCACGTTCCAATCTAATGTCTTCATCCAGCTGGCTTATTAAATGATGGCTATTAATGATTGCTTCAATATTTATTTTAATATTAGACATTTCTTTTATAACGTTTGATACATCATTGACAAGTTCATCAGTTACATCTGATATTTCGTCAGAATTATGCTTTTTTTGTAAACAGCTATTAATAATTTTTTTGAGTAGTATTTTATTTTCTGCAATAGCTGTGTTTATTGCCTCCAGAGATATTTTGTCATCATTAAAATCAGAAGTTAGTTTTGAAATAACTAAACTTGCATCATCTGGAGATAAATAAAATGATCCCTCCAGATATTCAAGTGCCTGAAGCTTATCTAGATTTATTCTGAGAACATCTCTGTCGTCAGCATATGTTTCTCTATGGGTTGGTGGGTTATTCATGACTAGGGTTAATTAGTTGTTTATTAATTGGTTTGAAAAGGTGTCCCGTCCCCGCCTAGGCTCTCGCGAGCTTTAGCGGCGGGGACGGAACTACCTTGGTGTGAACGAAGGGAGTGGCGCCCCGCCCTTCGGCTTGCGCTCAGGGCGGGGCGGGTTGGCAGTCAGATCTGTCTTGCGTACGCCAAGGGCGTTTTACGAACCTCCTGTAAGGAACGGGCCACAGTCTTGCGGCGGATGTGGAGCTTCGGCTAGTTGTCCTTGCCCTGCACCACGTTGCATGCCTTCTCGATGATCGCGGCGTTGCCGGGGAAGCGCCTCAGCTCCTTCCCGAGGATCGCGTTGAGGTCGTAGCCGTAGCGCTTCGCCCTCGTGAAGATCCGCAGGTAGGCCGTGAGGTTCTCGCGGTCGGTGTCCTTTCGGGCTGCGCTCTGCAGCGCGGCGAACTCCGTCATGCCGTTGGCCGGGGGAACGTCGACACCCCCAGGGGGTCGTTTTGGGTTGCCCCAGGGCTTGACAGTCTTGTCCTTGTTGGTTCCCACGTTGCACATGTGCATGCTCGGCTGGCTGCCGAGGTACTGCGCCAGGTAGGCGAAGGCGCTGCTCCTGATGTTGGCGATCACCCCGCAGAGGAGCGTGATGAGGCCGAGGAGCCTGGCGGTCGGGCCGGAGACCTTGTCGCTGTCGGCCGTCTTGTCGCTGTCGCTGTCGGGCTTGGCGCTCTTCCGCGCCTTGCGCTTGCGCCCGCCCATGAGGCAGGCGAAGATCAGCACGGCGAAGACTTGCAGTGCCTCGCTGATCTGGCCGAAGAACTTCTCGGCCGGATAGAGGTTGAAGAACATGACTCCCGCGGGGGAGCCGACTCTCTGGTTCTCGGTGGATGCCATCATGGCAACACCTCCTTGTTAGGGAAAACAGTTTCAGGTTTTCGGTTTCGTTCACAACAAGAATCTTGTCCGGTGCCGAGAATTAGTGAGTCATGCAGACCACCGCATCATCGGCAACAGACAAATTCCTGCTGTACAATATTTTTGTAAAAGAGCAACCTTATAAAAAGGCGATTAATATATCATATAATGATAAAAAAGTCAAGGATATTTCAGAGTAGAGAAGTCTCTTTGTCACTTTGTCATCCTGAACTTGTTTCAGGATCCATGTGATTAATGGATTATATTAATGCTTTTTTGCTAATAATCAGACATGCTGAATATGCGAATATTGTCGCAACATCAGTGAATAAGATGTTTAGCATTTGAGCGATATAACCATTACTTTACTATATGGATCCCGCATCAAGTGCGGGATGACAAACAGTTGAAATACTTTTTATTGTAAACCAACAATCCTATCAACATCCCATAATATCCAAAGATCATCCATAACTTCATCCCAGGTATATTCATACTCGCATACGGCACTATTGCCATCAGATCGATTATTTTTATTATGTAAGTCAAAATTCCCCATGTAATATAGCCGCATATAAGACTCAGGGGCGTGAATATAAACGACAGAATTACAGCTATGAATCCAAACAACATTGCAGGCGGAATTGCGAAAATAACGAGTAAATTGGCAAGTGGTGCAATAATAGATAGTCTTTCAAAATTAAAAATTATAATTGGCAGAGCCATAATTTGTGCGGATAGCGTCATCTGGATAGCTTCACGTACACCAAAAGCTTTGGGTAGTTTTTTTGCATATTTATCAAATAATGGGGCTACGTAAATTAACCCGAGTACTGCAGCAAACGAGAGTTGGAAGCCTACGTCCCACCATAAGATTTTTGGGTTCCAAAGTACCATGAAAAAGGCAGAGAACAGCACTGTAATATGAATATTATTTTGGCGTCCATAATTTAACGCGATTAAACCCAGAATTCCCATAATACTTGCACGTACAACAGCAGGACTTGCACCTACAAATAGTGTGAAAAGGATTATAGAAGTTATTGCAACAAGAAAACCGATCTTTCTTGGCACACCCTTTAATAACCACATTACAAATACGATTATTATCGTAATATTATAGCCACTAATTGCAATAATGTGAGTAAGCCCTGTGATGTTAAATTTTTCCATCAAATCTGCGGGTATGCCTTTGCGTGCGCCAACGAGTAAACCTGCCTCAAAGCTCGCATGCGGTTCAGGGAATATTTGGCTGATTTTTTTCATAAATTTATTCTGTAGAAAATTCATTGCATGCCAAAAAAGGTTGCCCTGATTACTTTCTATCAAGTTTATTTTAGGTTGATACATTACAGAGTAAATTCCATATCTGCTCAGATAATCGGAATACGAAAATCCATTAAATTCGCCTGGTGTTTTCAGTCCTCCGTATATTTTTACCCGGTCACCGTATTTGTACTGAGGGTATTTGTTGAAGGTGATGAGAATATTACCACTTATATGCTGTTTTGTATTTTGGTTATTGGGATTTGTAATTTGTTTAGGATTTGGGATTTGTAATTTGGAATTTGGAGCAGTTTCAATTTTTGAAACTGCGATGGTATATTTCGCTTTATCTCTCCGAATATCCGTTTCAACAATTACCCCTTCAATCGATAACTTTTTCCCATTATAAAAATCTATCTGATTGGGTGTTGCATGATGTTCAGATAGGGTGGCGCGGAAAAGACCGCAGGTGATGGCGATGATGAAAATAAACGGTAGGGACGCGCCATGGCGCGTCCCTACCATATTTATTTTCCGCGCCACCAATAACCCAATCACACAAAATCCGATTATACCGATCAAAATTGAAATCGCTGGCTGTATAACCAAATAAAGCCCCACACCCGCGAGGAATCCGATAAGTACTGTGATTATGCAAAAGGATCTTCCCATGGTTCCAATAGGGGATCCAATTGGTTATCCGATAGGGGATCCAATTGGGGCCCGATTGTTGAACGGGAAGGTAGGGGGGTTAGTTTACGGATTTTATCTTAGAAGTCAAATGTTTCCAGTCTTCAATATCTAAATTTTCAGCACGGCAATCTGGGTCGATGCCAGATTTAATCAAGACTTCTTTTGCTTCAGCCGGTTTTATCCTTAGTCCTGCAGCTAGTGAGCTTTTGAGTTTTTTGCGCTTTTGGGAGAATCCGAATTTCACTATGCGCAAAAAATCTTTTAGCTCATCTGCCGGCACAAGAGGGGATTTGTGTACTTTGATTTTTAGGATTGCAGAGTCGACTTTAGGAGCAGGATAAAAGGCTTTTGATGGCACAATATCAATTATTTCCGGACGACCAAATAACTGAGTTTCAATTGTAATTAGGCTTTTGCCGCTAATGCCACAAATTTTCTCTGCAACCTCTTTTTGCACAAGTAAAACTATCATTTCCGGCCGATTATCGGACTGAAGAAAGTGTTTGAGCAGGGGTGATGTGATGTAGTAGGGGATATTGGCAACTAATTTGTAGTTGCAAATTTCAGATTTCAGATTTTTGCAATTCTTGCTCCCGCCTTTGGCGGGACAAATTTCTGATTCGATTTTGTATTTTAGTATGTCAGAATTAATAATTTTTAACCCATTTATTCCCTCGAATCTTTCATTTAAAATTCGAATCATGTCAGAATCCTGCTCAATAGCCACAACATTACCTGCACTCTCCAAAAGTTTTTCAGTCAAAAAGCCGGTTCCCGGACCTACTTCTATTACATTATCCGACTTTTTTAGCTCTGCAGATTCAATAATTGAACACAAAATTTGTTCATCAATTAAAAAATTCTGACCAAGCTGTTTTTTGGCCCAAAGGTCATGCTTAATAAGCAATGCTTTAAGATCGTCGATTAACATACAAAGCTATAATGCCCTATCTAATCCGCTAGTACAAGTACAGGCTGCACTTCCTCCTGTTTTTCAACATTAAATTTTTTCAACAATTTTTCAAAATAATCCCTTTCTAAATCTTGAATGTTATCCGGTGTTATCGGAGTATCTCCTAAATTATGTTTTAAATATTGTTTCTCTATCCAACTAAAAGACTTACGTTCATTTTTGTGATGATCAACTATATTATAAAATTTCCTGGCTTTAAAATAGATCCTAAAATATTTATATAAAGATGGATGGTTTTTATGTAAAAACAATAGGGGGGTAAAGGCACCAATAGCCATCGGCATAGTTGCTGCAGCTACTTTTTGACGTTTTTTGAATGGAATTTTTCTGCATACAATTTGCGCATGGATATTTTTTAATAGCATTTTTAAACCTTCTCCAAAAAGAGCTCCATATATAACGCCTCCAACACCCCCCGTTAATACACCTCCTAATACCACCAATACTTCTGTGCGTACAATAAGCCCGAGTATATTTTGCTGTATAAATAAGTCCAGATAAGTTTGAGTTTCCCGATCATTCAAAGCATCAAAAATTGCCTCCTTTTCGTCGCAAGGTATTCTTCCTTCCTCTGACCAGTCTTGTATATGCCCGACAAATTCTTTTAAAAGTTTTCTTTTTATTAATTTAAAAGGGTTTTTTGTTGAATTTTTTAGCCAATCAGCAGCTATAGCCTGTGCTGAGCCTTTATCAGACTTCATAATTATTCTTTATTGTTTATTATATTATACCATAAAATAGCTAAAAAGTCAATACACGAACACGCTCAATATACCTAAAAACCTCAATAAGATCTCCCATTTGGGTTTCCCGACACGAGGGAGCATGGCTGTGCCTTGCTCCCGATATTTGGCAATAAGGCTAAGCCTTATCCTTTAATCTCAGACAAGGCAAAGCCTTATGTCCAAATATGGGGAACAGGATTAATCCTGTTCCCTCGTGGGGATTTCACATTGGCCACTTAATTGGGTCACCCATTGGATTTAGTAGGACATGCTTTTGCGCACTCCAGCCAGTCTTTCATAAAATTATCTTCTGTACATAAAAAACTTACTGCCCACTCTCTGGAGTAGCCTTTTTGTTGGAGTAATTTAACTGCAGCGTAAGCGTTATCGGTAATGCAAAATACTTTCATTCTTTTTATTACTTCTTTTTTCATGCTTTCTATATCGTCGTCATCAAGGTTATATTCCTCTTTCATGCAATCCCAAAAATCATCAGGCATATGCTTAAAATCATATAAACCAAATAAATAACGTGATCTGAATGTCCAAATTTTTAATTGTAGCTTATTAGATTGACTCCCCTCAATATAAGCAGATAATTCGTCTTTTAAGCCTCCTAGAAGATATTTCATAGCCCTCTCAATTATTTTGTTAATAATTTCTTTTTTAGTATCACAATCAGGAATGTTTACATAATTCTCCCTAAGGCCTAATGCCTTATTCAAAGCATGCCTTGATTCATGTTTTATAATCCCCTCAAAAGGCGGATGTGCTGGGTTGTAGCAATTGATGGGAATATGCACATTTTCACCTTCTGAGAGTTGTACGTCAGCCATACTAGAGAATCCAATCGTGAATATATGGTGTCTAATGATAGTAACTATATTTTTTTTACCCTTGAATTGATACCAATCTCGAATATTATAAAAAATAATATCAATAGCCACAGGAGTGGGTACTAATATAAATGGACCTTTTGGTTTAAATCCTATTAATTTTTCAGTTAAATCTTCGTAATACCATGGTTGATTATCTAATTTGTTTTTTAAGCGAGCAATTGATGTGATATTATATGCTAATTTTTGAGCTGTATCATCACCCTCAAATCCCTCAAAAAGAGTATCGATTGACTCAGGTGTTACCTCTGACATCTTAAAATTCATTACTTTAACCTGTAAATCAGCCAAAGTCATTGATTTTTGGATGGAAGCAATATGCGCTTTTAGGGTATCTATTGGTGTTGGTTGAGGTTTATGCATTTTGAGTTTTATAGAGTATATATTTTATAATATTTTTAATAGATTGTCAATAACAAAAAGATTGAACAAAAAATGTGTTCATTCCTCGGCTGCGCTCGGAATGACAATTGTTATGTTGGAATGAAAAATTTAGCATATCCCCCCATAGGCTTTGGCGTGATCAAAGGTGTTATTTGCAGAATTAACAGATGGGATGTTAGGTCTTTCAGCTTCTTTTAGCAAACCCTGAAAGATTATTCTTTCTATTTCAACTATGTTCTCAGGCGTTGTTTCTTCTTCTGTTTCTAGTGTATTTAAATATTTAGCCTCCCCTTTGGTTAATGGATTTGGATCCCACTCTCTTTGCTTGGCTAAGATGTTATAAAATTTTCTACCCTTAAAATATAATTTAAAATATTTAAATATATGCGGGTAAGTTTTTTTTAAGTGTTTACCTAATAGTATTAATGGAAATCCTCCTCCCCCAGGTATTACACCTCCTATGGCAGCTATTTGCCTTGCCTTGAAAGATAATTTTTTACTTGCATGTTGTATATGTGCAAATCTTATAGCCGTACGTATTGTCTCTATAATTACTACACCTGTGTAAGATCCTGTAAGATTGTATCCAATAGCCCACCAAGGCTCTGCCTTTAATGGAACTGTATTAATAAAGTTTTGCTGAGCTAAAAGCTTTAAATAAGTTTGTGTCGTTAAATCATTTAATGCATCTTCTATGTCTATAGCTTCTTCATTTGTGATCTGACCATTAGCTTTCCAATGTTCTACCTGTTCAATAAAATTTCGTATTTCAGTGCTTACAGGATTATTTGTAGGAATTTCATACCATCTAATGGGGCTTTCAGGTGCTTCACAAGTTTCAGATTTATCCGCCCAAAACCAGCTTGCGTATTCCCCAAGGTCTTCATCATCATTTGGTTGTACTATATCTTTTTGCTTTAATGATGTTTTTGTATTTGGTTTATGCTTCGTAGGCCACCATCCATATTTTTCAAAGCCTTCACTTTCATTTAGTTGGATCTCTCTTTGCAATTTTAGTTTCGTTAAAAATTTAGCTTTGATTCTATATCAAAACTTTAAATATAAAAAGTGATTTATTATTCCACCTTCTCTAGTGGCGCAATGTTTGCTGCAAATTTCTTTATTCCATACAATTTATCCACAAAAGCAATAGTTATAAGATCGCCCCTACGTTCTACCACTATACCTTCGCCATATTTGGCGTGTTTAATCTTTTCACCATCTTTATATTTATCTTCAGCAATTTTAATTTTTATTTTTGGCTCATGTTTTCTTACTTCGATATTCAGGTCATTAAATATATCCTCAGGTGTTTTAGTAATGCCTACACGATTAGATAATTCCTCTGGTATGTCATCAATAAATCTGGAAATAGGATTCCAGTGGAAGTCACCGAAAATAGTTCGCTGCTTAGCTGAGAGTAAATAAAGCTTCTTCATTGCACGGGTTACACCTACGTACATCAAACGTCGCTCTTCCTCTAGTTCATGGTCGTTATTAATAGATCTCGCATGAGGCAGGATTGTTTCTTCACATCCAATCATGAAAACATAAGGGTATTCTAAGCCTTTTACGGAATGTAGTGTCATTAAAGTCAAAAGATCACTATCCTGATCTATCTGATCTGTATCTGCTACAAGTGCGACTTCTTCAAGAAAAGACATTAGTCCGATTTGTGGCTCAAGGTCGTCGTATTTAGATGCAACAGAAATAAGTTCCTGAATATTTTCATATCGCATTCGGCCTTCTTCTGTACCATCGAGGAGGTAAGTTTTATAGTCAATATCTTGAACAATTTTTTTGATCAAATCAGAGACAGTTTTACTTGTACTAAGCTCTTTCCAGCTCGCTGCCATCTTCCAGAAGTTTGAAATGCGATTTTTTGTACCATCGTTAATTTCCGAAACCATTTCTACATGATTAAGCACTTCGGAAAGTGTTAGTGATCTGCTCATGGCAAATGCCTGCAATTTATTAATGGTTGTCGCACCAATTTTACGAGAGGGTACATTGATTATGCGGAGTAGGGAATCAGTGTCGTTTAGATTCATAAGTAGCCGCAAATAAGCCAGAATATCTTTTACCTCCTTGCGGGCATAGAATTTAACCCCGCCGATTACTTTGTAGGGAAATCCATGACGCAGTAACATTTCTTCCATAACTCGGGACTGCGCATTTGTTCTGTAGAGAATTACGATATCTTTTAAAGATACATTTTCCTTACTTCTTAGTTCATCAATTTCATTAGCAACTTTTTCCGCCTCATGATATTCACTGTCCGCATGCCAAATTTCAATTAAATCTCCACCCTTTTGTTCAGTCCACATTTTTTTAGATTTTCTTTGTTTATTTTTTGATATAACTGAGTCAGCAGCATCTAAAATATTTTGCGTAGAGCGGTAGTTTTGTTCTAATTTGATCAATTTTGCCTCTGGGTAATCCTTTTCAAAATCAAGAATATTCTGTATATCTGCCCCTCGGAAGCCATAGATGGATTGATCACTATCTCCGATTACACAAATATTTCGGTATTTGGAGGCGAGCAGGTTGGTAAGAATATACTGGCAATGGTTTGTATCTTGATATTCATCTACGTTAATAAATTTCCAGCGTTCTTGATAATATTCCAGCACATCTGGGTTTTCTCGGAACAATCTAACTGTGTAGGTCAATAGATCATCAAAATCTAGAGCATTATTATCATTCAATCGTTTTTCATAATCCAAATACATATCAGCAACAGTTCGCTCAAAAGTAGTAGAGGCTAGTGCTGCAAATCTTTTTGCATCCTGAAGTTTATTTTTAGCCTTGGAAATTACGGAAAGTACACCTTGTGGCTTCACCCTTTCATCACCTTCTCCCATTTTTTCTTTGATGATTTTTTTAATAATACTTTTTTGATCAACTGTATCGTAAATTACAAAAGATTTATCTCTTCCAAATTGATCAAAATTGCGCCGGAGGATTCTTACACAGATAGAATGAAAAGTTCCTATCATCGGGCGGTTACTTGTATCATGCGACCCAAAATTTTCCTGAAGTAGCGTCTCAACTCTGGTTTTCATCTCATCCGCAGCTTTGTTAGTAAAGGTAACTGCGAGTATTTGCCATGGCTGTGCGACACCTTGGGCAATCAAATTGGCAATTCTATACGTCAAAGCCCGGGTTTTACCACTACCGGCTCCTGCTACAATTAAAAGCGGTCCTTTCAAGGTTTCTGCTGCCTCGCGCTGCCTGTTGTTTAGGTTTTCTAAAAAATTCATAGCTTAAAAAAGATACACTTTTTGGTCTCAGGTCTCAAGAACTATTTTAATTGCCTGCTTATATCAATATACCGCCTAAGTGCATTTTGCATCATGCGGTTTGGCACTACATCACCAGTCGCTGAATCCTTTACCGTGCGTCGTTTTTCTACACGATCACCAATTACAGCTGAATTGTAATTATCATATTTAGATTCTATGTAATTCATAAGCGTATAAATTACATGGTCAGGTAATTTTTTGGATTTTAAATATTTATATCTTTTTAATGCATTTTGAATTATGTGCTTAGGAATTATATCTCCTGTAGTTGTTACATCTCCATGTCCGCGCTTTGTTTCAGTTACTGCAGAATAAGACCTTCCCACCACATAATTCATAAGAGTGTGTTTTACAATTGCAGGAAGGTTCATTCCCTTTAATTGCTTATATCTCTTTTGTGCATTGTTAATAACAAAATCAGGAACAGTATGTCCTAACGAAGAAAAATCATCCATTCTAAGCCTACGACCTCCTTTGGAAATTACTACATCTGAAGCTCCACTACCTTCCCTGTAATTCATAAGAGTATAAAGTACTTCATCTGGTAAATTTTTTACCTTTAAATATTCATATCGCTTTAGCGCTCTTATAACCATATGCTTAGGAATTTTATTTCCATTAGGCCTTTTTTCATTACGAGATAGATAGCTATCCCCCATGCGACCATGGGTAACAGATGAGGAAGCAGATTGTTGATTGCTGTGAATATAGTTCATAAGCGTATGAATTACAGCGGGAGGTAAATTCATTCCTTTTAAGGTTCGATATCTTTCCTTTGCATTAAAAGTTACGCTCCTGGGAACTGCACCCCCTTCAGATTTGTCATAATTGTATATTCTGTCAAAAAACACACCAGCTATTGAATTATCAACTTTTTCCATTACAGCTGAATTTGCATATCCTTCTACGTAGTTCATAAGGGTAAATATAATTTCATCTTTACCTTTAGGGTTCTTTATAAATTCAGCCTCAGCCATTAACTTATCTATTTCTCTATCTGATTCAATTTGTTCACTTCTAACAGAAATACTTTTTAGGTCCTGCATGGTTAGACCTGCATCTTGTAATTCTTTAGGCATTTTAGAGAGCAATGTTAAATCTCTTAATGGGCGTGTTGCCATTAATTTTCCATTTTTTATATACCAATAAGCACTGTTGCCAAACGGAAGGCCTTCAATGTAATTAAGTAGGTTAGCTAAGCGGATTGCCTGCGATATATTCATGGTTTTACCAGTGCCCTCTATTTTCCATGCATTACCTTCTTTAACAATGGCTTTATTCATTTTAGCAAGATCTTTTCTGCTAACAACTACCGAGTTGCCTTCTATTTTATAAATTAAATTACTAAAACGTTTTTGCAGTTTATTACCTGCAGCTTTAATGCTTTTATGATCTGTTTTTGAAAATGACTCACGCGCATATTCATCTTTAAAATCACCCCAGTTTCTTGAATCATTTTTTAAGTTGAATAATTTTCTTTGTAATTCATTAAGTCTTACTTTTCTTTCTCTGGGTAGTCGTATTTTCCTCCATTTTTCAATTTTTTTATGAATATGTTTAAATATATCATTCACTTCGTCTCGCAATTTGCCATTTATGCTACTTGACTTATTAATTTTTTGATCTAGCTTATCAAGGTGCTCAGTAGCCCCACGAATCGTTTTTATCTCAGGTAGATTCCGAAAGACTAATCTATTTTGTTTAAAGCTAAAGATTTGCATATTAAATTATAGTTAAAGTTATTGATATATTATATCATATAATGATGTAAGATTCAATTATTTATCTTCATCGATGCTAGGCTCACGTAGAACAAAATTTGCTTTTTTTTCCTAAATATGCTATAATAAAAGGATGGGGTAAATAAAAAGTAGATTAAATTAATTAAAATATTTATGAAACATGCATCAGGTAATCCAAGGGCAGACGAAGAATTAAATTCACATCTAGATGATTTAGTATCGACTAAAGAGAATAGAGATAAATTACACTCAGTATTAGATAGGGTTTATGAATGTAACTTGACTGAAAGGCGTGAAGTTGAAAAGGTGAGACAAGTCTTATCCGATGAGCTTGGAATTAGATTTGAAGCAGCTAAGTATCATGGTGTGTATACCATCGCAAACACGATAGAATTATTAGAGGGGGCATTAGATGAGGTAGAGGCAGGTAATATTAAGTTCGATAGAAAAAGTACCGAAGGGTTATATGTCAGGGAAGAATTGCAAAATAATCCAAGAGTACACCGTTTGGAGATGTTAAGGCGTATTTTTAGCAACTTGGATGAAAAATTATTTGAGGAAATTCCTTTTATTGAAACGGATATAGGTGAAGATCCGCCATATCAAATTGAAGAGTTTGGTGAGTTATCGCTGGAGGACTATAGTGATGATGAGTTAGGGAATTATGATTTAGACGAAATTAATGAGGTAGTTTTTAGACATGCAGATTTTGATGAATGGGATGAGGGTGATGTTGGCGTAGATAGCTATGGTGCAAACTATGTAACAACATTAATTATTAAATTATCTGAAGACGGCAATAGTATAGAATACGAATTTAAGGGGGATGATTTTGACCCAGGCGACAAAAAGATTGTTGAAAGTTGTATTAAAAAGAAAGCTTGGTTTGCAAGTATGCCTGCAATTGATATAAACAAGCATTAATATTTTTGATTTATATATTTTAAAATATATAATTATATGCCGCCAAAATTACCAAATACACCAGAGGTTGTTGTAGATAATACACAAAGCCCTGAAAGTCCTCAGGATTCTGCCGATGTTCAAAATCAGAACAAAGAAGTACCACCTACAAAGCTTGATACAGCTGAGTTTTTAAATAGCTTTGAGAATGATATTGACCCTAAAACGATTATTCATAGCGAGCGCAGGGTTGATGGTGTTGAGGTAATGTATTGCAATAATTTATTTGAGTATTTAAGATTCGGTTTTCAAAGTAATCCTGAAGAAGTAAAAAGAATAGAGAAACATGAGGAAATTTTTAGGAATTATTCTTCACCTGAAACGGTTGATAAAGCTGCAGAACTTTTATCTAAATTGTCAAGTGAGGAAAGTGAATGGATTATGAGTAAATTAGAAGCAGATGGTTCTATAGCTGAAGTCAAATTTAATGATGGGAACAAAAGGCATGTAGTTATGATGAACAGAATGCCAACAAAGAGAAAGTTTAATAAAGATCAATCTGAGCGTACTCCAGAGCAAATAAGTGCTTATGAAAGTTCTTTTAAAAGAACTGTGGAGCATGAAGTAAGGCATGTACATTTTTTTAATAAATACGGCAAGGACATGAAACAATGGAAAGAGACTATGGAGAAGATAAAGCCCCTATCTGCAGCACAGCTTAGAAAATACCATTACGATAGATTTACAAAAGATGAAATCGCAGCGCATATAGAAAATGAAGTATTGGAGGTTGATTCTGAGCAAGGTAAGCGAGTTGTAGTGAATTGGAATGGGATTGTCGAGAACCTGCAGAAGTCAGATTATATGAATGCCAGTAAAG
Source organism: uncultured Candidatus Peribacteria bacterium (assembly GCA_964458485.1). Taxonomy (GTDB): domain Bacteria; phylum Patescibacteriota; class Gracilibacteria; order UM-FILTER-43-11; family UM-FILTER-43-11; genus CAYWJA01. The sequence continues at coordinate 28,791 of CAYWJA010000006.1, read as the reverse complement.
AGAATAGAAAGGAAAAAATATTTAAAACTGAATTGGATGTAGCTGAGTATAAAATTGTAGTTATGCAATTGGTTAATGTTGCCCGTGATGAATACGACCGTACAGGTTCAATAGACAAAGTTACAGAAGCTCTGCATGGTTTTGATGTGACTGGCTTACTTCAAAAGGGAAAAAAAGAAGAGCAGATGGCAGCTTAGCGTTTATTTAAGAAATTATATTACAAATCGGACAATCCTTTTTATCATGCCCCCTAGCTGGGCAATATTCCCGCCCAAAATAGATCATTTGGATGTGTAGCTTGTTCCATAAATCTTTTGGAAATAGCCTTTTTAGGTCTTTCTCGGTTTGTTTTACGTTTTTACCATTACTTAGACCCCATCTGTGTGCTAGGCGGTGTATATGCGTATCAACTGGGAAAGCGGAATGTCCAAAAGCCTGACTCATTACAACTGAGGCGGTTTTGTGGCCAATACCGGGTAATGATTCGAGATCTTCAAATGTCTCAGGAATTCTGTTGTTAAAAATTACAACAAGTTTTTTAGATAAATCAGATATATATTTTGATTTAGTGGTGGATAGGCCGCATGGCTTTATTATCTTTTGTATTTTTGATGTAGGCAGCTTTGCCATTTTTTTTGCACTGTCCGCAAGCTTAAAAAGCTTTGGTGTTACTTTATTTACCGCTTTATCGGTCGAATTTCCAGACAGAAGCACTGCTATTAAAAGGGTAAATGGATTTTTGTGCCTTAGTGGGATGTCTGGGTTTGGATAGAGTTTTTGCAGGGTTTTGATGATGAAGTTGATTTTTTGTTGCTTGGTCATGGTTTTAATACCCTTTGTCATCCCGGACTTGATCCGGGATCCATAATAATGAAGTTATGGATATATTACTATTATACCAATCATCTTATTTGCTGAATATACCACTATTAAACTGTGAAACAGTTGCAAATTCAGATAATTCGATTCTATGTAGATGAGTAATAATATAGTTTACTAATCACGTGGATCCTGAATCAAGTTCAGGATGACAAACTAAGACACACCCAATTGGCAAGTTCAGGATGATAAACAGTAGCCCAGTATGACAAACTAAATATTCCCTTGCATTAATTAAAAAAATAAGTACAATACTTACACCGTATCACCACAAGGGTGTCCGGTAAACAATCTTTGTCACGCATAATTAGGTGCCTGACCGTTTAGCCCATAAAGAACAACATCATGGCAAAAAAAGTCGCAAAAAAACGCGAAGTCGTTAGCGTTCCAAAAAAATACGAACTTATGTTAATCCTGAGTCCGGATCTTCGTGAGTCTGAAGTTAAGAAAAAACTTAAAGAGCTCGAAGGAATGATGGAAAAAGCAGGGGGTAAAATTCTTGAGGAGGATCTTTGGGGAAAGAAAAAACTTGCTTATCGGATTCAGAAACACAATGAAGGGATTTATATGGTTTATAATCTTGAACTCCCTAATACTTTTATTAAAGAGTTAAAGGATCACTTTCGAATAGAAAAAGAGGTAATGCGATCAATGCTTATAAGTATTCCGGAAGACTATGTATATACAAGATACGATATTGAGGGAATGGCTGATAAGGAAGCTCCTAAGAAGACTAAAAAGAAAATTTTGAAGCCTAAAAAAGAAGAAAAGGTCACTGAAGAACCTAAGGAAGAGGTGAAAAAGGAAGAGGTCGCATCTGAGGAGCCTAAAAAGGATGAAGCTAAAGAGGCTCCAGCTAAGGAGGTAAAAAAAGAAGACCCAAAAGACGATGCTGATTCTGAGCTTGATAAAAAGCTTGATGCGCTTTTGGATGGAGATGATCTAAAACTATAATGTCGGATTTCGCATTTCTGAATTCGCATTCAAATTTAGTATTTATCAATTAGCAATTAACATGCAAAATACTAATTGTAAAATGACAATGCCAAATCTGAAATCAGAAATGCGAAATGAAATTTTTATTCCATAAAAATTTATATCATGGCTACAGTAATATTTTCAACCAAACAAAATCACCCACTAGGAAAACGAAGATGTGCATTTTGCACTAACCAGATGAAAGATATTGATTATAAGGATATAAAAACCCTTAAATATTTTATTGATGGTTTTCAGAAGATAAAGAATCGTTATTATTCTGGAGTATGCTTACGTCATCAGAAAAAGCTCTCAACATCTGTCAAGCGTGCCAGAGAAATGGGGATGTTACCCTTTGTTAATAAGTACCGTAACCAATAGGGGAGCCAATGGGAGATTCATAGGAGATCCAATAGGGGTTTAACCGAATAGGCTCAATCGGATCACCAATCGGATCACCAATCGGATCACCAATCGGAATATGAGTGGACACAGCAAATGGCATTCCATCAAACACAAAAAAGCAGCCACGGATGCAAAACGTGGTAAGATTTTTACGCGTCACGCAAATTTAATTACGATCGCTGCACGTTCCGGCGGAGATCCGGATATGAATCCATCGCTTCGCCTGGCTATTGATAATGCAAAGAAGGAGAATGTTCCGAATAACAATATAGAACGTGCTGTTAAGCGTGGAACAGGGGAGTTAAAGGGTGCTGAGCTATCTGAATTATCTTACGAAGGTTATGGGCCTTGCGGCACTGCTGTAATGGTGGAGTGTCTTACCGACAATAAAAATCGCACATATACTAATATTCGTACTATTTTTGGAAAAAGAGGCGGTAACTTAGGTGGTGCTGGCAGTGTTGCGTGGATGTTTACAAGAAAAGGTGTGATTACAGTTAAGTCTGACGGCAATACAGATGATATCGAATTGGCTGCAATTGATGCGGGTGCAGAAGATATTAAATCTGAAGAAGATATTGTCGAAATATACACAGCGCCGAATGACCTAAGTCAAGTTGATGAAAAACTAAAAGAGCAGGGGATTGAAATCGAGAATGCAGAAGTACTTTTAGTGCCAAACGATACTGTTAAAATGGAAGATGAATCTTCTGCCAAAAAAGTCCTCGACTTCATGGACGCCCTGGAGGAAGATCCAGATGTAACCAATGTATCGAGCAATTTTGATATTGATGATGAATTAATGGCTAAGCTTTAATCCAAAAATCTTATCAATTAAATCAGATGAAACGATGTATATATAATCTGTTTTACCGTTTTTGGTGTAGTATTTTTTTCCTTCTTTATCCATAGCCTTGAACATCACTGATTTTAAAGAGTTATCAGTCATTCGTACGGATATTTTATGATCAGGCTTTTTAAGATCTGCTTTTTTAGCCTCCTTCTCATCTGCTACAGAAGTTGCCTCTAGTTTCTCCAGTTCTTTGAATAAGGTGATAACGGCAGTACTATCTGCTTTATATTTTTTAGGACGAATAGCGCCCCATATTCCTTCAATTGATTTTTCCAGAACCAGCTCATCTGTTGGGCTGTGTAATGTAATTTGTCTTACTTTATTTTCACTTACATTTAGTAAGATGCGATCTTTCCAATAATTAGTATCTAATTTTACATGTGATGTTAAGCTTGGAGTGGATTCATAAACCATACTTTCATTTATATTTCTGACAAATTGTCCGCCCTTAGTATTTTGCCCTATAATAAAACTTGAAATACTATTTATATTATTCCAAATCTGAATAGAAGTTCCGCCTTTGTTGTCTACAGAATAAAAAGATTGATTTTTTTTATTTTTAGCTACTAGCCTTCCTTGTTTTAAATCATGCAGAGCTTTCAAGAAATCATTTATTCTTTGTTTATCAGCAGGAAAAAAAGATCCATTTTTTACTTGCCATTTACCATCTACTTTTTCTAAAAGCATCTCTTTTGTTGCATTTTTAATCTCTATTTTTTGCACATCTTTCATATCCATTGCCGGTATGAAAAATTTTATATTTTTACTTTTGTCTGCAACCTTTTTGCCAGGCTGTTCAACAACAATAATAAAAATTAAAAGGGCTACGAATACTATAAGGATTTTTTTGAGAGTACTCATTTTAGTTGGAGTTGTTATGCTTGCCTTGCGGAGCGGACTGTATTTATACTTTTTATTAGTGCTGTCGTGCTTGTTAAGTTTTATGCTGTAATGCTTAGCTTTGCACTGGCGTTTTTTTGCTATTCTTGGGTATATGTAGTGCTTTCGTTCTAAGCTATTTAATTAACAGAGCACTACAGCACGAAAGGACGACAGCACGATAGGGCTAGTTTAAAATCCTCCCCCTCTTCCTCATAAAAGACCTTGCTACCCCATATATAACTACCAAAATCGGCATTAAAAGTATACCTACAAATTTAACGATATTACGATCGCGATTGTTTAGATTCTTTAAAGAAAGATCGAGAGATGTTTTTGAACGAATGCTAATCAGAGATTCATCCAGAGTCAAAAAGTCTATAGCATTCATTATAAATATTAAATTTTGGTTATATAATTTTAGAAATCTGTCGGTAATGAAGCGGGAATTACTAGTAACTAAAATACTACCAGATTTTTTATTTTTATCACTTTTTTGCTCAAATACACTAGTAATTTTTCCTTCAATCAAAACAGCTAATGGATATTGATTTTTTGACCCTGGTGCCTGGATTGCATTTGGATTTAAATTATAAGGACTTTCCTGTGTCCATGCTTTTTTTGTTGTACTTATAAGAATGGTAGATTTAACACCTTCTTTTTTAGATATTTGTAATGGGCTTGCCCAAGGAAACACAATTGAATTTAAATTAGATACAACGGGGTTAGATTTATTAAAATTTCTATTAACTCCCTTGACCCAAAAAGGATAAGGTATGATAAAATTCATATACCCCTGGTTGAAGGTCGCCCTTTCATTGGAAGTGTCTAAAATAAGCTTGTTTGAAATTTCTACACCTTGGCCTTTAAGTAATTTGTTTAAATTGATTTCTGAGTCAGAAGTTTTAAGTTCAGTGTCAATATTGATCATATCTAGGAGTACAACTAAATTTCCTCCATTAATAACAAATTTATCGATTTTCTTTAGTTCATCTTCTGTAAATAGAGTTTTTGATCCTGCTAATACAAGTGTATCCAAATTATCAAGTTCATCTTCTTTTTGTAGTTTTACAGAGGTAACTTTATAATTTTTACTTAATGCTTTATTTAGTAAATTAAAAGAATTACCTTGGCTTCCAGAAGTAATATTTGACTTAAGACTTGGTTCACCATGGTCCGATATAAACCCGATAGCAGGAGTTTTGACTGCTACAACTTTTTTAATGGCAGATACAAGATCATATTCTACATTTAAAATATTCTGAACAACTGGCATGATTTCGGTTTTTCCGCCATAGGTTACAGCAATTCCTAAAAATCCATTTTTTACTTCTAATTTGTCTTTTTCTATAACATTCATCTGAATTTGCGGTATGCCAAGGCTCAAGGCTTCCTTCTTGATTTCGGGTTTTTCAGGATTTAACAATCGTACAGATAGGTTTCCTTTAGAATATGAAGAAAGTTCACCCAATGTATCGCCTACATATTGTTGTACCGCAAATAAATCTGGCGGTAGCTTGTCTGAAAAGAAGACTTTAACAGTTACAATATCACTGAGATTATTCATTATTTGTTTACTTGCATCAGAAACTGCATAAATTTTGTTTTTTGTTAAATCTACTTTTATAAAATGACGTGCGGCAATAAAATTTACCATTACAACAATCGCAACGATTAGAATCGTAGCTAGATAGGAATCCCTGGCGTATTTGAATTTGTTAAGAAAATTCATAATTTTAGTGCTGTTGTGCTGTCGTCCTATTGAATTAATTAGAGCACTACAGGACTATAGCACTAAAGCACTACAGCACTATAGCACTAAAGCACTACAGCACTATTTAGTGCCATTTTCTACTATTCAAGCTGGCAACATTAAAATAAAGAAAGGTAAAAATTAAAGATATATAATAAATTAAATCGCGGGTATCAATTACTCCGCGCAGAATACTTTGAAAATGCGATCCGATACCTAAATATTTAAAGATAGGGACAAGGAATGATGGGGCTGTATGAAGTATTATCGGCTGACTTAATATAAATAATATAAAAATAAGTATTGCGGAAATTATAAACGCAATAATTTGATTATTAGTTAGGCTGGATATCCATAGCCCTATTGCAAGATAAACCCCTCCTAAAAGGATCGCACCAAGGTAGCCACTTGCAATAGTTCCCCAATCCGGGCTGCCTGTAAAAAATAAAATAACTGGGATTATTAAGGAGAGCAGTAGGGCTATAATTAGAAATATAAAGCTGGCTAAAAATTTACCAAGCACTGCTTCCCATTCTGTAATTGGGGATGTTAATAATAATTCAATTGTTCCAAGTTTTTGCTCTTCAGACCACAACCTCATGGTAATCGCAGGCACAAGAAAAAGAAATAACCAAGGCAGATTTGCAAAGAATGGCCGCATTGTAGCCAAATTTGTTATAAAAAAGCCCCTAAAATAAAGCCATGAAGTAAATATCAAAAAAGCTGTTATAAATATATAGGCCAGAGGGGAGTTGAAGTAACTCTTTAGTTCCTTGTCGATAATTGTATTAATATGTTTTATCTTCATGGTTTTTATTTAGCATTTCGCATTTCTGATTTCAGATTCACATTTAGCATTTCTCATTTAGCAATCAACTAATTAGTTAGTAAATGCAGAATGCTAATTGGTAAATGACAATGCGAAATCTGAGATACGAATTCCGAAATTATTTAGTAACTTCATTAAATATTTCCTCAAGAGATACGAATTCTTTACATATCTCCAAAAGACTGAAGCCATTGTCGTGTAATTTTGATACTATCTCTTCTCTGAGGTCACGATTTTTGATAGTTATGAGGTTATAATTCCATGCACCTTTTTCAACCCCAGGTTTCGTGGATATATTCTTAATACCATTTATGGATTGGAGTATTTTCATTGCCCCCTTTTTATTACCGCGTATGGTCAATTTTAAATTGGCGTGCCCTTCTACTAATTTTCTTAGCTTAACAGGTGAGCCTGCAGCGACAATTTTACCCTGATTGATAATTATAACCCTTGTACATGTTAATTCCATTTCCGCCAGATTATGGCTACATATAATAACTGTTTTTTCTTTACCTAGCCTTTTAATTAGATTCCTTATTTCTACAATTTGGTTCGGGTCAAGCCCAACAGTTGGCTCGTCTAAAATTAATATTTCCGGATCATGAATAAGAGCAGCTGCAAGCCCCACTCTTTGCCTGTAGCCCTTAGAAAGAGTACCTATAAGACTATGGATTTTTTGGTTTAGACTACATCCATCTACAACTCCTTCAATTTTGGCGGGAATTTTATTTTCAGGGATGTCATACAAGCTAGCAACATGTTCCAGATATTCAAAAACTGTCATATCCATATACAATGGATTGTTTTCCGGAAGATAGCCGATCTTACTGCGAACATCCAAACTATCTTTAAAGCAGTCATATCCTGCAACACTTGCCTCACCGCTATTGGCAGACATGAAACAGTTTAGAATTTTTACAGTTGTAGTTTTACCTGCGCCATTAGGCCCTAAAAATCCAAGAATTTCACCCTTTTTAACGCTAAAGGAGATTCCTTTAAGAGCTTCATTGTCACCATATTTCTTTTTTAGGCTGCGAACGCGGACTACAGACATAAATTTTATATTAAAAAAAGACCTGAATAGATATACCATATGCAAAAATCTCAATCAAGAGATTTTTGCTATTTCGCATTTCGAATTTTTGATTTCGCATTCAAAAATCACATTCCGTATTTGGCATTTTTCTTTTTGTCATCCTGAATTTATTTCAGGATCCATCGTAAACGAGTAAAACGTGGATTCTGAAATAAGTTCAGAATGACAAGTTAATTACTAAATGCTAAATACGACATGACATTGCGAAATCACAAATCAGAAATCTGAAATAATTTATTCCTCCACATACCCACCTACCTGCAAATTCCACATTTTTTTGTATAAGCCAGTTTTGTGTGAAAGTAAATCAGCATGAGTACCTTCTTCAACGATTTTGCCATCTTGTAATACAAGGATGCGATCCATTTTCATGATAGTTGAAAGCCTGTGAGCAATTACAATAGTAGTTTTATGCTTCATTAAATTTTGCAAAGCCTCCTGAATTAACATTTCAGATTCTGAATCTAAGCTACTTGTTGCTTCATCTAATACTAATATCGGAGCATTGGCGAGTATTGCGCGTGCAATAGCTACCCTCTGACGTTCACCTCCGGAAAGTTTAACACCACGTTCACCAACATAGGTTTTGTATTTATCTGTAAAATTCATTATAAAGTCATGGCAGTTTGCAAGTTTTGCAGCAGCTATTACTTCTTCTTCGCCCACATCTTTACTGCCATACTGAATATTTTCCATTAAAGTTCTGTGGAATAAGATAGGATCTTGAGGTACAAAGCTAATTTGTGAACGAAGACTCTCTTGGGTTACTTTTTTAATATCCTGATTATCAATTAAAATATTACCCTTCTGAATATCAAAAAATCGTAAAAGTAATTTGGTAATTGTAGACTTACCGCCTCCGGAAGGGCCGATTACAGCAACTTTTTCACCAGGCTTTATTTTCAGGCTAAGATTTTTAATAACAGATTCTTCTTCCTCCTGATATGAAAAAGAAACATCATTAAATTCTATCTTACCCCTAACAACACTTATTTTTTTGGCATTTTTTTCATCTCTTACTTCATGTTTTATATGTAAAACCTCAATCATTTCTCCTGCATCTGCTAGGCGTTGGTAAAGGTGCCTCATATTTCTTCCGAAGCCCCATAGGTGCATGAATAGACTAAGGAGGTAGGCCTGTATCCACACAAAATCACCAACTGTTAAAATACCCTTACTCCAAAGCTTAATAGCTGTATATAGAACCAAAAATTCCAAAAGGATCATAAAGAATCCTTGTATAGTTTCTGCATAAGTCTCCATCCTCCAGGTTTTAGTCATTTTCCTTATCCAGTCGTTTAATACTTTTCTAAATTTCCTTAATTCAAAATTAAGCGATGCAAAAAGTCTTACATTGGAGCTATTAGTTATTGTATCTGCAAGAACTCCTGTAATTTTAGTGTCTGCAGCAACTCTTATAGTGTCAAATTTCCATTTGTATAATATAAATAAGTAGTTCGATACAAGGAAAACTATTGTCCAAATTAACATTATAAAACCGATAACCGGATGCATCCAAAGAAGTACTGCGAATATCACAGCTATTCTTAAAAATAGAGGAAATAGCTCATAATAGATATTATCGTAGATGTTCTCAAAAGCATAAACTAAACGGTTAACTTTTTTAACCAGTGAACCTGTAAAATTGTTACTAAAAAAGTTGTACGAATGTTTATGTAGATATTCGAAGGAATCCTGAAATAGATTCCTCATTACCTTTGCCTCCAATTTAATATTCATAAAATCCCCAGTTCTGCGTAAGATATTTGATGCACAATGCAGACCAGCAGCTAATAAAATAATCTTTATAAGAAAAGATGATGTTTCAAGAGCATCTTTGCTGGTTGTTAGTGTATCGAAGAAGATTTTATATAAATATGGAATGAATAACTCTATTGCAACAACAGCTATCATCGAAAGAACCGCAATAGCAGTTAAAATTTTGAATCTTTTAATGTGATTCCAGTAATGCCTGAATGTTCTCTTTGTATTCGTTCTCATTATATTAGGATTTGTAGGATTTTTATGATTTGTAGGATTTGTACGATTACTGTAATTCGATATAAATATCCTACAAATCTTACAAATCCTTTTAATCTTACAAATCCTAAAACTTAAAATGGCTTTATTTATAACGCAGAAATAGCGTTTTTGTTACAGAAGTATTTATAATTGTACAATAAAAAAATAAAATAGTCAAATAAAAAGACCAAATAATAAACTACCTTTTATTTGGCCACATTCACAATAAAAGTATAAAAATACTTAACTTTTTAGTCTTAGCGGTGGTGGTACTGGGTTACCTAATTCAACTTGGGCTAGTAGGCTACCCTGCCTTTGCCGTAGGTCATATAATTGAGCAATCATTGCCGATGCCTCACTTAGGCTTTCTAATTGTCTTCTTAAGCTTACCTCTATTTGCATAAGACTCATTTTATCTGATGCAATACTAGCAGGTATAATTGCGGGATTATCTGAATTTGCTTTTTCCTGGATTTTGATTTCTAACTCCTCATATTCTTCTAGCATTTGCCTAGCTTGATCTAATTTTTCCTGTATACCTTCTTTTTGCCTAGCTATATCATCTTGAGCTGTTGGCGAATTTATATCAACAGGAGTAACTAAATTTTCACCCTGCATCAATAGACTAGATCTATTTTTTAAAGCACTAGCCAGCGCAATGGATACATCGTTATGTTCTCCTAATTTTTTAATTGCTTCGCGATAGAAAAAGAGGATACGATCTCTTAACGCCTCAATGGTCTGGCCGTAACTTCTAGCTAATTTGTATTCAGAAGATCCTTCTCCTTGTGTTTTTAGTAAAGCATAACCTTTACCAATATTATCTTCAGATAACAAGTATGCTTGCCTATCAAGATCCCCATGCCCATCGAAATCAATCTTACCCCCATTTGCGTTATTCAAAATAAAAGATAGTGTGCGCATCATTGTTTCTGGCTCAAATTCATCAACTTCAGATAGTTTTCTAAATATGACATCGCTTCGGGACATTAAAAAATCTCTACCGAATTTATCGACTATTTCATTTCGAAAACCCATTATAATACCAGAATTTCTCCATGAAAGCCTTCCATATTTTTGACGTTTTTCGGGATGGGTTGTACGTTTGTATCTGGTATAAGCAAGCATTCTCGTCATAAGATCATGCATGTCTGGATTTACAAAGAATTCAGTACGTTCAATTTCTTTTCTCCATTTTAGATATCTATTAAATTGTTCAGTACTAAGGTATTTTTCGGCAATTATTATGTCGAATAAGTTTGCCGTCCAATGGCGCGAAAGATTAACATCGTCAATATCAATTCCCTGACTTCTTAGTAATTCCATTATCTCTTGGTCTTTTGATTCCACTCCGCTGACAATAAGTAGGTTCATGACTATCATAGATATATACTCTTGGGGCGTATTGGACCCTATAAAGATGCAATCACCAAATCTGATTCCTACTTTTTCATCGATGTCCACCTTAGACATTTCATCTTCAGAAAGCATTACAAAATCACCTTTTACCATATGAGGTTTTTCTAATGCACCGTGTTGATTTGCAGCATTAGGATTACTGCCAAAAAGCATTTTTAATTGATTCATTTCAATAGAAAAATGCTGATGTGGTTTTGTGTGCCAAAAATTCAAAGCATTTTTAAATCTTTCCTTCTCACCATCTTCCAATTTTTGCACCAAAGATTGAATAGCTTCAGTTTTTAACTGTGGGGTTATTTTAAGTTCTAGCTTCATAATTTTATTTAAGGTTTATTTTATACCAAATATATATAGTTATGTCAATAATTTTATGATGAATACAAAATTTGTTCATTCTTTGGCTGCCCATAAACTACTCACTTCGTTCGGGTTTATGGTTCGCTCAGAATGACAAAACAAGTATGCCAAAAAAGTGTTGTCGATTTCGACAACACTTTTTAAAAAGGTATAATTTGTCAATATTTTAGTTTTGTAACTTAGGAAGGAATGAGGTGTCCATCCAGTATTTATCCATATCGCCTGGCTCCACCAAAACTGTAATTTCCTGCCCTTTTTTTATGGAATCTGATGGATCAAACCAAAGGTTATCGCTATAAAAAACATATACTTTGTCACCCATATTTAGCTGTGACACTATTTGATAAGGGCTTCTTCCACCTACTTTTAAACTTGTATTTCGTTCAACCGCTTTGAACTTGGTTCGTAGCCTTTGTCCTGACACTTTAAGCTTTGCAATTTTATTTTTTTTCATAATGCCATGAAGTATCATTCCTCCGCCTATACTACCGAATGACAACCCTACAATTAAAAAAACCAAAGCTCCAAGCCACAGGGAAACAAAAGATTTTATTTTTGCTTTATTCGGGGATTCCGGTAAATAAAGTACGTCGATTTTTTCACCAACGCTGTAACTAGGGGGGTTAGAGCCAGTATTGGCTTGAAATGTGATACTTTTTCCGTCTGCAGTCTGAAATTTTACCTCTGGATAATACATGTAGCTCGTATTACCATCAGAGTCTTCAGATACCTGCCTTAGTAAATTAATTACAGTCCCGGATGCAGTTACTCCTTTGTCTATAAATTGTTTAGTGTTTTTAAAGAATAAAAAAGAACCAATAAGTGCACCTACACCAATAGCAAAGAAAGCATATTTAATAATTTTTAAAGTTTTCATAAATTTTTGAATTTAATTATTTAAAGCTTGTTAGTTTTCTTTTATAGTATATCCAAATTATAGAAAAAACAAAAAACACCCCCAAAATAATCCATGCAGACCTTGGAGCACCTTCGTATATCGTCCATAAAATGCCAATTTGCGCTGCAATTGACCAGAGAATTTTTAAGCTGAGCAGGCTGTTATAACTTTCACTCCCGGCATTTCGGACGAGGAATGATGTGCCTCCGATGCCGATTAGCGCAGCACCTACAAGCCTTGCAGTCAAAGTTTCAACGCCTGTAAATTCAAATAATCCAAGTATCCAAATAGGCGCGATTATTAGGGGGATTGCAAAAATTATATCCGCAATGAAGTGGATGATGAACCAGGTTTTTAGAGATTTGGGGACTTTCATAATTGATTATTACAAGATTACAATCTTACTGTTTGTCATCCCGGACTTGATCCGGGATCCATATGATGAAATTATAATTATATTACTATAATACTAATCATTTTATCTACCGATATTGCGAAAATATTCGCAAATTCAAATAATCTGATTATTAGCAAATAAGCAAAATATTAACCACTAATTACATGGATCCTGAATCAAGTTCAGGATGCCAATGGGGTAACAATTTTGTAATCTTCTAATTTTGTAATACAATATGAATGAATAAATTAAAAGTAAAAAATCATGCCCGATTTCTTCAATCTCTTCATTCTAATGGTGGTCGTATGGACTGCCGGTAAAATATTTCGATCAATACGCTTGCCTGTGGTTTTTGGTGAGCTTATAGGGGGTATATTGGTGGGGCCGGCGCTGCTTGGTCTTGTTAATCCCGACAGCGAAACCATTAAATTAATGGCTGAATTTGGGATTTTCTTTTTAATGCTTCATGCAGGGTTAGAAACTGATCATCGTGAGCTTTTAAAGACCTCCAAACAGTCAATTTTTGTAGCACTGGGCAGTACTATCCTACCTTTCGCAGGTGGATATTATGTATCCATTTGGTTTGGCTATTCACACATTACATCGCTTTTTATTGCAATGGCACTTTCTGTTACTGCAATTGCTATGGCTGCACGTGTTTTTCATGATTGCGGAATAATTAAAACAAAAGCCGCTAGTATTACGCTCGGCTCTGCTGTTATGCAGAATATTCTTGCATTGGTTATGTTTTCAATAATTATAAATTTGGCAGAAGTAGGTAGGGTAGAAATGATTCCACTTCTAATACTACTTGCTAAAGTAACAGCATTTTTTGCAATTGTGTTTTTTGTTGGAATTAAAAGTGAGAAGTTTATAAATAAAATAATTTATTTTGGAAATAAGGGTTTTACTCTGACGCTTATTATAGCTCTTTTAATGGGGCTTGTTGCAGAAGCTATTGGTTTACATATGATTATAGGTGCGTTTTTAGCAGGCCTGTTTATGCATGAAGAAGTAATAGACCAAAAGGTGTTCCAAAAAATTGAAGATCGCGTATATGGCCTTAGTTATGGTTTTTTTGGGCCGATATTCTTTGCAAGCCTTGCATTCCACCTAGAGCCATCTGCGTTTAAAGCTGCACCTTATTTTGTTACTGCGATCATAGTAGTTGCGATACTGGGCAAGGTGATTGGCAGTGGTATTGTGACGAGGTTACTTAAGTTGAAAAATTTAGAGTCATTAATAATCGGTCTTAGTATGAATAACCGTGGTGCTGTAGAGCTCGTTATTGCCACAGTTGGTTTGCAGATGAAAATTATTGATCAAAAAGTATTCTCCATTCTCGTTGCTATGGCATTTGTTACCACGGTGTTTTCGATTCTTACAATTACGCCGTTGGCGAAGAAATTAAAAAAACATTAGTATAAAGATATATTTTTGATATAATAAATCCCTTTTTTATTATTAACATTATTTTTTATGGCAGAAGAAGCATCTACACAAGATAAAATAATTGAGACAATAGGTGAAATGGTTAAAGCTGGTACAAATGTGCAGACTCATCAATTTGAATCTGAGGCGTTAGGTAGGGCAGTGAGAGAAGCGGCGAAAAAACTTTTTCCATCTAGCTGGGAAGTAAGACCTATGACAATGGGGGAGTGGGCGGACGTTGAATAAATTTATATATAGCCCGCCCTACCGCTTGGTTTTCGCGGGAATATTTAAGGTGATTCATTGTTTGCATGAAGCCTATATCTTCAATTGTTTTAATGGTTTTTTGCATATCTATTTCTTTTCCATCCCTTAATCGAAAAAATGGCAAGGCGCAAACAATTGGCATTTCGCATTTCTGATTTCGCAATCTTTGGAAGAATTTTATATAAAGCTCATTTAGATCACTAATTATACCCTGCAACTTATCCGGTTTTATGAATTGATTATGTGGTATACCCAAATCACCCTCAAATGCGATTGCATCGAATTTTTTATCAATCGGCTCTGTTGCATCGTGTGTAAACAGATCGGCGTTTGCAGATGTATGGAATTCCTTTTTTAGCCAATCAACATTCACCTGCGCACCATTTATACGGTTGGGATGAATATCAGAACCAATCATATCCCTTCCCTGCAAAAGCCCCTCCATTACAAGTGTGCCGCTGCCGCAGAATGGGTCCCAAATTTTTCCATCCACACCTGTTAAATTAATCAAAATTTGGGCAAGTTTTGGGGGCAGCATGCCCATTCGCATGTCACGGAAGGGTTTATCAAAATCTCTTTTACTGTATGCATCGATATTTTGCACGCCCACAACTTTTCCGATAAGATATTTGTTATCGGATTTTACAACCACAAGCTCAATACCTTTTTTGCTGATTGATTTATATTGGGCGGAAGAGATGTTTTGAAAATTATTATTTATAAAACGGGATTTTATATCTTTTTTTCTTAAGCTTTTTTTTAATTTAAGAAGAATGAAGCGTAGATTATTTTCCGACATTCCATATAAACTTAATCCATAATCTAATTTGGTGTTTTGATAGTGATCGGATAAAGCATCAGATAAGGCGTTAATTACCCCGTCTTTTTTTGATTCACTAACAATTTCTGCAGCTTTTACTGATCCACCAAGGTTATTGAATTCATTTTGGTCGATTGTTTTGTCGGTTGTTAAGGTAAGGAAGTCGTTATTTGATTCCAATTTCGCATTAGGATAGCGGTTATTTAACTCGGCGATTGAGAGAGGGGGATTGTTACCGGGAATGAATATGTATCTTGACATGATTGATTGATTAATGTAAAATTATTAACCTCATTTTAAACATAAAGAAGCCTTTCCGACAATATATTTGTTTCGGAAAGGTATTTTTATGACATTATTTAAGAATAAATACAGGGTTGAATCTGCACGTTTAAAATGGTGGGATTATTCATCCGATGGCGCATATTTTGTGACGATTTGTGTAAAATACGGCGAATGCGTATTTGGTGATGTTAAAAATTATATTATGAGATTGAATGAATTGGGGTGTGTGGTTTGTCAGGAATGGTTAAAGACGTCAGAAATACGGCAAAATGTTGTTTTGGATCAATGGGTTGTTATGCCGAACCACGTTCATGGGATTGTGATTTTGGAAAAAACGTTGGTATGCGGCAGGGTAGAGACGCGCCGCGGCGCGTCTCTACCCAAACAACCCATTAACCAATTTGGCTCATTAATACCCGATTCTCTGCAATCGGTAATAAATCATTTTAAGGGCGCGGTTAAACGATGGGCAAACAAAAACGGATATTCTGATTTCACCTGGCAACCCCGATTTTACGACCATATTATTCGCAATGAATCCGATTTGAATCGTATACGTAAATATATATACGATAATCCTAAAAAATGGGAATTGGATCGAAATAATTCCGTAAATTTATGGATGTAATTTTAATATTATGAATAAATCTAATTATTTAAACATTATAATATCAGTTTTTCTTATCCTGCTGATCGGCCTGGGTATCGGCTACACCGTCGGCTACTACCATTCCACCAAAAATCACTTCCCCGAAATTAAATTTGTCGGCGAAGTTAATCCGGGCATCGCAACTATTAAATTAATGGAAGTAAAAAGCGGCAAGCTGATTGGCGAAATTGCAGGGCGGAGTGCACGGCTTGTGTATGGTGCTGACAACATTATCGAATTAAAAAAAGATGATAAGTTCGCTGTTCCAATATCCCAAATAGATTTGAAATCATATTATCAGGCAGAATATATTCCACCAAATACACAGTATATAGCCAGTAAAAAAGGAAAATATTATTATTCTATTTTTGATAAACGCGCATTTAATATCACCAAAGGTAATCGGATATATTTTAAAAATGCCGAAGATGCGAATAAGAAAGGTTACATCAAAAAGTAAAAAAAGTAAAAAATTTGATTTATAGTCTGTAATTTGTTATAATAATAAAGATAGAAATAAACATAAAAATATGATCGCATTACATTCATCATCTTTACATAAATACGGTCTTAATCGCATTTTTGGTTTTGCCAAAGACGCTGGTTATGATGGTATTGAAATTGAGGTAGACAAAAATAACTTCGATACACAAAATGCAGAGTATATAAAAGAACTTTCCGAAAAATATAAATTGCCTGTTGTTGCTTTGCATGCCCCTGCCAATGCAACTCAAAAAAGCGTGGAGCATGTAACTGACATGGCCGTTTATTTAAAGTGTCCTGTTGTTGTAATAACTCCACCAAAATTAACAGATTTTAAGTTTACAAGATGGTTAAAAAAGGAGGGGCCAAGCTTAAGAAAGAAAAAGCATATTAATATTGCACTTGCGAATGCAGGAGGTAAAACTTTTCTGGGTTTTTTGCCAGAACGTGCACTTAATAACGTATCGGACATTAAAGAGTTTGGTATGGCAGCATTAGATTGTTCAATGGTCTCTTCTAAGAAGGAAGATTTAATTCGTTTTTATGGGCATGTCAGAAAGGTTTTAGCCCATGTTCACCTTTCTAATGTTCACAAGCATAAAGAATATTCACTTCCAAATGAGGGAATCTTACCCCTTGAGAGTTTTCTTAAGAAATTAAAAGATAATAATTATAAAGGTGCCATTAGCGTACGAGTTCGTCCAGTTGCACTTTCTGTAGGAGATGATGATAAAGTTCTTAAAAAATTAAAAAGCGTTAAGAAGTTTATTGAAGAATATTATTAATATTTCGCATTTCGCATCTCAGATTTCGTCCCGCCATAGGCGGGATCATTTTCCAATTAACATTTTGCCCGCCCGTACCGGCACGGGCGGGCATTTACTAATTAATTAGATAATTGCCAAATGAGAAATGCTAAATTTGAATGCGAATTCAGAAATGCGAAATACTAATTGACATTTTTGGTTACTAGCATTAAGCTAGCTAAGCATTTTAATAATAAATAGATGTTAAGCAAAGGTAATCAACGTAAAAAACATAAGCGCCATGGATTTCAGGCTCGCATGGCAACCAAGGGTGGGCAGAAAACTATTAATCGTCGCCGTAGCAAAGGTCGCAAAAGACTAAGTGCTTAATTAATGTTAAACAAAAAAAATCGCATCAGCAATAAAGATGTAATTAAATCCTTATTTGCGAAGGGTGAGCTTTACAGGGATCGGTTTTTTATTTTTAAGTACAAAAAAGCTACAGGTTGCCCATCTCAATTCGCAGTAGTTGTTAGCAAGAAGGTTGAAAGAAAAGCCGTGAAGCGGAATAGATTACGTCGACAGGTATATGAATCTTTAAGGCTTAATTTATCATCATTAAAAAGTATTTTTACTGCGGTAATAATCGCCAGGCCGACACTTGCTGATCAAAAAATATCTTTCCAGGAGCTGGATAAAAGTGTTAAAAATTTCTTTAGTAATTTAAATAAGTCGTATGCAGAATAATAAAATTTTTCGTTTCTTATTCTTCTTTCTTGTTTTTTTGATTATTTTTCAGCTTTTAAGCAAGAAAGATACGCCGGAAGCCAATAAAACAGATGATATTATTGTATCTTCAGCATCCGAATTTGTTATAGGTAAGGAAGTAAAGATAGATATTGAAAATAGAAGTAAAGAATCCATTAAACTTACTAATAATTGCCCTAAGAATCCATTGACGGTTGAGTATTATAAGAATGGAGAGTGGCTTAAAAAAGAGGCTACACTAAAAGATGCATCTAAATGCTCGGGGCAGACAAAAGAAACAATAGTAAAATCTACAGAAAAAACAGCAATTGTTTATGGCTTATGGAATAAAGATCTTTTTAAAGATGTGGGAAGATATCGCATAACATATAAAACTTTATTAAATAATAAAGAAAAAAATTACTTTCATGAAGTTAATATTGTTGAACCGTCTATTTGGAGGAAGGGGTGGAACGCGTTATTATACAAGCCTATTCTTAATACATTATTCTTTTTTGTTTCAAAGGTACCAGGGCATAATTTAGGATGGGCAATTATACTTCTTACGATTTTAATAAAAATTATTCTTTTAGCCCCAAACCAAAAAGCTCTTAAGTCTCAGAAGCAATTACAGCGTATACAACCACAGTTAGATGCATTAAAACAGAAATATAAAGATAATCCACAAAAACTTTCTCAAGAGACAATGGCTATATGGAAAAAACACAAGGTTAATCCCATGGGAAGTTGCCTACCTATGCTTATTCAATTCCCAATTCTTATAGCGATGGGCTTGGTATAATAGATCCGAACCTTTTATACGCTCCGCTGAAGGATTTTAATATGCAAAGTGTTAATCCTGTATTCTTAGGAATTATAGATCTGACTAAGGTTAATTTTATTGCACTACCTATAATTATCGGCGGTCTTCAATTTTTTCAGATTCGTTTGAGCTTTGCTAAAACGAAAGCCTTGGCAAATAAGGGTGGTGCTAATAATCCTATGATGCCTATGATGAATAATATGATGCAGTATTTTTTACCTATAATGATTGCTGTATTTACTGCAACTTTCCCGGCGGCTGTAGGTTTTTATTGGGGAACTTCTACTATATTCGCGATAGGACAACAATTGGTGGTTAATTATTCTAAAGACTAATTAACCACATTTTGCATTTTGCATCTCAGATTTCGCAATCAAATTTTGCATTTATTCATTTAACATTTGGATTAGTTGGTGAATGCAGAATGCTAATTGCTAAATGACATTGCGAAATGCGAATTCCGAAATGCGAAATAATTATATTTGCCCCACATTCATTTTTTAGATAGACTTACATTGTAAATTAAAAATAATATTATGGAATTACTAATAAAAGAAACCCTAGAAAAATTATTAGATATAATAGGTATTTCGTATGTTGGTGTAAAAATTTCTAAAGAAGGCGATAATGTTTACTATACTGAAATCGAAACTGACAATTCTAGCCTTTTGATTGGTTGGCACGGAGAAAATATTGCGGCACTGCAGCATATTTTAAAATGTTTACTATGGAAACAGGGGATTGAAAGTAAAACACAAGTTATTGTAGATGTTGATGGATATAAGAAAAGACAGGAGGACAGTGTAATACGCTTGGCCGAACGAAAGGCCGAATATGCTTCTAATAATCAAAAGCCTGTTACACTTCCGCCAATGAATCCTTATTTACGAAGAAAAGTGCATTTGCATTTAGCTGCAAGTGATAAATTCAAAGATTTAGTAACAACAGATAGTATAGGAGATGGGAGTCAGAGGCAGGTTAGGATAATGCCGAAATAATTTCGCATTTCTGATTTCGCATTCACATGTGTTATTCGGCATTTCGCATTTTTTACTTACAATTTATCCATTAATATCTGTAAATACAGATCTTGATTAATGAATGTTAGTAGAATTTTGTAAATTTTTACGCATATTCAATAATGCTTTAATTATTCATAAGCAAAATGTAAATTAAAAAGAATGCTAAATGACAATGCGAAATCAGAGATCCGAAATCATAAATGAGATTAAAATGGTTTACCATTTTAATCTTTTGAGTGCATCCTCTGCTGCTTTTTGTTCAGCAGACTGTTTGCTATTGCCCTTTCCCTTTCCAACAATTCTATCTTCAACATAAGCACCCATTGTAAATACCTTATCATGATCCGGACCTTCGTCATGAAGTAGCTGATAAGCTGGGGTAAAACCTGTTTTTTCCTGTGCAATTTCTTGAAATTTGGACTTTGCGTCAATATGAGAACCTTCTGCCAGTATTCCTTCTAAATGAACTAAGAGGAATTGTGTAATGAATTTTTTAGCCCTTTCGTAACCAAGTTCTAAATAAATTACACCAATAAGTGACTCAAATGTATTGGCGAGAAGGTAATCCTTACTTCTGCCACCAGAGTTTTCTTCGCCATGACTTAAATAAAGATAATCACCTAAATCAAGTTCAGCGGCGATTTTTGCAAGCATCTCACCTTTAACAAGGGCAGATCGCCAGTTTGTAAGTTCACCTTCAGGATTTGGATAATTTAAATATAAATATTCAGTAACAACCAGCTCCAAGACAGCATCGCCTAAAAATTCAAGGCGTTCATTACTCTTAAGCTTACTGCTTTTATGCTCATTTAAATAAGAACGATGAACAAAAGCATTCTTCAGGAGGTCTTGGTTTTTAAATTTGAAACCTAGTTTTTTTTCTAACTTCTTATACATAATTTTTTAGTCTCATGTCTCAAATCTCATGTCTCAAGGGATTGTATTTAAACCACTTGTGACTTGAGACTTGCACTTGAGACTTAGTTAATAGTTTTGTCATGCGCAACCGCATTAAGTACTCCATTTATAAATTTGCCACTATTTTCATCTCCATAGGTCTTGGCAAGCTCAATAGCTTCATTAATTGCGACATTAACAGGTACATCTTTTTCCGGATATATTAACTCACATATTCCAAGTGTAAGTATAACACGTTCAACAGGATCCATCTTTTCAATTGGCCATTCAGGTGCATGTTTTTTAATAAGTTTTTCAATCTTTTTTTGATGTTTTTTTATCTTTTTAATCAGATTTTTTGCAAATTTTGTATCATCAACCTGTTTGCCATATTGACTTAAATTATACGTCAAAATATCTTCGAGCTTATCCCTGCGTACTAAGCTTTCGAAGAAGCTTTGCATAACTATAACTCGTGATAAATGTCTCCAGCTGGCCATGTTGTTAATTTAGTATTTCGCATCTCAGATTTCGTATTGTCATGTATCATTTTACATTTAGCAATTACTAACTAATTAGTTAAATGCCAAATGAGTAAATGCTAATTGTGATTGCGAAATCAGAAATCCGAAATCCGAAATAAAATTATGCTTTAACTTTTGTAATTTTATCCACTTGCTTCTCCATATTTAAAACTTGTCTTCCTTTATGTTCACCACAGGTTGTACATACTGTATGTGCAAGTTTAGCCTCTTTACATTTAGGACATTTGTTTAATTTTGTTGAGTTAACAAGTCTCTTTCTTGCCTTGTTCTGATAAGTTTTATATCTGGCGGAGGATTGTGAATTTGATGCCTGTTTTTTAGGTGTTGATCTCTTTGCCATAAGATTTATTGTTATTTAGCTCGGACAGTCTACAGAAAAAAAGTATTTAATGCAAACTTTTTTTAGTCTCAAGTTTACGTCTCATATCCCAAGTGCTATTAATTTATAACTTGAGACTTGCACATGAGACTTGAGACTAGTATTCTTTTTATGTTAAAATATATACAAGAATTAAAAACAAAAATTTAAAATGGAAAAATTTATAAAAACTGTCAAATTCCTCTGGCCAGTCGCTGCATTTTGCCTTTTCCTTTTTGTGTTATTTAATTTTGCACATGCGGCAGATTCTCTGGGTGGTGGTTGGGATCAATATCTAAAAAGTGATCTTCCTAATTTTACATCCAAAGAAGGTGCAACAGGAGAGGATGTGGCTGTAAGTGTGGTCAAAAGAGTAATAGGGCTTGCAAAGTATTTTATTGGCGGAGTTGCGCTTTTGTTGGGGATTATTTATGGAATGAGCCTTATTTTTTCTATGGGTAAGGAAGAGTCAATTACCAAGAACAGAAAAAACTTTATTTGGGTTTTTATGGGGTTTGTGATTCTTATGGTTGCAGAAAATATTGCGAACATCTTTAATCCTGAAAAGGCTACCGCAAAAGACTTAATTAATTTTAAAGCTGCAAATGATCAATTACGTAGTATCGCTAATTATGTTAAATGGATGTTTGGATCTGTAATTGTACTCCTTTCGACAGTAAGTGGCATACGTATGATTACTGCAGGAGAAAATGAAGAAACTATAACAAAAGAAAAGAGGCATCTTGTTTATAGCGGCATTGGCATGCTTGTGGTTCTTCTTGCAAGTAGTATGGTAAATACGATTTATGTCGTAAAAAGTCCTGAGCAAATAGTAGCTGGTAATGCCACGCAAACTATTACTGAAATAGGCGGTGTTATACGTTTGCTATTAGTGTTTCTTGGTCCTGTTGCAATTATATTTACTATATATGCCGGCTTTATGTATCTAACAGCCCTCGATAATGAAGAAAGGGCTAATAAAGCTAAGCGTATGATAGTGGCCGGTGTTACTGGAGTTGTGATGGTTTATGCCGCATATGCTCTTGTGAATACTTTTATGGTGGCGGATTTAGTATCTAAATAGTGCTGTAGTGCTTTAGTGCTGTAGTGCTTTAGTGCTATAGTCCTGTAGTGCTGATTTAATTAAGCAGACTAGGACGACAGCACGAAATATACCCAAGAATAGCAAAAAAACGCCAATGCAAAGCTAAGTACTACAGCATAAAACTTAACAAGCACGACAGCACTAAAATTATGAAAAACTTATTTAAAACAATTATTCTAATAATTCTCCCATTAGTCCTATGTTTCGGCTTTATCGCCCCACAGCAGGCCTTGGCGACAGAAAATTTATTCGATACCTTAGATGATATAAAAACAGGGGTAAGTAAAAAGCAGGATAGAATCGGTGCTGACGGGAAAACGGAAACAGTTGAAGTGAAAGTAGTGGATTTTTCGGCATCAAAACCGTGGGGAAATTTGCCAGCCAAGGTTACAAAAGTGTTTTCCAGTGAATATAAAAGCTTAGATGAACTTGCCAAAGCTGCAAAATTCTCTCGTGCTAAGAGAAATATAAGCGATCTAGAAAAATATTTAAAAAAAGAATATTCAGATTCTCTTACTGCAAGTGAAATAACATTAATAATAAATGAAATAAAATATAAAGGAGAAAGTCAAATTCACTCTACAATACTTTCTGTTGCGAAGGTTATGAGGAATTTAATAGGGGGTCTTGCTATTATTTTTATTATAATTAGTGGCATAATGCTAATTACAGCCGGAGGAGATGAAACTAAAATTACAGAACAAAGAAATAGTATTACATATGCAACAGTAGGACTTGTGGTAATTCTTTTAGTAGAGAGGATTATTAATCTTATATACGGCACACCTGGTTCAGCTGCAACTCTTTCTACTTCCGGCAAAGGTGTAAGTGAAGAAATTTATGGAATAATTGCATTCATAAAAGCTGTTATTGGTGCTGCAGCAATTTTAATGATTATGATTAGCGGGTTTAAAACAATTACTGCACAGGGTGAAGAAGATGCTATTACTAAACAAAGAAAATCAGTACTATGGGTAGTTATTGGTATTGTGGTGATTATTGTAAATAAAGTTTTCGTAGAAAATTTATATATTAAGCCAATAGATGCTGCTAAAAAAGCTAGTGAAACAGGTGGTAAGGAAGTTGCAGAAGCGCTTACTACATCTAATATACAGGCGGTTATTAATCAAATAGGTACCATTACGCAATTTGCACTGGGTTTTGTTGGTATAATTGCATTTGCTGCTTTAATTTACGGTGCAGGTCTTCTTGTTACGAACCTTGGCGAAGATGAAGCTAAGGAAAAAGCAAAAAAGATTGTACGCAATGCTATTATTGGGATTATTGTTACGCTGAGTGCATATGCGTTAATTGCTACAGTAATCAAGTTCCAGTAGTAACCAGCTCGCTTCGCTCACGTAACCTGCTTTGCGTGACCAGCTCTCCCGAAAGTCTTCGGGTTCGCGTAACCAAATAGTTACCAGATGGTTTTTTATTAAATAATTTGGTTACAATTTGGTTACAATTTGGTTACAATATGGTTACTATTTGGTAACAATCTGATTAACATGAATAATAGTTTTGGAAATCTATTCAAAATAACAACATGGGGAGAGTCGCATGGGGCGGCTGTTGGGGTTGTGATTGATGGCTGCCCTGCAGGCATTAAAATTAGCACAAAGGATATCCAAAAAGATTTGGATCGTCGCAGACCTGGGCAAAGTAAAATAACTACGCAGCGTGATGAGTCCGATAAAGTGGAAATTTTATCGGGTATTTTTGAAGGAAAAACATTGGGCACACCTATCAGCTTACTTGTGCGCAATAGCGATCATAAAAGCAGTGATTATTCCGAAGCGAAAACAAAGTACCGCCCTAGTCATGCTGATTTTGTTTATGATGCTAAATACGGCATTCGGGATTACCGTGGTGGCGGGCGTGCTAGTGCACGTGAAACAATCGGACGTGTGGCGGCTGGAGCTATTGCAAAAAAGCTTATCGGTAAAATGGAGGTATTTGCGTATGTAAAACAAATTCATAAAATTGAGGCAGATGTAATTCTTTCAAAAGTTACAACAAAACAGATTGAATCTAATATTATGCGTTGCCCGGATGCAAAGTCAGCTAAGAAAATGATTAGTCAGATCGAAAAAGCTCGCAAAGCAGGGGATTCGCTTGGTGGTATCATTGAATGTGTAATTCGCAATGTGCCAGCAGGCCTCGGAAGCCCTATTTTTGATAAATTAGAAGCTCGCCTGGCCGCAGCGATGCTTTCTATCCCTGCTACCAAAGGTTTTGATATCGGAAGCGGATTTAGCTCAGTTGAAATGATGGGCAGTAAGCATAATGACCCCATGGTAATTAAAAAAGGCAAAGTTACCACTAAAACCAATAATGCTGGTGGTATTGTTGGTGGTATAAGTAATGGGATGGATATTGTTTTCAGGGTTGCATTTAAACCGACTGCTACAATATTTCAAAAACAAGCCACAGTTACGAAATCTGGTACAAATACCACAATTCAGATGGGTGGCCGCCATGATCCATGTGTACTACCTAGGGCTGTTCCGATAGTCGATGCAATGGCTGCACTGGTTTTGGCGGATGAATTTTTGCAGCATAAGTTGGATAAATAGTTTTTATTTATTTTGAATAACTAAATTTTATAGTTTATGTATGGTTATATTGCTTTTTTAGAGTATGTATGTTATAATATATAGAAATACTGAATTATGAAAATCGCTCTATATAACATACAATATTGTGCAGGTATCAATGGTTCAATAAGGCAATATCTGCTGAAATTTTGGCGTTATCTATGGTCATCTAATGCAATTCTTAAAAAAATATGTCGGTTTTTAAGGAAGGTAAGGCCAGATGTTGCACTTCTTCTTGAGGTTGATGGCGGATCCATACGTAGTAGATTTAAGTCTCAAGTGGAAGAAATATCAAAGAAATTAAAATTACCATTTTGTTATTCTAAATGTAAATATCATCCTAGGTCACTTTTAAGCAAGTTACCCTTCTTTAGTAAAAATCATAATTCAGTTTTAAGTAAAAAAGAGGGGGTTGTAAAAACCCATTATTTAAAAAATGGAACAAAAAAATTAGTTCAGGAATATATTATCGGAGGAATAAGTATTTTTATGGTTCATTTAAGCTTAAATAAAAAAGTAAGATCAAAACAATTAACAGAGTTGGGTCGAATGCTTAAAAAATGCCCAAATCTTTATATGGTTTGTGGTGATTTTAACGTTTTTAGAGGTCTGGATGAGATATTTAAATTTATTAAGAACAATAGACTGCATCTTGTGAAAACAGGTGATACTTTTCCCAGTGTGGATCCTATAAAAAGACTTGATTTAATAATGGCACATGAAGATATTAAAGTTAAATCAGTTGAAGTAGGGGATGTTAAGTATTCGGATCATTTGCCGGTGATCGTAGAGGTCAGCATATAATATTAATTATCATGAAACAATCTGCTACAAAAAAATTAAAAGTTTTAATGAAAAAAGAAGCTGACCTAAAAAGATGGCGTAATTTTAAAAATAAATTAAAGAATACAATTTCGATAATATCCAATAAAAAATAATGGGACTTAATTTGGAAATACCAAAGGCAGAAAAAATAAGTTCAGCCCAGGAAGGGGTTAGGATTTTACAGGATCTAGATAAGAAGATTAATAAAACATCTGACCTTATTGATAAAGAAAAAAAGGAAATTAGGGAATTGATGAAAAGTTTAACATCTAAATTTAGTAAATCCAAAGGTGCGGCTAGAGACTATTTAATAGCTGTTATTAGAGATCTAGAAGGTGATTTGAATGATTTGAATGGTGAATTCAAAATCGATACACATGATAAAGAGAAATTAATTGAACTGGCAAAGGCACCTGAATATTCAATTAAATATAATCCAAAATTACGAAATTCTCCAGAAATAGCTCAGAGTTTGAATCTTATTTATTTACAGGTTGTTCATAATGGGACTGTAAAACCAATAATCCTTTCAGCAGATGAACTTAAAAGCAACCCTTCAATTAAAATTGATGGATATATAGCTTCTGTTATGGTTTTTGGTACTAAAAAAATGGATGTTTCATTAGGTGAAATGAAAGCCAAGCCAATTATGTATAACAATAAAGATTCGTTCATGACTTCTACTGGGAGCGGATATGAAAGCATCTACTACCAGGCTCTTTCAACAAAAAAATATTCTGGTTCTAAATTAGGCAATTTATGCAGGGGTAAAGGGAAAATTAGTAGCTTTAAAGAGATGCCAGGTCGGTATATGCTCGGTGCTGATGCTTCAAATAATATTTTTATGGGCAATGCATTATTAAGTTCACGAAAAGCATCATTAAAGTTCAAAATAGGTAGTAAAAATTATGAATTACCTATTGAGCAACGCTCAAATGAGTTTTACAAGAATATATGTGGTTATAAATTTAATTATTTGGGCAATAATAAAGAAAAGTTTTCAAAAATAAAAAACTTTGGAGCAAAATTAAAGGCTATTGCTGAAGGTGTAAAAGAAATTGAGGTACAATTTGGTGGTAAGCTTATTGAAAAAATTAATTTAATAGATTTTAGTGGTTTTCGCAGCTTAAATGCTAGTGCAAGTCGTAATGAAAAAAAAATAACATTTATGACAGGCTTATTAAGGAATAGCACGTTAGCAGACATAAGGGTAACTACCCGTCATGAGGTTTTACATAAATATGTATTTGAAAGAGGTTATACAAAAAATAAAGGAGTCCGTTCAGTTTTTGCAGATTTAAAAGGTGTAAAGGGTGAAAGGAGGCAAATAATTATTGATAATGGGTGGGCTCCTTTTGGCTCATCCAGGGGATATGATAATGAGGAATTTTTTAATTTTATAAATGAAAGAAATTTTTTTAAAGTAGATTCAGGTGGACATTCGCATGGTAATGTTTATGAATTCATCACTTCTTTCTATAACACACTCATGAGCATTGATCGCCTAGAGGATAATTTAAGTAAGCCGATAGTAATTGTAAAAGGTATGGTGAAAAAGACAGTTAAACTTAGCAAAGCACAAAAATTAAAAATATTGGATAAATATATTCTTACATTAAAAGCTATAATTGAGGCATGCCCGGTAAACCCTGTTCCAATTCTTAGTCCTTTAATTAAACCACAAGTTTGGAAAGAAAAGGTTTTTTTACGTAAGAAATTAGCTTATGTTGAAAAAATAAAGGCAAAAATTGTTTAAGGGTTAGTGTTTTGTTATTAAACGCTAACGGCTACAGATTCATATATCTTTCTCCCTAATTCCAGATGAACTGATTTTCTTTGAAGAGGGCTGCCTGTAACTCCAAATTGTCTGGCAATGGCATTAAGTTTTAATCTACCGATCATAAAAGCTCTTCTTTGTAATGAGGTCATTCCAGTCCATTCTTGAAAGGTAGGAACTTTTTCTATTATCTTTATTCTTAATTCTTCCAATGTAAGCTCCTTAAAACATTCATGATCTTCACCGTACACCTTTCTGCCTAATTCAAAATGAGCAGAGGGCTGATGCACAGGGCTCTTTTTCATGCCAAATTGCGTCGCAATTGCATGAAGTCCCATGCTTGCAATTTTAAATTCCCTCCTTTCTTTTGGCCCCATTACTGCCCATTCTTCAGCAGTAGGTACTTTTTCCTTAATTTTTACTTGTAACTCTTCTGTAGAAAGCTTTGGTTGTTCTTCGTATTGCAGGCATTCATGATTTTCTCCATATATTTTTTTTCCCAGCTCTAAGTGAGTTGATCTACTCCCAATAGGGCTTCCTTTAACTCCAAATTTTGTGGCAAGGGCAACAAGGCCTGCTTTTTCAATCTTAAATGAAGTTTTTTCTTTATATTTCATACCTGCCCACTCTTCAGCAGTGGGTACTTTTT
>CAYWJA010000005.1:0-62315 GCA_964458485.1 uncultured Candidatus Peribacteria bacterium | reverse complement strand
CCTCACGTTCAATTTTGGATTTGTTAAGAATTTTTTATAAAATAAATATCGCATTGTATTACTTCTTTTGTCTGTAGGTAATTGGCTCAAAATATATTGATCGAATTCATTTGGAAAATGCTTTGCTAAAATTTCTTTTGTAAGTTCTCTCTTCCCGGCAGTTCTACTTTTTAATGGATCAGTGGCAAATTCAAGACCTTGGCCAACTAATCCTATAACTTGATCTTTAGCAGAAATATTTTTATTAGCTTTTGCCTTGGCTTTACCTCTAGCCTTTGCTTGCTTTGCATATTGCTTATCCGCTTCCTTTAACATTTTTGAAACCTTCCTTGCGCCCGAGGCAGGCATCTTCATTATGTGTCTCATGGCTCTGAATTCATTTTCGTTATTAATAAAATCCAGCACTTCAACATTTCCTTCTTTTTTAGAAAGGGTTGTAAGGCCTGCGAAAGTTCTTATTCGCCTTTGGCCACCTTCATCCTGAAAAAAGTATGATATTGCTTCTGGATTCTCCTTATATTTATCAATTCCATACCACAAACCAGCGCTACCCATTACAAATGGATTGGTCATAACTTGCCCCATACCGGATAACCATCCATCTTCAGCTTTTCTAGCATTCATTAGATTTAAAATGATGGTTAAACCTATAAATCCCTTTAATGCTGCAAGTCCAAGATCTTTACCGTTGAACCCAGCTCTGGATGCAGCAGTTATATATCCTATTTTATGTAGCTTATTTGGATCTCTGAACTTTAA
This sequence comes from uncultured Candidatus Peribacteria bacterium, assembly GCA_964458485.1. Classification (GTDB taxonomy): domain Bacteria; phylum Patescibacteriota; class Gracilibacteria; order UM-FILTER-43-11; family UM-FILTER-43-11; genus CAYWJA01. The sequence goes on along the minus strand of CAYWJA010000005.1, from coordinate 61,556 downwards.
ATCCGGTGCCGGTATATTTTTTTCATAAGGAGTATCTTCAAATTGTTTAACTAATTTTGCACCCTTGTAGTCTTTTGTTTTATCTAAATTTTTAATAACCCACTCAGCCTCCCGTGCTAAAGTTAATAACGCAAAAACACGAGCTGCACGATCATGTGCGGCCGGTTTGCTTATATAATAATCATTATCTTTTATTTTACGAGGCAGTGATTTGGCACGTTTCCTATATTCAGCTGGATAATGCTGTTGAATATTACGAATCGCCTGAAAAAGAGCTATTCGATATGTATCATTTGCAAGCATCTTCCTTCTCCCAGCAATATTAGCACTCATAAAATCTACAACTAAACGATCATCAATTCCCTTGGGTATAGCCTTTCTCTGTAAAAGATACTCCCTTTCTCTATGTATAAATGGTCTTAAAGAAGGTTTAGCTCCATTAAATTCAAGCATTTCAGCTCTTTCTGCATTAGTTATTTTATTAAAGGCACCCAAAAGTGCAATTGTTTGTCTTACCCCTACCTTTGCACGTTTTTCCATAATATCTTTAAATTTTTCCTTTGCAGTATCAAAGTCCATTTCTTTCTTTGATCCAGTCAATCTTTTTACAATTGCTATCATTCTGGCCTCTGATCCATTAGCTTTAACATCTATTATTAATTGTGCCGTTATATTTTTAACAGCAGCTACCCATAACTCTTTATTGAAAAATTGGCTTGATTCAAATTGCGTTGCTATAGCATCTGGGGAGGCACCGCTGTTTACAAGTCTCATTATGTAATTCACATTCTTTGAGTCTTTCTCAAGAGCCTCGAGCTTAGGTAAATCTATCAATCCCTGATTATTTGAATTCTCTTTATAATTATTAACAATAATATCCCGTAATCGCTGAAGTCTTTTAGTTAATGATTTTTTATCGTGAGTATTTTTGAATATAAATTCAACTTGCATATCTGCGTACTTCTCCATATTTTTTGAAAATTCTTTAGATAGCTTTTTATATTTATCTAGCCTATCCGCTGATAGATACTTTTTTTGCCAATCTAAATTAAAATATTTTTTATTCAATGCTTCTACTAATCCTTCAAATTTGTCAGCTGTTTCACGTCTAAATGCAGAATATTCCCTATATTCAGAAGAGTCTAAGGCAAGACTAAGTATTGGCACATCAACACCCTTTAGTATCGGACCAATAATAGGAACTCTGGGCTTCTTCTCTGCAGGCTTAGTAGGCTTATTAATTGTTGTATCAACCTGTGTTTTGGACTTAGCGGAATCGCTATCATTGTGAACAATTTGAACTGTATCATTAAGCAGCCCCTTAAGACCATCAAGAAAATGTTGAGCGGTATCCTTAAAATCTTCTATACCGTCTTCCAAATTGGTTAATTTTTGCTCAGTCATTCTATAAAAACTAGCCCGAAGCTGATTAAAATTTTTCTTGTAAACTCTCATCGTATCCCTGACATAGCGGTCTATTTCATCGGGATTAGTGATGTATTTTTGAATAAATTGCCTGAAGCCAGCTTCATATTTATCAGGGTGAAATTTTTCTCTGAATAATTTTTCTACAAATTTAACAACATCATCAGGGCTTGCATTTGCAGCAGGCAAATCTTTTACATCAAGTAATTGTTTTTCAAAAGATTCTTTGGCTTGAGTAATGCTTACTTTTTCAGAATGACCTTTTGCTGATCTGTTATTATATACAAAAGCAGACCTTTTGGGACTCCAGTGATTTTTACAATGTATTATCATTTATAATCTAAGTAATCGGACAAGAAAATCATGAAAACTTTCGCCTTCCCCTTCAACTTCCGGAATTTCCTTTGCAAGAGCCTTCTTAACATCAACCGGATTCTGGCTGTCTAATTGAATTACTACTTTCGAAAGTGTCTTATTGCTCAATTTTAAATACAAACTATGAACAAAAGGCGGATGATACACTACCCAGAAGGAATTGATCATATTGTATGGATAAAAAGCTTTATCTGCGAATATGCCCAGTTCAGTTATTTTTATTTCAATAATTTTGGGCTCCTGACTATGAGTGAGGTAATAAACGCCAGCCAAAACGACAAATACAATCACCATAGTTGCTGAATTTGTATAAATGGCATATGCAATAAGCATTAATACAATTATACCTGCCATTAAAAACCATTTTTTACTCTTTTTGTAAGGAATAAAATCAGGCGCTTTCCAACTAAGTAACAGTTTATTATGATCTGATCCTGGGTGATTATTGCTATCTATTTTTTCTGGCATGACTTGAATTTTTATTTTTTAGTTTTTAATTTTTAATGTTGTACATCAGATAAACTCATCATTAAATAAAAACTAAAAATTATAAATTAAAAATTATCTTATTATTATACCAAAAATCCCCTCTAAAAACAAGGGGGAAATATTTCAGATCTCAGATTTCAGATTTCTGATTCACTTTTTTAGCTATTCCTCTATAATGTTGTATGTAAGTAAAGAAACTTAAATCTATGTTAGATAAATTATTAAACATCAAAGAAGAATATAATGAAGTTAATAAACAAATGAGCAATCCCGAGATTGTGAATGATCAAAGTAAATACCAAAAACTAGCACGTAAAGAATCTCACCTTCGCCCAATTGTTGAGCTGATTGAGGAATACGAAAATATCCTAAAAACAATTGATGATTCAGAAGAAATGTTGGGCAATGAAAAAGATGCAGAACTTTTAGCCTTAGCTAAAGAGGAATTAACATCTGCCAAGGAAGGTAAGGAAAAGCTTGAAGAAGAGTTAAAAGTTGCACTTTTACCAAAAGATCCTAATGATGAAAAAAATGTTATTGTAGAGATAAGGGCTGGTGCCGGTGGTGATGAAGCAGCTCTTTTTGCGGGTGAGCTTTCTCGTACATATATGAGATATGCTGAAGAACAAGGGTTTAAAACAGAATTAATTAATAAAAATGAAGCTGATTCTGGCGGAATTAAGGAAATTATATTTAAAATTGATGGAGGTGGGGCTTATTCAAAGCTAAAATATGAAAGTGGGGTACATCGTGTTCAGCGTATACCTGTAACAGAAAGTCAGGGACGCGTTCATACTTCCACTTGTACAGTTGCAGTATTACCGGAGATAGAAGAAGTTGAAATTGCAATAAGAGCAGAAGATTTACGAGTTGATGTATATCGTGCATCCGGCAATGGTGGTCAGAGTGTAAATACCACTGATTCTGCAGTACGTATTACACATGTGCCAACCAATTTAGTTGTAACGTGTCAGGATGAAAAATCTCAACTCAAAAATAAAAATAAAGCAATGTCAGTTCTTAGGTCGCGACTTTATCAGGCTGAAGAAGAAAAAGCCCGTCAAGAACGTGGAGATATGCGCTCTAGTCAAGTTGGAACGGGTGAGCGCAATGAAAAAATCCGCACTTACAACTTTCCACAAGATCGCATAACAGATCACCGGATACACCAAAGCTGGAGTAATTTACCGGGAATAATGGATGGAGATATTGGGGATATTATTGAAAAGTTGACCATAGAGGATCAGGCGAAGAGGATGGCACAATTCAATTAGCATTTCGCATTTCTGATTTCGCATTGTCATTTAGCATTCTTTTTTAATTTTGCATTTTGTCTGTAGGTAGTCACTGCCTTACCGAAAATGCGTGCAAATTCATCAGATTCTTTTCTTAATGGTGATAATAAATTATTAAAATCTGGATTTGCAGATATTAATAAATCCAAAAAATACCTTGCCTCTTTAGCTTCTTTAAAAGAAATATTAATTTTATGCTTAAAATCCCTCGGTGATTCAGATGCATTAGCCTCTCTGTAATTAGCGCCTATACTGGTGCCAGCCGAAATAGACTGACTAATTAATTTGTTATTAATTAGATCTCTTGGTAGTTGTCTTAATACTTTGATTAAATTTTTACTAAACTCCAAGGTTCTTTTTTCTAATTCTTCTCTATTCATTTTTTTACTAAGTTAGTATTTAAAATTCAAAATAGGTCACCAACTTATCATAATTAATAAATAGATAGCAAGAAAAATGCCAAATGCTGATTGAAACATGACAATGCGAAATCAGAAATGCGAAATACGAAATGTTTGGTATTTTTTCAATTATCCCTTACAATAATATCCTTTGTTATTATGTTAATCGTATGCCAGACGGACCAGCCAAACCACCAATAGATGTACCTGATGATCTTTTTGAGGAGGATTTGGTGTCTCCGGATGGTGCAGAAATTGATCCTGGATTGCAACTGAGATTAACTCAGGTTTTTAAATCGCCAAATCCAGTAATAGAGCCGGAAAAAGTTCAATGTATGTCGGCAATAGGCGATTATACACTTATTATACCTGAGGGAAGGGAAAATATGATAATAGTAGATAAAGCGGGTGAAATTTGCACAGATGTTGAGCATATTACCGGCAAGCCGGTATTGATAGATTGGGAAGCAATTGTGGGGCCTGAAAAAAGGGAAATAGTCAGGCAATTATCAACATTTAGCAGTGATAATCAATTTTTATTAACTGACTTACCTGAAAAAATTCAAAAAATGGCTGAGGATCACATAGAAAGATATCGATCTGGCATAGATATTGGATCTTTGCCATTTGAATTGACACAGGTAGGTAGAAGAGAACTTGAAGAATGGCTTGAATTAGATGGTATTGATTTTACCGGAAATTTTAAAATCACAGCTTACAACAATGGTGTTTTTGTAGTGTACGATACTGTAAATGAAGTTTTTATAATCTTTAAAACGCGTGATAAAGAACAAAATATTCAAGGCCCAACAAATTGGCACAGGCAAGTAACCTTAGTAAGTCGTACGAAATACAACAATAGCCTGATCTGGGATATAATAAATAAAAATAGAGGATTGATTTTATTAAATAATCAATATTATATTGATGTCACTGATCCGAATTGTGTAATTATTAAGAGTCATGGTCAGGATGAAAGTATATTTACCGATTCAATTGGAGGTGTTGACGATAATATATGCGTAGATCCACAAAATTCAAATGTTATTTATTATTGTAAAAAAGAAAACCCAACATGTATAAGAAGGCTGGATACAAGTGATGATCCTTCCGCGTGGCATGTAGAAGAGTTAACATTGCCTCAAAACAGATTTAATTGGGCGGGTAACCTTAGATTTGATCCAAATGGAGCTTTTATAACCTTTAATAATCAAAGTGGAGAATTAATTTTTTTGGAAAGAAATACCTTGGAACAAATAGATACCTCTGAAATTCCAGCTGGTGTTGAATTGAAATTTGACGAAGATGGGAGAATTAGGAGGATCGATAACGATGGTCATTTAGTGGTAGAAGAATTAAATACAGAAGAAGTATATAAAAATTTCAGAGCTAAAAAAGTTTCCGCAGCTGCTAGCTCCATAAATGTTTCTTCTATATTAAATAGTGATGGAGCTACTGCGGAGTCAGATGTGGATGATGACAGAGAGGATTATTCTTATTTAGATGAAACCAGAGTTAGCCTTGAGGCTCAATTTGGTGAATATATTGAAGGGATTGAAGATGTAAATGACTTTCAATCGGCAGAGGAAAAATTTGCTCAGTTAACACAAGAATATAGGAGACGTAATTTAACTAATGAGGAAGTAGGTTATTTAACAAAGAATATCAGAGTTTTACTAGATGCGCAAAAAGCGAAGGTTGCTATTGAAAAAGTAACTGAAATACTTGATGGCATCCGCCCAAGATTAAAAAATATATTAACGTTTGGAGATCTTGCTGGAATAAGGGAGGAGTTGAGCGATGCCAGATTATTACAAGGGTATTTAGATAATGAAAAAAGGCATGAAATTACAGAGGTTAGCGATGAATTTGAGAAAATAACAGCAGAGCTTTTTACAAGAGAGGCACAAAAAATAACTACTGAAATTGATGAAACAGTAAGTCGTGTACAAGCTGAACTTGAGGGATTTGAATCATTAAGTCAATTCAATGATTGGGATGAGTTTGTATTACCAACAATAATACAGCGTTTAAGCCTTCTTGCTGCAGACTGCCCGGCAGAAGCCACTGAGGTACATTCCAGATTAATTGATGCACGAAAAAGAATTAGGGAATTAGCAGATGAATACAGGGAAAGATTCCAGACAAATTACGAAGACGTAAGACTTAGGGCAGCAAAAAGAATAGATGATTTAAAAGAAACAATAGAGTCTGATATTAAAGCATTTACAAATCGGCTTAAACAAAAAAGATTTACAAATAGAAATGAGGCTGAAAATTACATAGATAGCAGCCCTGCCCTTCGTGCACTGCAAGAAGAAATTAATAGTATAAAATCGCTAAATCCACAAGTTAGTGATGAATTGGACTCCCTATTGCATTCTGAGCTTTCTGTGGTGATAGCTGAAGTTGAGCGTGGTATGCAGGTGCATGTTTCAGAAACCGGGCAGCAAATGGTTAAATTCGGTGAAATCTTATTCCCAAAATGGGAAGGTGAACTACCAGAGCCAGTTGAGCCAAGTGTTGAACCTACATTAATACCGGATAGAAGAACATTTGGGGATAATCTAATGTGTGATATTGGCATTAGGGTAATTACTGCCAGTGGACGAGAGTATATAAGAAGATTATTTGAGGGGCTGGATGATGAAGATGAGTGGAGATATGGAGGTAAAATGGTGGATGGAGAGTTGGTACCGGCATCTTATATGTCGGTAAATGAATATGGCAGATTCCGTGCTGTATATGATGATTGGCATACTGAGCATTCACGAATTCAAAAAAAATTCATAAAAAAGAGGCAAGCATTGGAAGTGCAATTAAGGAAAAGACCAGATGAAACATCGTGGAGGCATAAAGGGTGGCAGAAAAAATATAATAAATTATTTAAAGATTTATTGGATTTTACAAAAAATAATTACTTACTGTTAATTAGAAGAATAGATGATGTAAGGGGTGAGTCTGAAGTTAAAGATCCTGATTTTGTGACATCAGGAAGTGTTCCTAATTGGAAGCCGCATTGGGTTATGGATCCGGATACTGAAAAACATTTAGAAAAAATGGCTGAAGAATTCCAGATGCAATCAGATCTTCAGGAAGGTTGTTTGCTTTTAAAAGGCCATGCAGGTACTGGTAAAGATGTACTTATTAAAATGTTCTGCGAAAAAACAAACAGGCCATATTTTGCAATAGACTGTACGAAATGGACTACAGAATTTGAACTTTCTGAAGATATTATTTTGGAATCCAAAGATGGAGCTTCTCAGACTATAAAGGTTCCCTCGGTTGTTTTGAATGCAATTACTACCCCTGGTGCATTAATGTATTTTAATGAGTTTAATGCCATGCCGGAGCAAGCTCAGATATTTTTACATGCACTTTTTGATGAAAAAAGAAGCCTTACACTTAAAACAAGTTCAGGGCAGACTATAAAAGCACACAAGAGCGTATTATTTGCAGCTTCTATGAACCCTAATTACCCAGGAACATTTCCACCACAGTTTGCTACCAAGAGGCGTTTTATTCCTTATGAAATTGGTTATCCGGAAATATTTACAGAAGAAACAAAAGAGGATGATAATCCTGCATACAGCGCCTCCGAAGCTTTGCGAATTGCCAGGGGTGTTGAATCACTCAGAAGACATACATGGGATGCTAATATGGATAAAAATCAATTTGTTAAAATGTGGAATTACGTAGTTAATGGCGATCATTCTAATGTTGCAGTTGTCAGTGATGAAGAAAAATTTGACATTGAAGTAATACTTGCCCTGACTCAATTTGGTAAGATTATAAGAGATAATTTTATTACAAAAATATCAGGTGGTGCTGAATCAACAGAGGCACTACCTATTGATCAGCCATTTACACTTAGTGAAGGTAGAAGATGCGCTCATAAATTAAGTAAAATTCCAACTGCGGAGAAAGCAATGAAACAACCGGAGCAAGTAGCCAAAAAACTAATAGAAAGAGTCTTCCTTTATCATATTGATAATGCAATTTACAGAGAGGAAATTAGAAAAACTATGTATACGAATTGGACAATGCAAAAAAGAGTAGCATCTGCTTAATTCGCATTTCGCATTTCTGATTTCGCAATGTCATTTACCAATTAGCATTCTGCATTTACTAACTAATTAGATAGTACAAATACTGATTAGCAGATATTTGTTAACTAATTATAAGTAAAATGCCAAATACAGAATGTAACTTTTGATTGCGAAATCAGAAATGCGAAATGCGAAATGGTTGAACAAAGTTCAACCTAAGACCCTTGACAATTGGGCAAAAATATGCATATACTGAAGAGATAAGCAGTTCCCAAGGCGTACATGTGCGCTTTTTTAATAATACGATGAATTCCCCCTTTAGGGGGGTAGGGGGCTCATAACGCACTCTCAGATTAAAATCTCTTGACAAATTAATAAAAATATACTACAATATAATCTAATTTTTACAAATTAAACTTATAAAGTATGCCTGAACAACCTCCAAATAAACCTCCAAACCCAGTAGGAGGAACACCACCACCATTGCCGGTAGATGTGACAAGACCACCAATGAAAGAAACACCTGTACCACATTTTTTGCCACAACCACAAGGGGGGCAACAGCAACCGCCACAGGCGGCTGTTCAGCAAACTGCATCCCCCGAAACTTCTCCACTTACACCGCTACAATTAAATACTATTTTTCAATCTCCAGAACCTATAATAGAACCGGATAAAGTACAATCAGTTACAGCATGGCATGATTTTACAATTATTGTACCAAAGGGTACAGATCCTATGATTATAGTAGATAAATTTGGAAGGAAGGTTAGTGATTTTGATAGCATTGGGTACAAAATTCCTCCATATATAAACTGGCAGGATCTAGGTAAAACCTTAGGTAAAACATATATTGCAAGCAAAAAAGGGATTCCAAATTTCGACCGTACTACTGATATTCCAGTCAGCGAACTACCATATTATCTTCAAGATCTTGCCCGTGCTCATCTGAGGGAAGGGGATGGGAAATTTAAAAGATTTACAGAATTACCAAAAGATCAAGAATATAGCAGCACATTAGAAGATATAGAAAATTATAAAATAGTTGTATGTAAAGATACAGATACTATATTTATATATAGCGATAATCAATTATTTTATTTTTATTTTATAACACGTAATGAACAGGGTGCTTTGCTACCACCTAGAAATTGGAAGCGACAAGAGGCAATTACAATATCATCAAGCGTGCCAAAAGCATTAAAACCTATTTTTACGGAAATTACAAATGGTATTACAAAATTAAACGATAAATATTCCGCAAAAATTGTTGATCCAGACCATGATCAAGTACATATTTTATCAGAGGGTAATTCAGTTTATACAGATAACATCACTGGTGTAGGTAATAATATCTGCTCCGACTCAAGTAATCCGGATATTATTTATTATTGTAAAAAAGATAATCCAAATTATTTAAGAAGGCTTGATACAAGTGGTAATCCGAACGCTTGGGAGGCAGAAGAAATACCATTTCCTGCTATATCTCAGGTAAATGATCTGGATTTTGAGCCAAATGGAGCATTTTTTACATTTCATACTGCAGATGGTCTTTTGGTTATGCTTGAAAAAGATACGTTGCAGCCTGTAGATGTTAGCCAAGTGCCATCTAATTTGGAATTAAAATTTGATAACGATGGCAGAATACGAAGAATTGATGAAAACGGGCACTTGGTAATTCAGGATATTAATTTAGATCAGGTAGCTGCAGGCGTAAAAGCAAGGCGTGTGGCTGGTATGGCAAGAAGAATTGATGTTGGTTCATTATTTCAAAGGGCAACTAGTTCATCCGCCACACCTCAGCATCAACCTCAGCTTCAACACAAAGACTACAGTTATTTAAATAATTTGCGTACAACATATGAGCCGCAATTTGCACAATTTATTGGCACAATACAAGGTGTTGAAGATTTCGATATGATGCAAGAGGCTCTTGATGAATTTGAAGCAGAGCTTAGAAAGCAAGGTTTACAGCAAGATGAAGTTGATTATGTAGTAGAAAATGTTAGAGAGATGGTGGTAGCCAGAAGAGAAGAAATAGCTGCGGTAAAAGCTTCTGAATTAATTCATGACATCCGAGGCAGACTTTCAGGTGCACTTACTGTCGGGAATATGGCAGAGGTGAGGGAGAAAGTTGATGAAATGCGTAAGCTAAAGCCATTTGTTGCCAACGATGTACGCACAGAAATGAATAGTGTGTCTCAGGGATTTGAAAGGCAGGTTGCCAACATTTTTAGAATGGAAGGGGCTAAAATTCAACAGGAAATAGATGCATTAACAGTAAGGGTAAGAAGTGACCTAGAAAGCTTTGAAACACTTGGGGAATTTAATGATTGGAGTGAATTTAAATTACCAAAAATAATAGATAGATTAAGTACCTTGGCTCAAGATTGCCCTGCGGAGGCTGACGAAATTCATGCAAAAATTATTGCGGCAAGAAGAGAGGTAAGGGAAGTTGCAAATGAATATAAAGAAAAATTTAAGCATCAATACCAGGATATACGTGCAAAAGCAGCCAGAAGAATTGATGGTCTTAAAACTACTATTGAGGATGAGATTAAAGAATTTGCGGAAAGATTACGTATGAAAAAGTTTACAGATAGAACTGAGGCAGAAAATTACAGAGACAAAAGCCCATCTTTTAGAGCATTAAATGATGAAATTACAAGGCTTAGAGGTGATAATCCGGATGCCGCAATAGAACTTCACAATATTATGCAAGCACAGCTTTCTGTAGTATTTAGTGAAATCGAACGTGGTACGAAAACTCAGGTTTCAGAAACCGGTCAGGAAATGGTTGAGTTCGGCAATGTATTATTCCCAAAATGGGAAGGGGAGGTGAGGGAAAAAGTAGAACCAAGTTGTGATCCTTGCTATATAGTGGATGAAGGATCTAAACAGGTAGGAATAGGTATAGACGGAATAATGGGGGATATTGGAGTTAGGCTTTTAACTTCGTATGGTAGAACTATAATAAGAAGATTATTTGAAGGAGAAGAAAACGAAGATGAATTACGTTATGGATTGCAAGCTTTTCATGGAGTTAAAATGCCTGCATCTTATATGGACAGAAAACAATATATGGCATTTCAAAGGGCGTACAATAGATGGATGCAGAAGCATTCTGAATTAAGAAGAAAACTTGCAGAAAAAAAGAAGGCTATAGATGAGCATAATACGAAAAAGCCAGCAGATAAAACCAGTCCTGAATTCAGCGAGTGGGCAACAGAAGCCAAAAGACTATACAGAGAAAGTGCTGAATTTTATGCAAAAAACTTTATCGCATTACTTAGGCGTATTGATAGAATCAGAGAGCTCCCGGAAGAAGAATATGAAAATGGGAAAGGCATTGTTCCAGAATGGCAGATGCACTGGGTTGATGATCCTGAAACTGAAATGCATTTAGCAAATATGGCTAAAAAACTAGCAATGCAAGACAAGCTAAAAGAAGGCTGCTTACTTTTAAAGGGGCATGCAGGAACTGGTAAAGATGTACTTATAAAAATGTTCTGCGAAAGAGCCAGGAGGCAATATTTTGCAATGGATTGTACAAAATGGACAACAGAATTTGAACTTTCTGAAGATATTATACTTGAGTCAAGGGATGGGGCTTCTCAGACAGTTAAAGTTCCATCTATGGTTCTTAACGCAATTACAACACCAGGTGCTGTTATGTATTTTAATGAATTTAATGCAATGCCTCATCAGGCTCAAATATTCCTTCATGCACTATTTGATGAGAAAAGGAGCCTGACACTTAAAACAAGTTCAGGACAAACCATAAAAGCTCACAAGAGTGTACTATTTGCAGCTTCTATGAACCCTAATTACCCGGGTACATTTGCACCACAAATTGCTACAAGGAGCAGGTTTAATTCATATGAAATCGGATATCCGAAAATGCGTGAAGACGCTACTGCTGAAAACCCGAATCCTAAATACTTAGCTTCGGAAGCACTTCGTATTGCACGTGGTGTTGAATCTTTGATTAAATATACATGGGACGCCAATATGGATAAAAACCAATTTGTTAAAATGTGGAATGTGGTTGTTAATGGTGAATCGGACCCTTCTGTTTTAGTGAGTGATGAAGAAAAATTTGACATTGAAGTGATTCTTGCACTTGTTCAATTCGGAAATAAAATACGTGATAACTTTATATTAAAGTTTGGTAAGAGCATTAATGCAATAAAAGCATTACCAGTAGAACAGCCATTTACACTACGTGAAGCAAGAAGGTGTGCTTACTTATTAAGCCAAATGACACCTGAGCAGAAGGCAAAAGCAGATCCGGAGCAAGTAGCTAAAGATCTTATTGCAGAAGAATTTTTATTCCAAATTGATGATATAGAGGATCGTGAAACTATTGAAAAAGACATGAGGACTAATTGGACTATGGAAAAGAGAGTAGCTGCAGCTTAGATCAGTCTCAAGTCTCAAGTGCACTAAAATAATATGCCTAATCCAAATTCACCATCAGAGGCGCCGAAATCTAAAAAATTCCTAAGGGAAATGGTATTTTTGGCGGGGCAGGCCGGCCAAAGTGGTTTAAAAGTATTGCCTGGCAGAGAGTGGGCTTTTCATTATCCGGATGGAGAAATTCGAAGGGCGAATTTACAGGCTTTATTAGAAGGGCGTATTGATCCATCGGAAGCAACCGGATTAAAACCCGATACATTAATTTATGATATTAATGAGCTTGAAAGCCAGGGGTTGCCCGCAGTATCTGCAAAAATCCGTGATATAACTGCACGTATTCAGCATTATAATTACGAAAGGTTTGCAGGCTTTGTGTCTGATATGCAGGGAAAGGAATCAGATTTAGATACAGTATGTAATTTATATGATCGAGTAGCGCAAAACAGAATACGTAAAGTAATGATGGATGCACTTGGGATGACCGGCAGAAGACAGATTGAACAAGCTTTAAAGCAAGATGTAAAAGCAATTCCACAGCGCATACCAAATCTTAGCAGGGCAGATAAAGTACTTGAAGCATTAAAAATGAATTGGCTGCAGGAAAGCATGCATTATGCAAGACCTAGTGAATTAAATGAAGTATTATCGCAACTTTCTGAAGATGAGCGTAAGCTTTTTGAGCAATTAAAAGAGCCTTATAAACAATATATACAAACAGGTAATCAGGGTGCTTATGAAGAATTAGTTAAACAAATTCAGGGTACAATTCCTGAGCTACAGAAGCCAATAGGGGATCCTATTGGTGATCCTATTGGTGATCCAATAGGGGATGAGCCGGACAATACCGAAAGTCCTGAAATGGAACAATTACGTCAAGAATTAGAAGGTATGATGGATCAGGTTAATCCTCCGTTAGATCAGGATGATCCTGGTATTCCGCCAGATGATAGAGATGAAACTGCAGACCCACCACCACCGGCCCCCGGCGAATCACAGGAATCTGTTAAATCAAAACCCTGGTTTACAATTAAACCGAAAGGCACAAGTAAATATCCGCTTGCCGGCAAATATTGTTCAGGTAAAAAAAGTTATTACAATATTGCTTCTAAACAGTGGGGTAAAAGGAAGCAGCTTACACGTTATAATACTTCAGTTCAAGGTAGTGAAAGGCAGGAAATTTCCGGTGTAATTCAGGGTGGTATAAAATCACTCCCTATACCAAGTGAATATGCATTGGATATGTCCTCTTTTCAGTATTCAGGTGCAATGCCTAGAATATCAAGAGACCAAAATGGATGTTTTTATATTCAGGCAAATGGGCAATGTGAATTTTCTGTAGATTTTTTAAAAGAACCTTCATTATTTTTAAGCCAGCCTTCAGGCAATGATATTCAATCTTTATATAACGGAACTCTTTCGCAGCAAACGGAATCTAAAATCGCCAGTTTAAGTGGTTCTAATTTACAAAAAGCACAGCAAGCACAAAGGTATATTCTGCAAAACCATTTTTATCCTGGAGGAGGGGATTTGGATATGGCACAAGCTTTGCAGCATAAACTTTTAACAGGATCCAATGGCGGTAATTATATACAAAACCTGGATGCATCAGAGTATTTAGAGTGTAGAAGTGCCAATACACTTTTTGCTGCAATGCTTCGCAAAGCAGGGATTCCTACAAGGCTTATTGTGGGGCATATGATTGATAGTGCACGTGATGGCAAAGCTGTAATAGATAGTAATACTGGGCATGCCTGGTGTGAAATATGGGATGGTAGTAAATGGGTAGGCATAGATGCAACACCTCCGCCAAAGCCTGAGGATAAAAAGAAAGATGATTCAGGTAAAGATCAGGAAGGTGAAAGTACACCGACTGAACAAGCTGATGATGGAGGGGTTGATCAGCCGCAGCAAGATAGCGGCGATCAAGATGGAGAAGGTCAGCCATCCGATACAGCAGAATCATCAGATGATGCTGTAGGGGACGCAGATCTGCGTCCCAAGGATGACAACATGGGTGAAGCCAGCGACCAAGATGTGCAGGATGGTGAATCTGAACTTAATGATGCACAAGATAAAGTGGATCAGGCTAATGATAAAAAAAGGGAATTAGAGGAAAAAATTAGAGATGCTGAAAATTTTGAAGATTTAGAAGATATAAAAAGAGAAGCGGAAAGTGAAGATTTATTTGATGATATGCAAGAAGACATTGAAGATAAGGCAGATACAAAAAAGGATCAAATGATAGAAGAGATAAAAAAAGAATTAGAAAAAATGGCAGAAGATGGGTTTATTGATGAAGAAAGAAAAGAGGAGTTGGAAAAATTATTAGAAGAAGATAATGCCGCGGTTCTTGATGACTTAAAAAGGCAAATAGATGAAGAGAGCCAGCTTTATAATGAATATGAGCAAATTCGATTAGAAGTTCAACACCTTGTAGATAAATGGTTTGAATATTTTGCGGAAAAACTTCCACGAAAAATGGATGTTGATATAGATGAAGATTCCAGAACAAGGGCAGGAAAATTCGATAGGCGCTCTGTAATGAAGCCAAGACATTTAATTTTTGGAACAATTAAAAATCCACGTATTGTAAGACCTTCCATAGAACCGCGTTTTATGGCAGCATTAGTTTTAGACGTTAGTGGATCAATGTCTGGCGAAAAGCTAAAAATGGCACGTAAAATGCTTGTATTTTATTGTGAATTATTTGCAAAAATTAGTGAAGAATTCGGATATATATTTTCAGCAATTCATATTTTTTCTGATTCTGTTTATAAAGTAAAAGGTTATGACATGGATTACGATTCTTCTGACAGATACCAATTCGAAGATGGATCGCAATCTACAGTTAAAGTACGTCTTATGAAAGCTATACGTTCTATGGGTGGTACAAATATGCTTGATGCTATTAGGCAGGCTGCAAAAGAATTAAATGAACACACATATCAGTATCCAGATTATGCATCAGCCCTTTATTTTATGGGTGATGGCGGAGATACATGTGGCAATGCTGGAAATATAAGAAATTTCTTACAAATAAAAGACTCTGAGCGTGGCTTTGGCCATCATATGCTTGCAGCAACTATGCTTGGAAGTGAAAGCCAGAGGCAAGAGCTCGCTGCCATTTTTGGCGATGACCATGTAAACGTTGCTCCGGATTTTGATGAACTTGTATTTCAAAGCATGCAACAGTTTGATCAGGACATTAGCTGGTATATGGAAGGGAAAATTGAATAATATTTCTGATTTCAGATTTGTGATTTCAGATTTGTGATTTCTGATTCGAATCTTCATTTAAGATTCTGGCATTTGTCATTTGCTAACTATTTAATAATTAATTTGTCATTCTGTCCCGATTCCATCGGGGTCAGAATCCATGTTTTTCTGGTATGCGATAGATCCTGAACTAAATTCAGAATGATAAAGAGTTAATACTAAATATCAAAATGCTAAATTGAATCAAAAATCTAAAATCAAAAATCATAAATCGAGCCTCAGCGAGTATCATTTTTCCTCCTTCCCATTGATATAAACCCTCACAACCCTCTCAACCTGCATCTTTAAAGGTTCACCTTTTATATTGTATTCGTAAGTGGAAAGATCTTGATCTTTATTAACCTGTGCCATAGCTTTACGTAAATGTGCGTTTTTTTCTTTAATTTGATTTTTTAAAGTCAATTCATCATTACTTGCCTGCTCATAATCACTATCTTCTAAAAATTCATCTTCAATATTCTTTTTCTCCTCATCAACCTGCTCTTTGAGTTCTTTTTGAGCACGTTTAAGCTGAGTAAGTCTTTCAGATTTAATTTTATACCCTCTTAAAATCGCTTTTGCATCTTGGAATTTATCTTTTAATTCCATTATTTCAAGTAGTAATTTTTCTATCTCATTTGGCTTAAGGTCAGACATAATTTTATATTTGTTATTTAATAAGCTGATATAGATTATCAGAATCTATAAAACATGCGATGGCTTTTTTGCAAATAATATTGACTAAAATTTATTTATAATGTTTAATATTATTCAATAATAATTAAAATATTATGACGGAATTTGCCCGCGAACAATTCGAAGAATTACATGCACAATTTGACCGATATTTAAGAGGCGTAGAAGATATTGATGTTTCTGATATGGCAAAAGAAGAATGTGAAGCAATGGTTGCATTATGCGCAGAGCATCTAGGGGTGAGGGGAAGAGGGGGTCAAGTAAGTAGAGTATCTCAAACTAGAAAAGATTTAAGGCATATGGTTCATCTGGGTTCAATACAAACATTATTGGTTGAAGATTCTACGCCGGCTGTTGCGGATCAGGTGCAACAAGAAGAACCTGATGATACAAAACCGCTTAAGCCTAAAAGAAGGGGGCTGCATAATGTTTATGGACTTCCTGATTTATTTAGTGATGATAGGCAGCATCCTTTATATAAACCACCTCGGCCAGTGGAGAATAGAGATAAAAAACCATTATTATCGCTGCACACAATTGGAAGGTTAATAACAATGTTTAGAAATGGCTTCAGAAGTTTTAATACCATTCATGGCATGTCTGGATTTGAATCAGAAGATGAAAAAAGAAGAGAGAGAATTGCTGAATTAAACAGAAGACTGATGATAAGAATTTCTGAGATTACGGTTTAAAAACCTCCTTAAGCTACTACAAATCTTGTTAAATTATTTCTGATTTCTGCGAATTGAGGTGAAGTAAGGAACTTATTAACAGGGATTAGTGTATCCTCATTTTCTTTATCAATACATAATCTTATAAAATATTCCCCACCAATGGATTCAATTCTTACGCCATAATATTTTTCTGTACATTCCTCAGTATCCTTAATATCACATTCATCACACATAGTGTGTAGATATGAATCAGTTATTAATTTGATTCCAAATTTATAACCATCTCTATCTACAAAATTAATACCAAACGAAGATGAACCTTTTACGATTTTAATATCTGTTGGAACTGATTCGGTTTGCTTCAAAATTTCGGAAATAGCCCTCATGGAATCTTCATATACACCTGGCCCTAAGGCATTTAAGAGTCTAACTGTGATTCCTTGACTCTTTGCGTACTTTAGTATACCAAGGACCCTATTAACATCAGCCATGCCAGAAACTACAGTATTGGCTTTAATAGGAACTTCTTGCTCCTGCATTTCCTCAAGCCCGGAAACAACGCTTAAAACCTGCCTTCTGGCTTTCGATACCGATGTACCAATTTGTATACTTGCAATTTGTTCTGCTATTTCATCAGGAACACTGCCGCTATCTATATCTACTTCTGAATAATTATCATGCAAACTTACATTTATGCCCTGTAAGCCGGCTTCTGCTATTTTGCGCAGCCTATTCCTGCTAGCAGCCAAAATAGTTGTCATTTTAACCTTGAAGCCAATTGCCGTTAATTCTTCTATAATCTTTGGTAAATGATTATTAACAGTAGGTTCTCCGCCAGTAAGATGAACTTCACGATACCCAGCTTCATATAATTTTTGAAATGCTTCTCTGCTCTTTTCATCCCATGTTGCTTGCTCCATCTCCTTCCATCCACCTTCTTTATGGCAAAATCCACACTTCCATGTACAAAAAGGGGTTACCTTAAAACGTAGGGTTTTATTGGGCACAGTTCTAATCCCTACTTGGCGTAAAGCATCTAATTGATCTTCAGGCACTGCATCTACCACTGCTTTTAGTAGTTCATTTTTAGGCATATTTATCATTTTTATATTTTATTATAACATATTTATTTTTTAATGTCAATGGAATATACCTTTTTTCTCTGTCAATTTCTTGACCATTTTAAAAAAAAGATTTAAAGTATACTACTTTAATCTATGAGATCATTTATTTATGTCAGAACTAAAAAGAGAAGCATTCAATGCCTTCCGTGGTATTCTAGAGGGGGAAATTGAAGACCTTGAACGACACAGATCTGGATCACAAAAAGACGCAAATGAAGCAAGTCATGCAATGGAATCCAGATATGATACCTTCCGTGAAGACGCCCAAGCTCTTGGGGCAGGATTTCAAATAAAATTAGAACAAAAGAGGGGAGAGTTAGCATTAATTAAATCAATTCGAGATCAATGCATCAGAGTAACTAAATCTATATCTGCCGGCGCCCTTGTAGCTTTGGTTAACGGGGATGGTAATGAAGTGAATTATTATGTAATACCAGGTGGTGAAGGTAAAGAATTAACCATAGGTGGAAAAAAGTATAAATGCATTAGCCCCACTGCTCCTATTGGCAAAAATATGCTTGGAAAAAAGGAAGGAGATGAGGTTAAGTCTAAAAAACCTTTTGAGGTTGTATCAGTAGAATAAATTTAAATATCAAAACTTTAAATCAGTAATACTTTCCAAGTCTATTCCATATTTTTTATATATTTTGATTGTATTAGCTGAGGTTGTTTGAGATAAATCAAATCCTAATTTTCGAACAATTGTTTCTACTTCTTTTTTACTCCTTCCTTCAATTTCTAAATAAGCTGGAATTTTTGGCCAGTAATCAATTTCAACTTCAACACTATCTAATTCATAACTAATACGCTTATTTTCCTGGTAGCCTTTCGGCTTAAATCCGAATTTTTCTAATAATAGATTTGTTTTGTCAAAATCACTAACAGCTATCTCCAGCTCCTTAGTACCTTCTATTTCATCATTTTCAATCTCTTTTACAGTTAATGTAGTTACTTGCCCATCAGTTCTGAGCCTTATCCACGAATTTTCTTTTTTGGGGTTAAAGTCATAAACATATCTTTTGAAATTTTTTTCATTAATTTTTTTTGCCCCCAAAGATGCCAACTTATCAAGTATCTTATCTACATCAATATCTAATATTTTTGTTTCAAATTCCTGTTCCATATGTACACAGTATAAAAGAATATATTAAGAGTATCTAGATTATTTACAGTAGATAAATAGAGCTCCTCAATGTATACATTGCTGACTGGATTTTAGCCTATTTCCTCTTTCGCTGACGCCCTTTAATATAATTTTCAATAGCTTTTTTAGTAGTTACCCAATTTCTTCCTTCCTTATGAGCATCTAATTTTCCATCTTTAGCTAGCTTACCAAGGTATTCCTGGGAATATGAACATGATTTAGAGGCCTCAGCCAAACTTATAAAATTTTCTTTATCCTTTGCCGGAGTAAGAACGTCTAAGTAAATATTCAAAGATCTTAATACTGCCTGAGCTACAAATTTAATAAGTGGTTTATAATCACCGTTATCAGCATTTTGTAAAACCTTATAATATTTTTTTCTGTCATTTTTTTGGATAATAACCAATGGGAATCCATATTTCATTAAAAATACATTCATTAAAAGCCTTCCTGTACGCCCATTTCCATCACGGAAAGGATGAATATGAACAAATTTATGATGGATTATGCTTGCAAATTCAACAGCTGACATTTTTTTTGTATTCTTTTTTGCCCAATCTATTAATTCATTCATTTTAAATGATAAATCAAGTGCTTTAGGCGGTTCATGATCAGTACCCGTAATAAATACATCTACATCGCGATAGCGACCTGCTATATCTCTATCGATATCCTGGATGATTAATGAATGAAGAGTTTTTATAAGTTGTTCAGAGATAGTTGATTGACGATTTTTTTCTATTAATTCATATAAAAAATCCAAAGCCTCCTTATGATTTTTAGCCTCAAGATGATCTTTGAGGGGCTTGCCCTTTACTGTTACTCCATGCTGAATTACCCAAAATGTTTCCTTTAGAGTAAGGGTATTCCCCTCAATAGCATTTGAATTATAAGTCATCTCGATTTCGAAACGCTCTTTTAGCTTTAAAAGTAAATCATTGGAAATAGGCCTCAATTCATTGAGTCTTTTTAATTTCTCTTCAAGTAGATTGTGTAAATTTTTATCTAATATCATTAAGGTTGGATAGCTACATTTCTATTATATCCAACCCTACTTAAAAAAGCAAGTAAATTTCTCAATGTGGAGCTCCTTAATGCGTGAAGTGTGGACTAGGTTTGAGTGCAAAGAAAGAGTGATTTTTGTATAAGTTGAAAATTCTATGAAAAAATCTTGTGCATATAAAAAAATTCCATTAAAATCTATAAGCATCGAAAAGGCGGGTATCGTATAATGGCTATTACCACGGCCTTCCAAGCCGTTGATAGGGGTTCGATCCCCCTTACCCGCTCCAAAAACTTTGAATATAATTTAACTTATTCAAATTTATCTACTTAGCATTTAATATATTCTATTTGCTATTACGAAAAATATAGCAAAAGTATAGCATTTTCGTAATAGCCAAAAAAACCATCCCTGTTTTCAATTTACATAAATAAATTAAATTCAGTAAGTATTGAAGATTTTAACTTAATGAAAAAACTTAGCTCGCAACTTTATATTCCATTGGCAATCCATAATATGCCATTTCATCAGAAGACTGCCTGGAAAATAAAACAGAAGATTTATCACCCCTGCCAAAGTGCCAATGCTCATTGGGGTGGGCGATAAATGACTTTCCTTCCAGCAAGCCTCCATTTTCTCTGGTTTTTGTTAATAAATGGTATAACATCCTTCTACTTGCGGCAATTTCTGCAATTCTTTTATCCGGAGTTTCACCAATTGATTTGCATTTTTCCAAATATTTTTCAATAGGAATATAGCTACCCAAAGAGGCCAGTACTGCCAATTGATATTCATCAAGCTCATTAATTATATCAGTATCCACGCTTAATAAATGAATCATATCTCTCATCTCGAAAAATTTAAATTTACTAAACCCAGGTTTGTATCTATCCAAAATATAATTTTTTCCTTTAACATTCAACCACATTTTACTATTCAATAATTTATTTCTATCGCTAGGGGTAGTAAATAATTCTAATAATACTACAAGTAGTGCCGCCTGATTATCCTGAACTAATTCTTCGCCTGATAAGTCATCTAAGACTGCATTCATATCTTTATCCCCCAGCTCTTCTGATAGTTTCCTTTTTATTGCAGATTTTTTGCCTAACAATGTGGAAAACGAACTAAATTCTCTACCTTTACTACGCATTTTTTCCATTCTTCCAGGGCTTTCAGCATCTTCCTTAAAAAGTTCAATATCAATAGCAGCGCCTGTATAATGTGGAGGTAATGCTTCTTCGGGTGATTCAGGGTCGGAAAATTGTCTATCTGCCCAAGTTATTCGATCCATAATATTTTTACCTATAGTATCGACATTACCTACATATTTACCGAGCTCACTTTGCATAAAGACATCTAAAGACATTTTGTTATCGACCTGAGGATCTCTGCATAACTTTTGCCATTCAAGGATAATTTTTTTATAAGTATTCAAATCCATATCAAGTAATATCCCTATTAATGTGTCATCAGGGCAACTATTAAATATACCTACCTTAAAGTCTGTAATATCTTTAGCACCCTTTATCAACTGCAATTCCTCAGGTGTAAATTTATCACTCAAATGATCTTGTATATAATTAATAACAACCCATTTTTTTATGGTATTGGTTTTTGCACGCCATTGAGTTTCTTCTGTTCGCAATGCATCTTTAACCTTAAATTCATATCCATGGCTTTTAATCTTACCATTAACCTCGATTAAATCCTGACATACAGATGCTCGCAATTTTGGTAGCGGTAAACCATCGTCAAAATCCAACTTTGTTTCATCTATATCAACTAATTCTTCATTAAAAAGCTCATGACCCCTGTCTAATAGCACGCTCATTCTATTCTTTTTTGTAGCCACAATAGCACTTGTCTCGCTATCAATATTAACAGGGGTATTTGCGAAGTCATATAGTATAGCTGGAATTTTTGTTACATCTAACCTTTTTGCTTTTTTATTTACAACTGGTTGTTGCAAAGCTTCTTCTGATTGATCCGGGAATTCTTTGATTAATTCCAAATCTGGCATTTTTAAATAAGTTAAAATAATCTTATTATTATACCATTAATAAACTATAAAATCAAGCTTTGGATGTAAATTAAATTAAATAACTCAGTTAAAAAGGCTATATGCTGGGATCGTACGAAAAAAATTAGAGGAAGGTGTAATGCTCTATTACAATTTTTAAATTAATTTTAAAAACAATGAAACAGCGTATCAAATGCTAGTTTTACATGCTTTTTATCTATATAAAGAATAAACTCCGTATAGGTTGATGCAATTTCGACAACATTTATATTTTGAATAGTAATTTGTTGTAAGATAGAATAAAGAAGGCCTGGCTGCTGCACGTACTTTTCATCAAAAGTAATCCCGATAGATGCAATTTCTTCTGAGGTTACTGTAGGCTCTTCTTTTATTATTCTTTTTACTGAGGGTAAAAATTCTTTATCGAAAATCGCTGTAACTTCCTTCATCCCCCTTGTAATAGTAATATAACCCTTTTGCTTTTGAATATGCCGATATAAACGATTAATCATCTGATGCACATAAGGATTATTTTTATAGGTAACAATGCATAAATCAGAGGCTATGCTAATATTATCTACTTTGAATTTATTGTATTTTGGAGTAATTACCTCCATTCTCTTCTGCATACGCGAAAGTGCCATTAAAATAGCTGTTTTACTTACATCCTTTTTTGACCTTACTTCCACATGAGGCTCTATGAATTTAGCGAGCTGCGTAAGGTTAATTAGGCCATTTGAGAATGCGAATAGAAGGAATGGATTGTCGTTTAGTATTGCGTTTATTGAATCTGATATCTTTATCATTTTTTAAGGATTAAAAACTAAGGATTGCCAGTCTAGAACCGGCTGGCCGGGCGGGTAGACTAAGTAGGCTTAAATTAAGACATTATTTTGATTATATGAAGGGTTATTTTTCTTTTTGTCATCCCGGACCTGCCTGCACCGAGCACAGTCGAGGTGATCCGGGATCCACCATTTGCCGGTAGACCATGGATCCTGATCCCGATAAAATCGGGACAGGATGACAATGTGTAAAATATTGTTTTATTCAAGCAAAAACTAAAATCTGCTACAAATATAACAAAAAAGTATAAAAATGTATATATTTTTATAGAAATTTCACTTTTTTAATGGTTTTATATATAAATGAGTTAGAAGTCTCAAGTCTCATGTGTAAGTCTCAAGTGATCTATTTATAAGATCTTGAGACTTGAGACTTGCACTTGAGACTGGGATAATATTTCTTAACCAAAATTATCATGAACGCAAAATGTATAACATGTGAAGCTCCATTAAGCATTGCATCTGATACTGAAGTAGGAGAGCTAATTTTATGCACCGACTGCGGTGCAGAACTTGAAATTGAATCTATGACTTCCGATCAAGTTAATTTAGTAGAGGCTCCTGAGGAAGAGGAGGATTGGGGACAGTAACATTTAGTATTTCGCATTTCTGAATTCGCATTCAATTTAGCATTTTTTCATTTTACATTTTACTAATTAATTAGTAATTGCTAAATGCTGATTGGAAAATGGCAATGCGAAATCTGAGATGCGAAATCCGAAATTAATAATATGTGTCGTTTCTTATTTTACAACAGCAAAAACCCACACAACCTCAATCCATTACTTAATGATTTTGCGGAGATGTGTAAAAACAGCAAAAACTATCAGGGTGATGGGTGGGGTATTATGTACCGGCAAGGGGATGAGCTAATTCTGAAGCGAAGCCTTAATCCGATTTGGGAAGATACTCCATCTATAAATATTCCGGAAACAGATTTTTTACTCGTTCATGCGCGCTGGGCACATGGCACATGGACAAAAGGAGACGTTGAAAACAATCAGCCATTCCATAAAAACGATTCTTTATTTGTATTTAATGGGAATCTCAAGAGAGTCAAAATTCAAATTCCCGGCAGGATCGGTGCAGAAAAAATACTGAACCTCATTCTCCGGGAATCAGCAAAGTCAGATACAGAGCAGGGGATTTCCCACGCAGTTCAGATAATGAAAGATAACGCACAGCTCATTAAAGCCATTAACTTCCTACTTTTACAAAATAATACCTGTTACATACATTCTTATTACACCATTGATCCTGAATATTTCGATCTGCGACTATGGGAAGGGGAAGGGGAGTGGTTTATCACTTCTTACCCAATAGATGATCGCGTATATCAAATAATACCGAGTGATCAGGTTATGACAAGAGAGTTGTATACGGATGTATCACTCCTTTGTCATCCTCGGGCTTGACCCGGGGATCCAGAGGATACATGTCAATGTACTGGATCCCGCATCAAGTCGGGGATGACAAACAGAACAATAACCAATAAACCAATGAACATAGCCATCCTCCATTCCATTATAAGAGCAGAAGAAAAGTTGCTTCTGCAGGAATTCAAAAAGCGTAATATTGAAATTACTCGCATTGATGATCGAAAATTAACATTCAATTTAAGTAATCTTGAAGAATTTAAAAAATTCGACTGCGTACTTGAACGTTGTGTTAATCACACAAGGGCTTTATATACATTGGGTATTTTAAATAGTGTTGGCGTACGTACTATAAACCCCTTCGAAACCGCTCATGTTTGTGGGGATAAATTATTAACTACAATAGCGCTCGAAAAAGCAGGCGTACCCACGCCAATTGCCAGAGTTGCATATACACCAGATTCAGCCCTGGAAGCAATTGAAGAAATGGGTTACCCATGTGTAGTTAAGCCATGCGTTGGTTCATGGGGAAGATTAATTGCAAAGTTAAATGATCGCGAAGCTGCAGAAGCAGTATTGGAACATAAAAAGATTCTTGGCTCCTATCATCACTCCACATTTTATATTCAGCAATATATAAAGAAATCAGGAAGGGATATTAGAAGTTTTGTAATTGGCGATGAATGCATTGCAGCAATTTATAGAACAAGTAAGCACTGGAAAACGAACACCGCAACAGGAGGCGTTGCCAGCAATTGCCCGTTAAACGATGAATTAAAAGAGATAAGCATAAAGGCCGCTAGAGCTGTAAACGGAGATATCGTAGCAGTAGATTTAATTGAAACGGATAGCGGATACACTGTAATTGAAGTTAATTATACTATGGAATTCCGTAATTCAATCACAACCACCGGAGTAGATATTCCGGCTCGGATTGTGGATTATATTCTTAAATAAGTCTCAAGTGTATGTCTCATGTCTCAAGGCTCTATTAATAGATCACTTGAGACTTGCACATGAGACTTGAGACTATAAAATTATGACAACAGCATCTCTAATTGGCGGCTCCGGATATGTAGGCGGTGAACTAATCCGCTTGCTTACAAATCACCCGGAAATCACAATAAATCAAGTAACATCTGAAAGGTTAGCTGGTAAACCAATTACCTTGGTACACCCAAACCTTAAAAAGCATACAGATCTTGTGTTTTGTAGTGCAAATGATGTTGAACCTTGCGATATTTTATTTCTTGCACTGCCACATGGTAATGCCATGAATAAATTTGCAGAATTTAAAAAATTAGCACCAAAAATAATTGATCTGTCTGCAGATTTCAGACTTAGAAATCCGGAAGATTATATTAATTGGTACGAACATGAACATGCAGATGCTAATTCACTTAAAAAGTTTAACTATGGAATAGTTGAATTACATCGTGAACAAATGAAAACTGCTAATTACATAAGCGGTGCCGGCTGTAATGCCACATGCACCATACTTAGTTTATATCCATTATTTAAAAAGGGATTGATTGACCTAGAAAGACCTGTAGTAGTGGAAGCCAAAGTCGGATCAAGTGAAGGTGGCTGCAAATCAAATGATGCATCACATCACCCGGAAAGAAGCGGTGCTGTGCGTTCATTTAAGCCAACCGGCCACAGGCATACTGCAGAGATGATTCAGGAATTAACAGTAAAGGGTAGTGTGCCGGAAATCCATTTTTCTGGAACTTCTATTGAAATGGTAAGAGGAATTCTAACAACATCACATATATTCCTTAATCCGGATATAACCGAAAAGGACGTATGGAAGGCTTACCGTGAAATATATGGAAATGAACCTTTTATACGAATCGTAAAAGAAAAACGTGGTATTTGCAGATTTCCGGAGCCGAAAATTCTGGCTGGCACTAACTTTTGCGATATCGGCTTCCAAAAAGACCCCAATAGTAATCGCCTCGTCGTCATCGGCGCATTGGATAACCTAATGAAAGGTGCCGCCGGCCAGGCTGTGCATGCCATGAATGTAATGATGGACTGGGATGAAACTACAAGTTTAGAATTTTTAGGGCTCCATCCGATTTAACGAATAGTAGGGCGTGTTGTGGGGCGAGTTGTGGAGCGAGTAGTAGGGCGGGTTGTGGTTATACCATTCGCCCAACCATTCGCCCAACCATTCGCCCAACCATTTGCCCAACCATTCGCCCAACAACACGAATCATGTTAATAATCAAAATAGGAGGCGGTTCAAGCCTCAACACATCAGCGGTACTATATGACTTTACAAATCTAAAAGGTCCTAAAATTCTTATTCACGGGGCTAATGCAAGGATGGCTGAAATTTCCGAAAAACTTGGAAAGCCACCGGTAATGCTTACATCAAAATCTGGCCACACAAGCCGCCGGACAGACCCGGAAACTCTTGATATTTTTATGATGGTTTATAGCGGGGTTACCAATAAGCGTATTGTAGAAGCTTTACAAAAACGTGGCGTTAATGCGGTAGGATTGACCGGTATCGACGGACGAATCTGGGAAGGGCGAAGAAAAAGTACATTAAAAATTCGTGATGGCGATAAATTAAAGGTTATACGCGACGACTACACGGGTAAAGTTACTAAAATTAACACGTCTTTAATCGAATTATTAGTCGAAAACGGCTATGTGCCAGTTTTAACTCCGCCAGCCATAAGCGAAGAAGGCGAGGCTATTAATGTGGATAACGACAGAGCTGCGGCGGTACTAGGTGGAGCACTTAAGGCAGATGCAATTGTACAGCTTTTTGAAGCCCCCGGTTTTATGAAAGATATCGATAATCCAGATTCATTAATCAGCCACATTCCAAAAGATAAAATTGAAGATCATTACCAATTTGCCGGCGGAAGAATGAAGAAAAAGCTAATGGGCGCCAAGGAAGCAATTGATGCCGGAGTTGCTAAAATTTATTTTGGGGATGGAAGGGTTGATGAGCCGATTAGGAGGGCTATGGAGGGAATAGGAACAATTATATCTTAATCACCTTTTGTCATCCCGCACTTGCCTGTCCCGCACGAAACTGCGGGGATGCGGGATCCAGTACATTTGCTTGTAGTCTGGATCCCCGGGTCAAGCCCGAGGATGACAAAGTAATAATACAATGATGCCCATCACACAAAACATTGAAAACAACCACATCATCCCGCTCTACAAAAAACGCGACATAACACTTGTCCGCGGAGAAGGTGTATATGTATACGATGAAAATGGTAAAAAATACCTGGATTTTTCCAGTCAATTCGGCGTAGCTGCAATCGGGCATAATAACTCTGAATTAAATAAGGCTATTGCCTCGCAAGCAGATCAAATTATTAGCGTGCATAACAGTTTTTATTGTGAGCCGCGTGCACATTTAACTGAAAAATTATTAGAACTTCTACCAAATGAGCTAAGTCAAATCAGCTATTTTTCTACAGGTACGGAATGTGTAGAAGTTGCTTTAAAATTTGCACGTGTTGCAACAGGGCGCAGTAAGATCATATCTACAAAAGGTTCTTATCATGGCAGAACTATGGGGGCGCTTACAGCAACAGGGCAACCGAAGTATCAAAAAGGCTTTTCTCCACTAGTGCCCGACTTTATTCATGTGCCATTCAATAACTTATCTGCACTTGAAGATGAGATGAGTGATGAAATAGCTGCTGTAATTTTAGAGCCAATTCAGGCAGAAAGTGGTGTGCGTATGCCAGATGCAGACTACCTCAAAAATGTTAAAAAATTATGCCAAAAACATGGTGCACTTTTAATATGCGATGAAGTGCAGGTTGGCACATTCAGGACAGGAGCTTTTTTAGCAACTGGTCAGTACAATGTAGTACCAGATATTGTTTGCCTTTCTAAAGCTATTGGCGGAGGAATGCCGCTTGGAGTAGTAGCAATAACTCAAGAAATAGCAGAAAGGCTACCAAAAGGTGCTCATGGCACAACATTTGGAGGAAATGCAATTTGCTGTACAGCTGGGTTAACCACGCTTAATTATATAACGGATAATCAATTAAATAAGAATATATCTGAAATGGGTGAATATCTATTGAATCGATTAAAAGAATTGCAGCAAAAAACTACCCACATACGTGAGGTACGTGGTAACGGACTTATAATTGCGATTGAATTTAAGGAAAAGGTGGGGAAAATTATGAAGGAATTACAGGAGGGGGGAGTACTTGTAATTTCATCCGGATCCACAATTTTAAGAATACTCCCGCCTTATATAATTACAAAGGAAAATTGTGATGAATTTCTGGATGTTTTGGAAGAAGTTATAATTTAGTTTTTTTACAGTTGCCTAAGGTATCTTACAATTAATTTGCCTAATTCGATATTTGATAACGATGGTATTTGATCTGATTCTACTTGTCTCTTAATAAATTCTCCCAAAGGTTTAATGTCATCTTCGTCGAATGCCATTGCACATTGATATGCAATTTCTGATATTTGCTTGGCAGAATACTGTTTTTTGTTGTTAGTGTGAATGTATGAATCTATAGCAGTTTCTATTATAGATCTTGCATGCATTAAAGAGGAAACTTCGCTACTGCCTTCACGTTTAATTATTTTATAAACCGCTTCTGTATTTTCATCAGCTTCATGAACAATTCTGGAGCTTTTAATTCTTTCCGAATCGGTTTTTGCAATAAATCCCTTATGTGCTATACCCATTTGTAATAAGAGCCTAATACTATTTTTTCTTCTAAATCGGGTATCTTTAATTAAGGCATCTAAATGTTTATATAAATTAGTTAACCAAATTGATTCCCTGAGTTCATTTTGTTCATCGGCAGCCCTTAATTGCTCTATTCTAATCATTTTAACATTTTCAAGGTCATTATTGACAAAGGGCAGTCTTAGCTTGCTGTTGAGCTCACTTATTTCCATACATTTTGCCAGCAACCCAGAGGATTCAAGCTCATTTAAAGGGCAAGCCATAAAAGCCACCAATACTCTTGTTTTATGAAGCTGACGTAACATTTCTGCCTGAAATACGCCATTATTCAATATAGTTGAAAGAATAATGGTAGCCATTTCGCTCTGAGGCATTTTTCCGGATGCAATGTCGTTATAGATTTGTAATATACGATCATCCCAGTTTTCAACTTCAGGTATAAGTATATCTGCATTTTGCACATGCTCTCTAAATTCATCTAAATCTTCAGGTTGTGCATGATAACCAAGATGATAATCGATGTTAATTTCAGGTGTTTCAGGCATTTTTTTTATGAATTATGGAAGTTCTTCATCTTAAGAGTCATTAATTATATGGTAAAAAATTTAGATGTCAAACAAAGTATAATCTAACGTGAATCTCGAAATTCGATTTTTGTCTAAATGAAGTAATGTTTTACACTTTGTCATCCTGTCCCGATTTTATCGGGATCAGGATCCATGGCATACGCGCTAATCGTGGATCCCGGATCACCTCGACTGTGCTCGGTGCAGGCAGGTCCGGGATGACAAAAAGAAAAATAACTCTTCATATAATTATTACTATTTTTTGTAGTAACCATCAGAGAGAAGCTAATTTCAAAATTCACGTTAATCTAAGATTGACAAATAAATCATTTTATGAGATAATTTATAACCTTATTAATAAACCAATACGGTATTTTAATAATGATCTTTCGCAATTTGGGCTATAAAAACCATCAACACACAACCAAGAAAGGAAGGTGAGAAAAAAATGCCTGTAACTCATCATGAAATGATGTGGAAGTGTCGCGCGTGCGACAGTAACGTTTGGGGGCGTTTCAAACGCTGCCAAAACTGTGGAAAGGAAATCGAGGCAGGTCAGGACTGGTTCGATCCGCCTGAGGGTGAGGCACCGCCCCTGACCGACCCCGAGCTGATCAAACAGGCCACCGAGGGCGCCGACTGGCACTGCCCGTTCTGCAACAGCAGCCAGCGCAATTCTCACGGCGAGTGCAGGGAGTGCGGAGCCAGCCGCGAGGAAATCGAGTCCGGCGAACGCTTGCCAGACACCAAACCCGAGCCCCGCCGCCAGTACACGCCGCCGACAAGGCCGCGTCGCACCACCCCGCGTCCACGTCGAGCGCCCGTCCGCCATAGCTACGACTGGGACACAGAGGGCAGCTTCAGCTCCGTCGCAGAGAATCGGATCCCCTGGAAGATCATCATCCCCGCGGGGATCGGTCTTCTCATCGTCGGCTTCATACTCCTCTTCGTGTTCTACGAGAGGACAGCACAAGTCGAGGTCAGCAAGGTCAACTGGGTCCATACGGTTCACGTGGATCGCTACCAGGTGGTGCACGACGAGGGTTTCGACGAGAGCATCCCGCAAGGCGCATTCAACGTCAAATCGCTGTACATGAAGCACCACCACTACAAGCAGGTGCCAGACGGGTACCGTACGGAACATTACACCGTGCAGGAAGCCTGTGGACAGAACTGCAGAACCACTCCACGAAGCTGCAGTACAAACAGCAACGGCTTCAAAACCTGTACAGGTGGTGACCGCGTGTGCTCAACCAAGTACTGCACGCGAAACAAGACCAAACAGGTACAAAAGTACAAGGACGTCTCCGTCAAGGAGATGTGGTACTCGTGGGACGTGTGGAAGTGGAAGCACAACCGCAGCATCCCGGTGAGCGGCGAGAGCACCGACACATCCTGGCCGTCCGACAAGCTCGTGTGCCTCAACTGCAACCTCAAGATGGAAGGAGAGAAGGAACGTGCACGACGCGAGGGTAAGTACCTCGTGACCTTCTCCGACAACGAGGACACCTACACCCACAAACCGAAGAGCGAGGCCGAGTTCCGAAAGTTCCCCATCGGGAACAAACGAACCATCATCGTCAACCTCTTCGGACAATTCCGACGCCTCGTGCTGGCGGAGCAGGAGTGATCATCACGCAGTAGCCCAAGGCGAAAAAACACCATTCGAACTATCTCCGTCATAATACGGTGGATACTCGTCTTCTCCCGAACCAACGGGAACAAGTCGTCTACAACTTAATTATAAAGTAGACGACTTTGGGCTAATTTTTAGTGCTTTAGTCCGGTTAAGTTTTGTGCTGTAATGCCTAGCTTCCCCCCGCCAAGGCGGGGGCAGGCACACTGGCGTTTTTTTGCCATTCTTGGGTATATGTCGTGCTATAGTGCTACTAGCTATATAAATAGCACTAAAGGACTACAGCACGAAAGCACTATAGGACTAATAAAAAGTATAAATACAGCAATAAATTAAATAATGCGAATATCAGAATCAAGAAGAAGCCTGCACATTATAATATTTCAGTAAAAATTCAGTAATCTCTTTAAAAGTAGGTGCAGCAGTTGTGGAACCCCATGTATGCTCACCAATACGTGGACGATCAAGTTTTACAAGCATTACAAATTTTGGTTTCAAAGCAGGTGCATAACCTGCAAAAGATGTAATTGTAGAACCTTCTCCGGTTTCATATTTACCACTTCTGCCTGCGACTTGTGATGTACCGGTTTTTCCGGCTATTAAATAACCAACTACATCAGCCGGCCTGGCAACACCACGACGAACCGAATTGATATTCATGGATGTAATAATACTTGAAGTTTCTTCGGAAATTACCCTTTTGACAATTTGCGGTTCAGCTTTTATTACCTTTTTTTCTTTTATTATGCTATCTATAATATAAGGCTGCATTAATTTGCCTCCATTCGCAAGGGCAGACCATGCTGTAATTACCTGAAGTGGAGTTACAACAATACCCTGACCATAAGATGTAGTTAACATCTGAGCCTTTGACCATTGCTTGTAATAATCAACCTTGCCCTTAGTTTCACCTTCTAATTTTATATTTGTGTATTCGCCAAATCCAAAATCTTTTAAATACTGAAACATCAATTTTTTACCAAGCTTTTTAGCAACAAAAGACATACCCGTATTCATAGAATAAGCAAGTACATCAGACATTGTAGACCTGCCCCTATACTGACCATCAGCATTTTTAATAGTAAATTCATCTATTTTGAGGGGCTTATCATCAATAAAAGTTGTTTGGGGCTCTACCTCTTTGGCATCCAGTGCAATAGACATAATAATTGGCTTAAAAACAGAGCCCGGCTCATAAAACTCAGATACAAGTCTGTTCTTAAAAACAGCTGCACCAAATTTATTCTCATAAATATACTTTTTTACTGTGTCATTAAAAAGATCATCTTTGGTAACCGGAACGTATTTACCTTTATCGTTTAACTTAAAAATAGGAACTGTCTTTTCAACTAATTCATCTTTTTTCAACGACCTTAATTTATAAACATTAGTATATTTATTAGGATCAAAAATCGGATAATTAACCATTGCAATAATTGCACCTGTGAAAGGATTCATAATTATTACCTGACCGCCATCTGCTTTATATTTTTCAACTGCCTTTTTTAATATTTCTTCAGCTTTTTTTTGGATAATGCGATCAATAGTAAGAATTACAGTATCTCCATCTACTGCATTAACAATTTTACTATTACCAACTGTAATCTGGCGCCCAAGAGGATCTTTTTCTGCATAAATCGTACCCTTTTTACCTTGTAATTCGGTGTTAAAATAACCTTCAATCCCATACTGACCAATTTCATCACGGTTTAAGAATCCCACTATGTGTGCAGCAAGAGAATTCTCAGGATAAAAACGCCAATGCTCAGGAAGTAGTACTACACCCTTCAGGCTCATTTTTTTGATTGCGCGAGAAATTTTAGGTTCAATTTTATTTTTTAAGAACACGTAACGAACCTTTCTGCGTGTAAGTTTTTTTTCAATATCTTTTGCAGATTTACCTAATATATTAGCGAGTTTATTGGAAGTTTCTTTTAATTTATCTGCAGAGATAAGTGTTGGGTCAGCATAAACCATAAAACGTTTTACATCTGCAAAAACCCCAGACATATTTTCGTTAACTACACTTGCTATTAAATTTGTATTTGCATCACGCGTTAATACTACAAAATCAACTTCCTCTTTTGATATTTTCCGGAGAATATCCGCAGCAGCCAAGTCAACAACTTCTTTATAGGTTTTAAAATCTTCATCTGTTTTTTTAACATTAACAGTCTTTGTTTTTTTGTTATTATCTATGTTCCATACAGTATTAACTGCAACTGAAGATTCTAATTCCGGCTCTTTTTCTATTTTATACTTGCACTCCTCCGGCTTTTCTTTGCATTTCTTATAATCTGAATCTGTGTATAGCAAGGGTGCAAGTTTTTTCGCTATTTCAATTTTGTCCTTTTTTTCCGGAATTACAAATGGATCAACATAAACCAGATCGAGTGTTGTGTTAGTTGCAAGCTTAGAAAGGTTTCCGGAGTGAGTATCCCGAACCAATATTTCACCCCTTTTTGCATTAAGGGTAATCGCCCCAAAATGCTGGTCCTTAGCCGCTGAGCTGTAGTCTTTATATTTAACTATTTGTAATTGAAAAAGCCTGCCTATAATTATTACAAATAAAGCAGATGCGAATATTGTTAAAAAAAGGATTCTGATTGTTTGGCTTGTTCCACCTTTAATATAATTTGAGCGCGATGATGGATAAGCTATTTTTGGCATGGCAAGTTGCGAGAAATGCGTTTCGAAGTGCAAGGACATCATTGTTGATGGCCTGAAGCGAAGAATAAAATTGTGAAAATCTGTGAATTTTACTTTTTTACAAATGCAATTTATGAATATCTAAAACAGATTTTTACAATTTTAAGCATTTCCCAATTGAAAACTATATTATCAGCCTCAGAATTCTAACATAAATAATTTTATACCCCAAATCTCTTGACTTTAGGAAGGAAATTTGGTATAATAATAAGATAAAATTTCAAATCCCAAGCTCTAAATCCTAAATAAATACCAAATTTTAAATTTAAAAAGATAAAATTGAAACAAAAAATTAAAAAATTATTAGCAAATTTATATATTCTCACTGCCGAAGAAATTCAGGCTATAACTAGTAAATTAGACAATCTTCCGGAAAAAGGCCTAATAGAAATAATGAAGGTTCTTGAGGATGCTAAAAAGAAACAGGAGGACATGCTTATTAAGCTCAATAAAGCTAATCCGGATTTTAATAAGGAATTAAGTAAATTTTTAAAAACAGAATTTTCACAAATAACAAAAGAGGTGGAAAGTCATGAGCAGGAAAATGCCGATAAAATTTTAGAGGGTATTTCAGATTAGTATAATTATGCACAAAAACTATAAACAATCAGGCAGGTTAGTATACTTTGCAGAAGCTCTTTCTATAAAAGAGAGTCATGTTGAATCAGTAAAGAATAAAGGAGAAAAAGGGGGGAAATTACCCGTTGCAGAACTAGTTAAAGAAAGTAATCAAAAACTTAAAAGCAATGCTGATCGTATAAATAAGCTACCTCCGAAATTCCAGAAATTAATGCGTAATAATATCGCAAGATATTTTGTTACTTCTGTAGATCGTTTTGATAAAAATCAGGAAAAAGGATTATCTGTAGGTAAGAATAGTGAATTTAGTAAATACAAGACGGCAATGCTGAATAGATTAGACAAAATTATAGGTAAATATGCTCCGGCTCCGTCCAAGGAGGATAATAAAGCTCATGAAACTGAAACTAAGAACGCTATAAAAGATAGGGAAAATTTCAATAAAAGTCTGGAACGCGCAAAAAATTCGATGGACAAGGCAAAAGGCAAAAAAATAACGGATGTTCAATTTGATGCATCTAAACTAAATACTCCAGATGGGATTAAAGGGGAATTAAATAAAATCACATCTAAAACACAAGACTTGCAAAAGTTAGGCGCTGCCTTAAATACGAGCATTGGTGATTTTAATAAATCCTATAAATCGTTCCAAAAGGGCAAAAAAGGATTGGGGGTGATCATACGTGGTCTTGCAAACACATTTATTGATGACGCGGAGACCAAGAGAATGGAGAGCATGCATAGTCAAATAAAAAATCTGCTTATGATAAAGGTAGATGAAGTCAAAACAGGTGAAAAAAATGTGAAAAAATATGGCGAAAAAGTAAATGACGCTCCGGAAAAATTAAAAGAAGGACAGATAAAAGCACGTGAAGAAAATAAGAAAAAAATTGAGGACGCAAAATTAAACCAGAAAAAAAATGTTAGATCTCAAGCAATCAAACGAAGGAATTACAAAAGACTGAAACAACAACATCAAGATCTTGCTGATCGTAAAGCAGATTTAGATACTTACGAAGCCAGCCTGCATGAACATGCAAGTGATGCAGCACAAAAAGAACAGGCAGCAGCTAGTCAGATAGACGTAAAAGCTGGAAAATTAGATCAATTCACTAAAAATCTGGATGGTGCTATACGTATTATTGATGACGCCCTGTCAAAACCAGGGCTTTCTGATCAGCAAGAAAGACAATTGAAAAAACAAAAAACCATTTTGCAAGGACATAGGGCTATTGCAGGTGGAGGAAGGCAGGAGTTAGACACTAAAAAAGGTAAACAGGAAGCAGCATCCCAACAAAGATCTACAGAAGTTGAGTCCAGGTTATCATCGGTTGGAGCAGGTCGTCAAAACCTTGATACGCATATGACTGGCGTGGTAAAGCCGGCATTATCAACCATAGACTCTTCTTTGGGTATATTAAAAAAGGCTGCAAAAGCAAATATGCCAATAATGGATCAATTGCTGGAGGAAAAAGCGACTATTAATGAAAATATAGATAAAATAGATAAAATAGATGCAGACGTAGCCGATAAGGTTTTAGATGCTACTTTAGATAATCACAAACTCCTTGATGGGCTGGAAAGCCAAGAGAGAAATATTAGAAATACAAGTATAGATGGACCAAATGCATGGGATGCAACAGGGGGATTATTATTTGGCAAAATAGGTGAGGGGTTATCAATGGTTTCTTATGGCCTAGATGAAGGTATTGATTGGGTTATTAAAAAAACAATGGAGATATCTCCTGCAATAGGTGTGCCTGCAGCAATTCTCCTAAATTCTACAGTAGGACTGTTATCAGGTGCATTTGAAGGTGCAGGTGAATTAGTAACCGGGCTTAATACATTAGTTGGTAGCCCCTGGCAAACACTTAAAGGATTGGGGGCACTAGCTCCTTGGGCAGATAATGCCGGTGCCGCATGGAGGGAGATGGGGAAAGCTCTGATTTCTTATAAAGAGTTTTCTGAAATGAAAATAGGAAAAGGTGTTGGTAAAGTTGTTTTTAACGTTTTATTAACATTAACAGGTGGAGGTGCTGCATTAAAAGGGTTGCAAGCAGGCGGCGTGGCAGCACGAGGTGCATTTGCAATTGCAAAAAAAGCGGGCAATGGAGCTATACTTTCATCAGCTAAGGCAGGACTGTCTTTTACAGGACGTGGCGCAGTTGGATTTACAAAAGAATTAGCAACTGTACCGGGTAAGATACTCGGAGGTACAGGCAGACTTTTAAAAGCTCCTATAAAAATGTTAGAAAAGCGTGGGATGTCAGGATTAGCAAGGGCAGAAGCCGAACTTGCAGACTTAGCTAGTGATACTGCTAAGGTTACAGAAGAAATTGGTAAAATAAAAATTGCGGGTAAGCCGGCTAGTGAATTCCCAGCCTTTAAAGGCTTAAGCCTCGACGACCTCAAGGCCCTAACACCAGATCAACTTGTTGGACATGGGCTTAAAACACCAGGGGACTTTATTGCGTTTGCAAAATTTAAAGCTGCATTAAAAACATCTGAAAAATTAAAAAAGGCTGTTAAGACTGCGAAAATGAGTAGAGCTGCAGCCAGAGCTCAGCAAGTAGTAGACGATGCTGATGCTGCTGTATTGGCAGCAAGAACACCACTTGATGCATTAGATATAAATGGAGTTGCAATATCTCAGATGGACGGATTTAAAGGTAAAACATCAAGAGAGCTTAGTAGGATGAGGCCTGAATTATCACCTGGGGATTATGCTAAATTTAGAAAATATGTTGATAGGCTTAAGGCGGTTGAAAAAGCGGAAGATTTGGCTAGAGTGGCAAAAAATAAACAGGCAGTTCAAACATCACGACAAGTAGTGTCTCAGCATAAAGCAAGAGTTACAGCAGCTACATCGAAACTTGATGAAATAAAAATTGATGATGCACCAATTTCACAATTAGATGATATAAAAGGAAAATCATTAAAAGAATTGGAGGAAATGAGTGAAGCGCAACTTGCAGCAGCTGGCATTAAAAGCCCTAAAGAAATAGCTGCTTTTCGTAAATACAAGGAAACACTTAAGGTCGCTGAAGATTCCAAAGAATCTCTTAAGGTAGCCACAGCAACTAGGGATTCAGCTGCATCTCAAGTTAAATTTGACACTACTACATCAAAACTTGATGACATAAAAATTGGTGATAAATCTATTGCACAAATGCCTGATATAAAAGGTAAATCATTTAAAGAACTTGACGCAATGGTTCATGATGAACTTGTGCGCTACGGCATTAAGGGGCCGGAAGCTAGAGCTGCTTTCCGTAAATATAAAAAAGCACTAAAGGCTTCTGAAGATGCAAAAGCTTCTCTTAATGTGGCAAAAAACAAACAAGCTGTTGCAGCTTCACAGCAAGCACTAACTCAAGCAAGTGATGAATTAGCAGCAGCGAAAGCAGGGCTAGGTGAAATAAAAATTGGTAATGAAAAAGTTGGAGATATGGACGGAATTAAGGGTAAAAATTTAGATGACTTGGAGGAAATGACCAAAGGTGATCTCGCTGACATCAAAATTACTAGCAGAAAAGCAATTAAGGCTTTTAATAAATATAAAGAGGGATTAGCTAAAATAAAAGCTGCTAAAAAAGTAGTAAAAGCAAGGGGGAAGATGACACGTATATTAACCGGGGAGGCAAAAAACTTTGATGATTATGATGGAATTAGAGATATTGGCAAAACATTAGGCTTAACCATTGAGGAACAATTTGCGTTAGCTAAGCGTTATATGGAAAATAGCGGGAAAACAATAGATGATATACTTTCTATGGAAGCTACTATTGGGAAATTAGTACCTGTTAAGGTGGCAGGCTCAGTTGATGATATTATCAGGGGTTCTAATGGCGTAGAAAATGTTATGAAATTATTAAAAGGTAAAAAAACCTTTAAAGAAATGAAAGATGTAATAGCGACAATTGAAAATCCCACTGAAAGAATGTTATTGTCAAAATTAGCCGATGATCTTAAGGGCATGAAAGATAAAGCGTCTGTTATAGATGAAGCAGAAAAAATAATCATACTTAAGGAATCAATGCGCTATTTAAAAGATTATAAAGCCGCCTTAAAAGAAGGTAAAATGGGGCATTCTGTGAGATCTTCGCAGGATATCTTTAACTTAATTAGAGGAAATCAAAGAAAGTTAGTACATCAAACAATAATAGATAGGAAATTTTTTACAGGGAGTGATCACGGTGTAACTCATATTTTAGAGGGAAATATGAGGATTGCAGATAAGATATTTGCTCGTATGGGGGTAAGAATAAGCCCAAGAAAGAGGGTCTTAATCAGGCAATCCATAATAGATCATGATATGGGATATACTATTAAGAAGGTTCTCGATGATGCTGATACCGATTCATATCGTAACCTGACAAAAGATCATCCGCTATTTTCAACCATGTGGTTTCAACGCAATAAGGCAACATATGTTAAGCATTTTGGCGAAAGCGGATACAAAGAAATGCTTGATGCAGTTCTAGATCATAGCAATGCTGCCAAATTAAATTTAAACGCAAAGGGCAGTAAATTGATTGCAAATATTGTTGCAGGTGTGGACTGTTTAGGTACAACAGCCGATATAAAAATGATGAAATTATTTAGAGAGCCAGAAATTATGAGGAGACTATATCAATTGGAAGAATTACGTGGACAATTAAAGGGAGTTGCAGATGGCTCAGCTAGAAGTAAGGCTTTAGTCAGAAGAAGAAATGGGATATTTAATGCTATGGAAAATCATATAGATAGTATGGATATCGATGATCATTTGAAAGCTGGATATAAAAGGGCCCTTGAAAAAGAAAGTAATTTTGATATGACGCAAACTGGCTTTGCAGCCAAAAGGGATTTTGGTAGCCATAGCGCAGGATTTGAGGATATTGATGTTCACACAGATGGATCTATAACTGTTGACATGAGTGTTAATAAGAATTTTAAATTGGTTAGAGAAATGTTTAGTGACAAAGGTGATGACGTGAGTACAAGCGCACTTGCAAAGACCATGGATGATTTTGGATTGGATATAGATACAAGAGGTACTCGCGTCACAATTACGCGCGACGGTAAAACAACCACAAAGTTATATACGCAGCAAGAGCTTGCTAAAGACTTAGAAAAACTTGAGCTTGGAAAAGCTAAAGGTGGATTGGATAGCCTTACTATACAAACCCCGAAAGCAAAATTTGTATTTAGAAAAAATGCCGATAAAGGGAAGGAGCTAGCTCGGGTACTAAGAAGTGAAAAAGCCATAAAGAAAGCCTTGGAAGTTATAGGTGATCGTAGCAAATCAAAACAAGAAATGCTAGCAGCTATGTCTGATGCAACAATTAAGATAAAAACTAAAGGATATTATTTAAATGGAAAACCTGCAAAGGTTGCACTAAAAAAAGTTAGTGATTTAATAGGTGAGGGTAAAATTGATCGTGCTATAAGTCTATTGGAGGATATAAGATTTAAAGCAACTACTAAAAAACCATGATAATATAACAATAGAATAACTCTTAAACAATAACACTATGACTACACCAGAAACACCAAGAGACACAGAGACCTTAATTAAAAATAAGGAAGATATACTAGCCACTAAAAGACTCTTCGAAATTCATAAAATTGATCCTAAATTATCCAATGGAGCATTTTTAGCTGAGGAAGAAATAATTATGAGAAATTTTAATTATCTAACAAAACAAAAAAGGCTTAGTACAGATGAATATTATGCGCTTTTTCAGAAATGTGAAGATGCACAAAATTTCGGGGAACTTGCACTTCTTACTTATAAATTTCTGATTCAAAAATTACAACAATATTTAACAGATAACCCTGATTTGCCTGAAGAAGGAGATGTAATTACACCAGGCAAAGAAGATATTGAAAATGTAATTGCATGGAATGATGCACGTTTGAATACAATGAGGAAAAAAATAGCCAATCAAAAAAATATACTTGCCTATGAAATTGGAGGACCTCCATTACATGAAACACCTGAGTGGATACTTATAATTAAGGAATTAAAAATAATGATGTCCGAAGTTTACGCATTATTAGAAAAGGGCAATGACGGTAAGGCAAAAGAGGCATCGGATGCAGTCAAAGATACAAGAGATCAAATTGATGGATTATAGTACACCCCTTGCTTTCAGAGAGGAAATTTGGTATAATGTAAGGATTAAACTAATGGAAGACCTTATCGAAGGCCTGATAGAAGACCTGATTGATTGTTAGCTAGTAAAACAGTTATCAACTAGGTCCTCAACTAGGTCCTCAATTAGGCCTTCAATAAGAAATATGAAACTACGAATAGGAGTAATGGGCTCAGCACAAGGCCCAACAATAGAAAATCAGGAAACAATTAAAAAAGCCATTGCGCTTGGCCATCATATTGCGAAATCTGATTGTATTTTGGTAAATGGAGCATGCCCGGGCCTTCCGGATGAAGCAGCTTATGGTGCTCACCAGGCCGGAGGATTCGTAATGGGGGTTTCTCCTGCATTTAGTGAAAAGGAGCATATAGAAAACTACAGATCTCCGCATGAATATTACGATATCATCCTTTATACAGGTATGGGATTAATGGAAAGAGATATACTAAATATCAGAAGTAGTGATGCAATTATACTTCTAGGAGGAGGAGTTGGTACTTTAAATGAATTTACAGTTGCGTACGATGAAGGAAAAGTTGTTGGAGTGCTTCTTGGGAGCGGTGGTGTTTCTGATCATATAGATACAATACTTGATGTATGTGACCGAGATATGAACGAAATGGTGGTTTCTGATAGTGACCCAAAGGTATTACTGGAAAAAGTATTACTTGCAATTAAAATGCACCCACAGCCTGTTACTGAAGATGAGAGGGTGACTAGTGGAGCACATACCAATTAGCATTTCGTATTTCTGATTTCGCAATGTCATTTTGCAATCGGCATTTTTTAACTTTTTGTCATTCCGAGCGAAGTCGAGGAATCCCTTAAGTGAACTGATAAAATAAGGGATCTCTTCATGTTAGTCGAGATGACAAACTAGTAAAATGCTAAATGCGGAATGTGACTTTTGAATGCGAAATCAGAAATGCGAAATCCGAAATAATTTTCCTCTTGCAACCAACTAATTACTTTGATAAAATAATTGCGCTTAATTCGCTTAGCCCTTTTTTAGGAGTAAAGCACATTAACTAGTTATCATGAAAAAAATAAAACAATATATAAAAAATAGTATACAGGAATTCAATAATGTAACTTGGCCTACAAAAAACCAGGCGATTCGCATATCTACAATTGTTTTTATTTTTATGATAATAAGCGCAATTGTTCTGGGCGCTGTTGATTACCTGCTTTCTACTGGTTATAAAATACTTTTAACTCTTTAATATAATTAATTAAGAGAATTGCGTTTTTCGAGATAGAACAATACGGAACGCGTTTCTCGCTACTACACATGGCAAAACAAGCAAAAGGCACAGGTCGAAATTGGTATGTCTTACATACATATTCCGGTTATGAAGATGCAGTAGAAAAAGCATTAAGGCAACGTATAGAAGCTTTTAATATGCAAGACTATATTTTTGACGTTAAAGTACCGAAAGAAGGTCAAATTGTAATAAAACGCGGTGAACCTGTGCAGGAGAAAAAACGTATTTTCCCAGGTTATGTTTTAGTAGATATGAAGGTTACCGATTACTCATGGTATGTTGTTCGTAATACTCCGAATGTAACCGGTTTTGTGGGATCCGGAAATATTCCTGTTGCCGTAACACCCGAGGAATATGGAATTATAGAAAAACGAACTGGCGAAGAACAACCTAAATTCAAAATTGATTTTCAGGTTGGTGAGCATGTAGGAATAATTAGTGGCCCATTTGCTAATTACGACGGCGTAATAGATAAAATTGACCCTGAAAAAGGTAAGGTAAAAGTTCTAGTTTCTATTTTTGATAGAGAAACACCAGTTGAACTTGATTTTACGCAAGTTAAGAAGAAATAAATTTTTAGTGCTATAGTGCTTTAGTGCTGTAGTCCTGTAGTGCTCTACTACTTAGGACTAAAGCATGCCAGCACGACAGCACGACAGGACTAAAATGAACAAGCTAAAAATAACCATCATAATCCTCCTTGTTCTCGGATTGTTTGCAGGCGCAGATTATTACTTAAATAATCTAAGCTCTACGCAGTCTAATTCTAATTCAAGTACTACAACTACTGCTTCAAAGGTAGTTGAACCTAGCCTTAAGATCAATAGTTCCATTGGTGGTTACAAGGTAATAAATCAGGTACAAACTAACCAAATCTTTGAAAAAATAGAC
The DNA here is from genome assembly GCA_964458485.1 of uncultured Candidatus Peribacteria bacterium. Taxonomy (GTDB): domain Bacteria; phylum Patescibacteriota; class Gracilibacteria; order UM-FILTER-43-11; family UM-FILTER-43-11; genus CAYWJA01. Next base: position 18,478 of record CAYWJA010000005.1, on the reverse strand, counting down.
CTTAGCAATGTTGCAAATATTAAAATCTATCGCAATAAATTAAAAAAGGAATCAATAGCTAAGTCGAACACAAATACAAATTCCAGCACCACAGCATTACCAACTTTAAAAAAAGCAGGACCCAAAATACCTACAATACCTCAGGTAAACTCGAATAGTACTGACTCTGGAAAAATTATATATTTATATGAAATATTGGGGCCTAAAGGACAAGGTAATATAACATATTTCAATATTAAACTTCAGTTTTCCAATCAGTTAAATACTGAAACTGAAAAAATTAATGAAACATCCTCATTTGGCAGTAATAGCTTCTTCTTTAATAACACAAATTACACTAATACTGCCTTTTTATTAGTTCAAATTTCTGATAACATTTACGGCTTTCAATACAATAAACAGGATTCCAGCGCGTATGATGATGTGAAAGCAATTATTAATAAACTTAATAAATAGGATGTAGGCCTTTAGGATGTAGGATGTAGGCCCTATAAAATTCCTACAAACCTACAACCTACAAGCCTACAGACCTAAATAAAATCTAATCCAATAAAAAGATGTCCAAGAAGATTATACAACTCATCAAATTACAAATCCCTGCAGGTAAGGCGAATCCAGCTCCTCCGGTAGGTCCAGCACTTGGTCAGCATGGCCTGAATATTCAGGATTTCTGCAGTCAATTTAATGAAAAGACAAAAGAAATGGGAGATACTGTTGTTCCTGTTGTAATTAATGTTTTTGATGACAAAAGTTTTAACTTTATCATGAAAACAGCACCTGCTGCGGAAATGATAAAAAAAGCAATTAATTTAAAAAAGGGGAGCGGCGTTCCGCATAAAGAAAAGGTAGGAGTATTGCCAAAAAATAAATTAAAAGAAATTGCTGAAAAAAAGATGGATGATCTAAATGCTAATGATATTGACATGGCAATGAGGGTTATTGCAGGAACTGCAAGGAGTATGGGGGTAACTATTGAGGAATAACTATTTCTGAATTCGCATTTCGCATTTCTGAATTCGCAATCAAATTTAACATTTTTCATTTGGCATTTAATTAATTAGTAAATGCAGAATGGTAATTGCAAAATGACAATGCGAAATCTGAGATGCGAAATTCTAAATTAAATTATGTGGGAGGTCTCGAAAACCGCTAATACCACGCAACCAAATAAGAACATGACAAAAAAAGTTAACCCTATGGATAGTAAAAGGGGTAAAAAGTATAAAAATGCATTGAAATCTATCGCAGAGAAACCAATGTATAATTTATCTGAGGCTGTTAAACTTGCCAAAGAAACAGGGGCTACTAAATTTGATAGTACTGCTGAAATTCATTTAAATTTAAATATTGATCCAAAACAAGCTGATCAAATTGTTCGCAGTACTGTTATTTTACCGCATGGCACAGGTAAGAAGCTCAAAATCGCAGCTATTGTATCCGATGACAAGGTAAAAGCTGCAAGAGACGCTGGTGCAGTTTCTGCTGGCCTTGAAGATTTAATTGAAGAATTCAAAAAAGGTAAATTTAAATACGATATTATCGTAGCAATGCCGGATGTAATGAAAAATCTTGGTAAAGTTGCAAAAATTTTAGGTCAAAAAGGTTTAATGCCGAATCCTAAATCTGGCACAGTTACAACCGACATTGAAAAAACTATTGAAGAATTAAGCCGTGGGCGTATTGAAATTAAAAATGACAAAGAGGGTAATGTACATGGTATTTTTGGTAAAACTTCTTTTAAAGAAGATGAACTTGAAAATAACCTAAAAACATTTTTGCTCGCAATTCGTAATACAAAACCATCCGGAGTAAAAGGCACTTATATTAAATCTATTACAGTTACTACCTCAATGGGGCCGGGGATTCGTTTGGATGTTAATGAAGTTATGTCTAATTTATCCAAATAGTTTCCAGCTTCGCGTTTCCAAATAGTTGCCGAATGGTTAACAATCTGGAAACAATTTGGAAACAATTTGGAAACAATTTGGAATATATGAAAATACGTATCAAAAGATTAGACAAATCCCTCCCACTCCCAATATACGAAACCGATGGTTCGGTGGGTTTTGATCTGCTTGCGCGTGAAGATAAAACAGTTGACCCACAATCAATTGAACTTATACCTGGTAATGTAATTGTGGAAGTACCTGATGGATATGCGCTTATTCTTGCATCACGTAGTTCAACGCCTCGCAAGCACGGGCTTACCAAGCCGCACGGCATAGGAGTAATAGATCAGGACTACTGTGGTAATGATGATGAAGTAAAAATTCAAATGATGAATTTTACCGACCAATCAGTAACAATAAAAAAAGGTACCAAAATAGCCCAAGGTCTGTTCGTACGCGTAGACCGTTTTGAGTTTGAGGAAGTGGATGAAATAAAAAAAGAGAGCAGGGGAGGGTTTGGGAGTACGGGCACCTAATTGTGACCAGCTCTCATGAACTATTCGCTAACGCTCAAGTTCATGATTCGCGTTACCAAATTGTTTATTGCAATAACTATCTGGAAACCATTTGGAAACAATATGGGTGTTAAAGTTTAAGCTTAGGTGGAAAAAACTCCTTTCTTACAAATAAAAGAGCTAATCCAACTGCGATAGATAGTATTAATGTAGATAATGCGCCAAAGCTATAGCTACGCACTATTTCAGCTTGCTCGTAGTCCACATTAGTTAATACAAATTGTGACTTGGTATTAGAGTTAAACAGGTCAACTTTTTTCTGTAAAAAACCTTTAACTTTCTTCAGTTGATCGGATGTAATGGATTTTTTTGTTGTAACTTTAAAAACAAAATTTTGCCTCTCCTGCACATGCATATTTATATCAGAACTAGACGGAATATCTGAAAATTTTATTAAATCTGATTTAAAATTAGGAAATTTAGTCCACCCTATCATTGTCTGCCCAAAATAGTGCGCAGCCTCATTAAGCTTATGTAAATCACCGCCATCGTATACAAAGCCTGTTGTGGTAAAAATCTTACTTTCATATTTTGGAGTGGTGTATTTACCGGACATTATTAAAAATATGATTTGTCCGATTATTACTAATGCAAATAGAAATAAAATTGGTTTTTTGTGTGGTTTGATCATATTTTTAGTCTCATGTCTCAAGTCTCATGTCTCAAGTGATTTAAATAGTAGCCCTTGCGACTTGAGACTTACACTTGAGACTTTGAAATTTATTTCAAAAGCAATGTATTATATCTCTTAGCCGCTAAATTTCCAATAGAGCCACTCTGATCTAAGGTATATGCCTTTTGATAACTTTCCATAGCTAAATCTTTTTTATCTTGAACCTCATAAAGTTTGGCTAAATTATAATGGGCTGCAGCCATCTTAGGGTCATCCTGAATAGCTTTTTTAAGATTTTTTTCTGCCTCAATATAATTTTTTGTACCAACCTGACTCCAACCAAGCAAGTTATATGCCTGCGGATTCGTTGGAAAATTCTGCACTGCTATTTCACCCAGTTTTACTGCTTTCGCCGGTTCATTTAAAAAATCCAGATAAATCCATATAGGGCGTACAAAAGAATTTATATCTTGTTTATTTGTACTTAATACCTGCTCATATGCTGCTACAGATTTTTTATAGTCTTTTACTTTAAGGTATAAATCTGCCAACTTTTGCTGTACTACCAATTTTGGAGTAAAGCCATTAGTTAAGGCATAATTTAAATAAATAATTGCATCATTATATTTTTGAAGTTCACTATAAGTGACACCTAAAAAATACTGTGTAGATGCCCATTCAGAATCAAGCTTATAAGCCTTCTCAAAAGCATTTAATGCAAATAAATAATTTTTTAAATTCAAATAAGAAAAACCAAGCATTATCCATGAATCTCTAAGGTCAGCACGAACTCTTAAAATATTTTTAATCTTATAAACAGCCATCTCGTATTCACCAACTTGATTTAAACCGCGCGCTAAAAGTTCAGACAAATACAAACTTTCTGCGGCCTTTGCAAATTCGAACTCCTGATATCCTTTTAAAATTTTCTTTACTTTAAGATCCAGCTTGCTGTCAAGAGTTGCATCTTTAGAAAGGCTAACTAAAAGTTTCTTCCCATCCTCATGTTTACCGTAGGTAATATGAATTAAACTCTTAAAATAAGTTAGCCTATGGTCAACAGCTCCCGATGCATTTAATTGATCAATCAATTTTTGAGCCTCAAGAAATTTACTTTGCTTTATATTTATAAGTACAAGGAAGTACTGTGCCTGAAAATTACTGGACTCTAAGCTTAAAATTTGATTTGCATTATTACGAGCTTTTTCATAATTCATTAAATCAAAATTTGTCTGCATTAATTTAAAATACGCCTTTGTCTTTGTGGAATCTGAATTTATTGCCTTTATATACTCACCGGATGCATAAGATAAAAATCCGCGTTTATAATAATAATCCCCCTTGGTGATGTATTCATCATATGTTAAATTCGGCTCTATCTTCTTTGGAATTTTTGGCGTTTTTGCAATAGAAATTTCCCCACTATTATTCATGCCAAATATTGTTTTTATATTATTCCAGCTGAAAGAACCACCTGAAAAACCGGTTTCTACTATATGGTCTGCCATTGCGACAACAAAGGCGAGAATTACGGCGATGATTATTGCGGAGAGTTTTTTCATATATTCCAATGGTGACCTAATTGTGACCATATGGTTCCCAAATTGTTTCCAGATTATTAACCATTTGGCAACTATTTGGAAACGCCCTGAACGAGTGAAGCGAGTCGAAGGGCGGGTAACAATTGGGTAACGTGATCCCGATGAAATCGGGAGAACAGGAGTAATTCTACCAAACCCTACATCTTAAGTAAATCCCCTTTATAAGTCCGTTCCGCACAAAGCGCAATAGCAAGTGCATCAGCAGCATCATCTGGTTTTGGATAACATGTAAGATTTAAAATTCTTTTTGTCATTTCCTGAATCTGCCATTTTTTCGCCGCGCCATCTCCGGCAATATTATTTTTAACCTGCAGGGGAGTAAAATTAATAATCGGAATACGTTTACTATGTACAGCTTCTACAATTACGCCTCGCGCATGCGCGACTTTAATTGCATTTGTAACATTCTTTGCAAAAAAAAGCTCTTCTACACCAACTACATCCGGTTTGACTGAGTTTATGAGCTTAAGTATATCGTGTTTTATTACACTTAATCTTTCCGGCAAATCTAAATCCGGACTAGTTTTTATAATTCCACAGTCTACAAACTTCAGATTAGATCCATCTTTTTCGATAATTCCAAAACCGATTGTTGCGAGACCCGGATCTATACCTAATATAATTGACATAGTAACTTTTTAAACTTCCAAACGTCCAGATGTCCAAACTTACAAAGCTAACTAATTAGTTATTTAAGATAAGGTTTGTTAGTTTGTGATGTTTGTAATTTGTTTGTACGTTTGGTTATTTGGAATTTGGACGTCTATTTTAAAATCAATCAAGCAATTCAATAGCCGATTTAAGAGCCGCCATATTATAAGCATAATTCATCCTAGTTGCACCAAGAATGCCCATAATACCTTCAAAACCTTTATAATTATATTTTTGCACAAGTATACTGCAGCTCTGAATTTCCGGAATTACGTTTTCTTCACCAATATAAAATGAAGGTTCATCACTTATCTCAAGTTGGCCTAAAAGATCTGAAAATTTTGTTTCAAGAACTTCTATAACCTGCGTTGCACCAGTAGGATCAGACTGAAATTCAGGCTGACGCAATACATTAGTAATCCCCATATAAAAAAGTCTTTTATTATCCGGTAATGTAGAAAAACTAACGTTATTAGTAACACTTGCAAGAATAGAAACCATTTCGTATAGCCTTTCTTTAGCTTTTTTTAAATAATGCTTACGTCGAACTAATTTAATATCCTCTTTAGCCTGATTTAAAAGTTTTAAATTGTATTTCAACTGATCTACAAAAAGTCGATAAGCATGACCAGTGGGAACACGCCCTGCAGATACATGGGGCTGCACTATATAACCTTCACGCTCCAAAACTGCCATTTCATTACGAATCGTAGCAGGGGATACATCTAAATCATATTCCTCATAAAGCATTTTAGAGCCAATAGGCGTAGCGGTCTCAATAAACTTTTCTATTATAGCCTGTAGTATTTTTTTCTTACGACTATCCATTAGCAAACAGATGGGTTAAGTGCTAACTTATTTTCTCATATTACAAATATAGTGTCAATTTAGAGATATCTTACCCTAAAATGAAGAATATATAACCTGTAAAAAAAGCTATCCTTTCCATGAAGAAAAATCTTAAAAGTATTGACAAGTGGGCTTTTTATATATACTTATAAAATATAAAATAAATATTATTATGAATAAAAAATATACTATTACTGATTTAAGTGATGAGGCTCTTATATTCGAATTACAGCGCAGAGCTATTAAATCACCTAATCTTATTAAGCAGGTAAAAACGGCTCTTGCAAAAAAACACACTACTCCAACTATTAAGCCTAAGCCTGCCAACAAGCCTATCAAAGCTAGTGGTAGCCAACCCGCTAAAAATAAAACTACTAGCAGTAACAAACTTGCTCAAGAGCAACAATTGAAACTTCTTAGAGCCCTGAGGAAGCGTTATAATGAGGCACCTGCTCACTACATACATCCTGATGGTCTTATATTTGCCGAAGTAAGAGCTGCTTTAAAGGCACACCCTGAGCTTATGCAAAGCCTTTTGCAGATGGAAAAAACTGGCGGAAAACCAGATATCCTTCATATCGAAGATGATGCATTCATTTTTGCGGATTTTTCAAAAGAATCTCCATCTGGCAGACGTAAGCTTAAATATAATGAAGCTGTAAATATGGCAGAGAAAATGGGCGTAAATATACTGTCTAAAAAGGAGTACAAATTATTACAGCAATTGGGTGAATTTGATCGTAATACATTTAGCTATCTTAATTCGGAGGATGTTATTAACACAGGCTTTGCGCATCGTGGCTTTAGGAATGACTATGGTTCCCACGTTGACCTTGTAGACAACAAAAATGGCTATTTGGATAGAGGCTGGCGTGCTTCATTACGTGTTCCAAAAGTTTAAATTTAGCTACATATCACACACCCCCACAACACTTCTTATATTTCTTCCCAGACCCACAAGGGCAAGGCTCATTTCGGCCTACCTTGGGGCCATCTTCCTGCTGAGATGTGTTAGCTGTCATTTTTTCAACAACATCTGCCATTGGTGATGAGTCAAATTTACGATGCGGTTCCGCTATCACACCCCCTATGTCATCTTCATTTGTTTGTAATTTATCCGGATCAACCTTAGATTTAGACAAAACCTCCGCAGGCATTTCAATATTTATCTGAACCTTAAATAAAGTATTAATTACATTATGCTGAATAGAGGCTAGAAGTTTTTTCAGCATTATATAAGATTCCTGTTTGTATTCAATTAATGGATCCCGTTGACCGTAACCACGTAAAGCCACTGCTTCTCGTAAATTGGTCATTCCATCGATATGTTCCATCCATAAAGTATCGACCACACGAAGTAAAATACTTTTTTCCACCTCCCTTAAAAGCGATGATTCTGGCAGGCCTTCTTCTTTTAAACGATGTTCTGTGTGTAAAACATTTGTAAGGTATTCTGTAATATCCTCTGATTTATCAAGTTTTTCAAAATCCTGCACATCAACATCTTTTGTTTCATGTGGGAGTAATGCATTAATCGCATCTGTAATGCCATTTAAATCCCAGTCTGTACGATTTGGGCTGGAAGTTTTTGCTATAACTACGTCTTCAACTTCTTTATTCATTAGCTCAAGAATATCTTCCTTCATATCATCACTTTCCAGTATCTTTAATCGACGTGTATAAATAATTTCACGATGCTTATTCATTACATCATCATACTCCAAAAGATGTTTACGGGTATCAAAATTATGCCCCTCTACACGCTTTTGAGATGATTCAATGCTCCTGGTAATTAAACGGTTTTCAATAGGCATATCATCCGGAAGGCCAAGTCGTTCCATCATATTTTTTACTTTATCCGCACCAAAAAGACGCATTAAATCATCTTCCATGGAAACAAAAAAACGAGTTTCACCCGGGTCACCCTGTCGTCCTGAACGACCTCGAAGCTGATTATCTATACGTCTGGAATCATGTCTTTCTGTACCGATAATAGCAAGCCCTCCTAAATCCTTAACACCATCTCCAAGTTTAATATCCGTACCACGACCAGCCATATTAGTAGCAATGGTAACAGCGCCTTTTTGGCCGGCTTTAGCTACAATTTCTGCTTCTCTTTCATGATTTTTGGCATTTAAAACTTCATGAGGCACACCATTCATTTTAAGAAGCTTGGAAAGAACCTCAGACTTTTCAACAGAAATTGTACCAACAAGAACTGGCTGACCTTTATCGTAATATTCTTTAATTGCCTTAGTTACACTCATTAACTTACCCTTCTGTGTTTTATATATAAGATCTGAATGGTCTTGCCTTGCTATGGGATTATTTGTAGGTATTACAACTGTTTCCAGATTATATATTTTATAAAATTCTTCTTCTTCAGTTTTTGCAGTACCCGTCATACCGGATAATTTTTTATAAATACGAAAATAATTCTGAAATGTAACTGTAGCAAGGGTTCTGCTTTCATTTTTTACTTCAACATTTTCTTTAGCTTCTATGGCCTGATGCAATCCATCGCTATACCTCCTACCTGGCATTAAACGACCTGTGAATTCATCTACAATAGTTATTTCATCATCTTTAACCAGATAATCAGTATCGCGCTTAAAAATAGCTTTTGCCTTTAGTGCCTGCTCAATATGATGAACTTCTAAAAATCCTGCATCTGTGTATATATTGTCTACACCAAGAATTTGTTCCATTTTCGCTATACCACCCTCTGTGAGTGTTGCTGTTTTTGCCTTCTCATCAATTATATAATGCTTATCTGCTGTTAATTTATTAATCATCTGGGCATACTGCCTATATTTTTTTGTAGACTCCTCTGCAGGGGATGAAATAATAAGCGGTGTTCTGGATTCATCTATTAGAATCGAATCAATTTCGTCTACAATTGCATAGTTAAGCTTCCTCTGAACACGACGATCTAAATCCTGAACCATATTATCCCTCAGATAATCAAAGCCAAATTCATTGTTAGTTCCATAAGTTATATCAGCCTTGTAAGCATCCATACGTTCATCCATGGTAATGCCATGAATAATGGTTCCCACTGTTAAACCCAAATATTCATAAATCACCCCCATCCACTTTGCATCACGAGAGGCAAGGTAATCATTAACGGTTACAACATGTACCCCCTTGTCAGTTAATGCATTTAGATACACAGCTAATGCTGCTACTAATGTTTTACCTTCACCTGTTTTCATTTCTGCAATTTTGCCTTTATGAAGAATAATCCCGCCAATTAGCTGGCAATCATATGGAATCATATGCCAGACCTCTTCATCTTTCCCTAATGAATATTTAGTTCCTACAAGTCTTCTGCAGGCATTTTTAACGGTCGCAAAAGCTTCTATTAAAAGATCATCAACACTCTCGCCATTTTTTAAACGTTCTTTGAATTTATTTGTATTATCTTTTAATTCTTCATCTGATAGCTTTTGATATTCCTCCTCTTTTTTATTAATTTCCGGAATCAGCGGATGGATCTTCTTGAGTTCTTTTTCATTGTAATCTCCAAATATTTTTGTGATTATTTTGTTTAGCATAGTTAACCTAATTACGATATACCCCATAGCAGCATTAAACCCTAAGTTTGAAGCTACGTTGTATTTAAATTAAATGTCATTACAAATTAAGAATAAATAACCGATTTCCAATGCTTAATAGTCAATGACCAACAGCTAATTCGTCATTCGTCTTTCGCCCGCCCGGCCAGCCGGTGCGGACGGATAATTCGTAATTAACAACGTAAGGATTATAAAGAACATGTATAAAATTGACAAACAAAACTTGTTTTTGTAAGATCTCAATACAGTTACAAGTTACAAGTTGCAAGCCTCAAGCCTGATTATAATTATCACTTGAGACTCGCACTTGCACTTGAGACTAAATTAATACTAATTAATTTACAATGTACTACAGAAGACCAAAAAGGAAGAATATATATAGCTACTTCACACCTTTCTTAATAATTTTATTACTTTTTTGTGCTGTTTTCTTTGGATGGCGCTCTCTTAACAATTTTTTTATTGATGGTAATAAAAATACATCTAATGAAAAAGTCTTTTTGAGTATTGATAGTGGCAGTGCAAAGGCAATGACTGTTGGAAAAAGTGAATGGCAAAATGCACCTGACAAAATTTATCTTTACAGAGATGAAAAAATTAAAACTGGTGCAGATGGAAGATTGACATTAACATTTTTCGATAACAGCACTATGCGTTTGGATACGGAATCTGAAGTATCTTTTTCATCACTCAAAAAAAAGAATGAAACTTATAATATTGGAGTAGAATTAAAAAAGGGTAATGTATGGTCAAAAACTATTCATATTACAAATCCTAATTCAACATTTCAAATTTCCACCGACGTGATTAGCATTGATGCTAATGGAGCAGAATTTGCCGTAAATTACCCTGGAACTGTTTATGTAATAGATGGAAATGTAAAAGTTAATATAAAAGATGGAGAAAAAATCATAAAAACATTTAGCGTTGGTGTAGGTCAGCAATTTATAGTTAATAAAACAGATATTGAATCTATAAAAAAAGGAGAGATTGCTAAGGTAATTTATGCAATAAACGATACATTCAAAGGCACTAATTGGTATAAATGGAATTTAGACCAAAGCAATAAATCTTCTACTGAAGATAAAGTCACCTCATCAAGTAATAATATTGCTACTTCAACTGATGATTCCAATGCTTCAACATCTACAAGTTCAGATACAACTACTGATACAGATACTACGACAACATCTAGTAAGACGATCTATAAAAATCCTATATATATAGGTAAATCAGCCTTCTTAAATTACACAGATTCCGTTACTAATAAATCTATTATAAATCTTTCAGGAGCCCTGGATACAAATAAAATCAAAGCAATATATGTAAATAAAGAAAAGGCGACAATCACTCAGAGATCAGGCAGTGGGGCACCTTTAGGGAATTATAATAAAAGGTGGTTAGTAAGTTCAATCAAACTAAAGGAGGGTAAAAATTCCATAAAAATTGACGCTGAGGATTTAACAGGATTAAAAACTTCTAAATCCATTACAATAACTTACGATAAAACCCCTCCTAAAACACCCGTTATTACAAAACCTAATGTAAAAGACGGGGGAGTATTTAAACTAACTGATGTAATGCAGGCTATTGAAGGTAATTTAGATAAAGATACACACTATGTAATAGTTAATGATTACCAATTACAACAATATAAGTCAGGTAGTAAAACCTTCTTATATTATGCAAAAACTGTAATTGGAAATTTAAAGTTAGGTAAAAATGAATATAAAATATATGCCAAAGATAAAGCTGGGAATTTAAGTAAACCTGTAACAATAATACTACAGTTGGATCAAAAAATTATTGACGCAGCCAAAGAAAAAACTTCTTCAAAATCTTCAGCTGCGGATGATAAAGCTAGTGAAGTTAAAGCTACATCAAGTGGCGGAGTAAAAATTACATCGCCAAATAACGGGAAGAATTTAACAACCACAAAAACCGAATTCGATATTAAGGGTATTGTACCAAAGGGGACAGCCAAGGTAATGGTTAATGATTATACCTTAAGCCTATTTAAACCCGATGATACCACTTTTTCATATAAAGCATATGCAAGCATGAAAAGTTTAACAATAGGTCAAAAAAATACTTATAAAGCCTATGCCTATGATGAAAATGGAAAACTTTTGGGCTCAGCAAGTATTACTATTGATGTAGAGAGTGGGAAGAACGGCGCACCTAAAATTACCATACCTTCATCTTCCGGAACTTACACAACTACATTAGATACTATTGTTATAGGTGGAACAGTGGGGAAGTGGGTTACACATGTTTACGTAAATAGCAAAAGGCTTGGAGGCTATATCCCTGGTAGTGAAAAATGGAGCACTTCTGCTGAATTAACTAACGGTAAAAATACTTTCACTGTAAGGGCTGAAAAGGGCGGTGTTAAAGTGGGTGCCGATAAGATTGAGGTGACTTATAAACCCTAGTATATTTCAGAAATCTGAGATTCCCGCCTTTTGCGGGACAGGCAGAAATCTGAAATATTTATCTTCTTCTTGAGTCCAAAACAACTGTATGTCCTTCAAGATGATTTTTATGATGGACCACTCTTTGGCTGCTAGCCATAATCCTCGGATCCACTTGAGCTTGCCGGACTAATTCAGTTGCACTAATGCTACCGGGATTAGCCCTAAGCATTTTTACTATAGCCCTTGTTAAATAACCTCTCCTTGTATTTATATTCTCTGCAATAGCATCCATAAAATCCGGAGAAGGCTCCAATATTACAGATGGCGCATTACCTTCGAAAGCTGTACCTTTATTTGCTATTAAATCGGATCCATGTGGGAGTTCTGCGTCTGCTATCAAAGATTCAGTATGACAACCATCTAATATAAATAATAACCGTCCTCTGATTCCATTAAGTGCACTAAATAAATCTTTTGCATTTATTGTTTGAAATAATAAACAGAGCTGACCCCTTTTGCTACCATGTCCAGAAAAATAAAATATAAAAGTTGAATCTTGTGTGGCTTTTCTCGATAATAATTGTAACCTTCTTAAAATTTTGCCACGCGTTGCTTCTATGTTGAACAATGTATCGATATTACCCAAAAATCCTCTTTGCTCTAATTCAATTTTTAAGTCCTGAACATCCGGAGTAGTTCCTTTTAAATTACCGCCAAAATGCCCAATCATAACTGCATGATGAGGATTTTCAGCCGGATCCATAAGCGCAAAATAAAATTGTATATTTCCCATAGTAATTACATTACCAGTTTCAAGGGGGTATCCTCTTTTATTTTTCCATAAGGATGAAATACCCGTTGGAATTCGCGGAACAGGATTGCCATTAACAAAAGTGCCATTAGTGGATCCATAATCCTGTATCGAAAAAGAGCCTCCTTCAACTTGCGATGGCTGAATAATGGCGTGATTGGCAGACAGGGATTCTGTAGGATCATTAATTTGCACAGCTAATCTTGGCTTAGCATATCTGCGCATCCACCAACTTGATCCTGGTGTTTCCCTTGTAAGACTGGCCAATCTTCCTAATTGAGTCACATCATCAATAACAACTTCTTGCCTAATTCCAGTTTCATTCGTTGCACCTTCATCAATTCTTGTTAATTTTGCTTTTAGGCTCATGATATATAGAATAAATAATTAAACAGTTCAATATATTAACATGTTTATTTATATTGTCAATAAAAAGTACTTAAAATTTGCTTTATTGCACTATATATGCTATAATTATAAGATAACATTACAAAATCTAAACAAATAATCATGAAAGAACTATTTAACACATTATCAAACATTTCCCAATTTTTTATAGAAAAAAGGTTTGTTTATTTTGAGAGTGGACCTGGTCAACATATAGAGGTTCAATCTAAAGTTCCAACTCCATTGGAAAGAGCTGAGCGAAAATTTAGATGTGCTTTAGATAGAATACATTTTATGCTAATACGTGAATTTAGAAGATTATTCGCAAATGGGAAAACACATAAAAAAATCCAAGAATTTGCTAAATTTGGAAAAAAAGTGATTAAAAATATAAATATGACACCAGCAGAACTTAGTTTAATGAAGGTATCCGGAAAATATAAATATCCCAAACAAACAAGTACGAGTTATGCTGTTGATAAAAAAACAGCTATGCATTTTGAAGTAAGTATCAATGATAAAGCACAAATAGAGTCTGGTGTTGTGTGGGAAAACCGTGATAATGATAACTATTATGAGAGGGTCAAGCACGGGGAGTGCTAAAAAGACAAAAGGGTCATGACTAATTATTTATATACTTCCTCTTATTCTCATTATGCCCACTTAGAGTTTTTGCATAATGTACTTTTCCTTGCGCGTCATGCAAATAATAAAAATACTTGGTATTTTTTGGGTAAATAGCTGCACGGATACTGCTGATCGATGGATTTGCAATTGGAGTAGGGGGTAGACCGCGATATTTACGCGTATTATATTGGCTTTTTACCTGTAGATCATTATAGGTAAGACCGCCCTTTGTGCGCCCAAGTGCATATAAAACAGTAGCATCTGCACCAAGAGCAACCTTATTATCAAAGCGAGACCACAGAATATCTGCAGTAATAGGGCGCTCCTTTTCCGTAGGCTCTTCACGTTCAATAATTGAGGCCATTATCATAATTTGTTCAAAGTCGTGTTTATTTTTTTTAATAGCTGCCCAATCTGAATCTGACAAACGGTTCTTTAAGGTGTCAATCATTCGGGAAATAAAACGCTTATTACTATAGGTATTTATATTTACAAAATAAGTATCAGGGTATAAATAGCCTTCCAAATATCCCTTAGGTAAAAAACTTTGGTCAAATTCACAGGTTTTTATGCAGCTCAAAAATTCACTGGCTTTTGTTAAATTTTTCTTCTCCAGATGTTCAGCTATTTGTTTAATAGTCCAGCCCTCCGGTATTGTAACAAGTAATTCCACACTTTTTCCTTCAATTAAAGTCTGAGCTATTTTTTTTAAATCAAAATTCTCCTGCACAACCAAACTTCCTGCTTTAATTTTATTTGCAAAATTGTTCTGTTTTAAGTACAACTTAAAAATATATGGGCTTTTTATAAGTTTTTGACTGTAAAGCTGATCTGCTACCTGATCTGCCAAGCTGCCTTTTTCGATTTTAACAATTACACGTTTCGTAGAGGTTGGATCTAATTGATATGACAAAGAACTGGTATACAAACCATAGAACCAGAAGGCTCCTATTACGAATATGCCGATGATTAATAAAATGGATAATTTTTTCATATTTCGAGTCGTGGCTAGAATAGTGGCTAGAATAGTGGATTTAATTCCACAACTCTAGCCACCACCCTAGCCACAATCCGGCTACTATTCGTAAAAATTATTGTCCAAACATACCTCCTAACCCACCCATAGTCTCCTTCATCTTCTCAGCCCCAATCAACTGAGACTTTTTAATGGCTTTATTCGCAGCATCTACAAACGCATTACTAAGTTTTTTGCCGTCACCAAGTATTGCTTCATCAATTTTTACCTCTAAAAACTTTTGTTCTCCGTCAACTACAACAGATACACCATCTGTCTCTGCTTCAACGTGGATATTCTTCAATTGTTTTTTAATTGCCTTAGCCTGTTTTTGGAGCTTGTATAGATCCTTGGCTTTATCCATAAATCCCATAATTTTTATTGTTAATTAGTAAACGAGAGAAATATAACATATTGAAAAAAAATTGGGAATTTTTTTTCAAATTTCCAAACGTCCAGATGTCCAAAGTTACAAACACTAACTAATTAATTATTTAAAATAAGTTTGTTAGTTTGTAATGTTCGTATATTTGTAATTTATTTGGAGGCTTGGTACCTCTAGACGTCTTTAAAAAAGATTTGCTTTTTCTCCAAATTACTGTAAAATTTATTGGCAATAAAAATTTAAATTAATTAAGGAGATAAGAAAATATGATTTACGCCACAAAAAAGAAAGGAGAATCCAATGAACGACTTATGAGCCGCTTTAAACAAGTAGTACAAAGAAGCCGTGTAATATTTAAGGCAAAACAAGAACGCTTTCATAAAAAAAAGCTCAAAAAAAGAGTTGTTCGCGCTACTGCCGTTAAAAGGTCTGAATACCGCGCTAAGAAAGCAAAGCAACAATTCTATAGTTAAATATGACTGCAGACGATGAACCATCGCCTAGCCCTCTTTATCACAATACCCTAGTATGTGATGAATATTTTGTGACCCCTTTTTGATAGTGCTGTCGTCCTGTCGTGCTTTAGTGCTTTCGTCCTAGATAGAGTACTAAAGGACTAAAGGATTAAAGGATTAAAAAATGAAGATCCCAATCGTAACAATCGTAGGAAAGCCAAATGTGGGTAAATCCATGTTTTTCAATCGCATAGCCGGATCCAGAATAGCAATTACAACTGATGAAGCTGGTACAACGCGAGACCGCATTTTTCATAAGGTTGAAACCCCTGAAATGGATTTTTTTCTGGTAGATACTGGTGGACTTGAATTCGAGAGTAAAGCGGATATAGACATTGAAGAAAATATGCAAAAACAGGCTCATATTGCGATTGAAGATTCAGATCTTGTATTATTTATGGTAAACGGTAAAGAAGATTTATCTGGAGACGACTTTAAGGCTGCAGAGCTTTTAAGAAAAGCATCTAATAAAAAACCTGTAATACTAGTTGCTAATAAATGTGACCAACCAACTGATGAAAGCGACTTAGCACATATGTTTGAGTTAGGACTTGGCAGTCCGATACCTATTTCGGCAATTCATAACAATGGCATCGATCAGCTAATGAGTGAAATTACAAAAATATTAAAAGAAAGACATTTTTTAGATAAAAAAAGTGAGCAATACAAAGAAATTGCTAAATTCGACCAAAAACATTTGAATGTAGCACTAGTTGGCAAAACAAATGTTGGAAAATCCTCTATAATAAATGCTCTTTTGAATCAGGACAAACTCATTGTATCCGATACACCACATACAACGCGTGATAGTACAGATTCTTTGATTAAACATGAAGGAAAAGAATATAATTTTATAGATACTGCTGGCATGAGGAGGAGGGGTAAGGTGGGGAAGGGGATTGAACATTTTAGTGTACTGAGAACGCTTTCATCGATCGAAAGATGCGATGTGGCTCTATTGGTAATTGATAGTAACAAAAAAATAAGTAACCAAGATCAGCAAATAGCAAATACAATTCTTAATGCGAATAGAGGACTTATTATACTTGCGAATAAATGGGACCTGCAAAAAGATGGTGAAAAACCGGAGGAAAAGAAAAGGGCTGCATATATATCTCATTTACAAAGAAAATTCCCATTTCTTTCATGGGCTCCTGTTATTTTTACATCTGCAATAACTAAACAAAATTTAACTAAGGTTTTTGAACAAATTGAATCAATAGAGGAAGAGCGTAAAAAACGTATCTCGACTGCAAAATTGAACCATTTTGTAGAAAAAATAGTTGAGCAACATAAACCAACTGGTACAAAGCGAATACATCCAAAATTATTTTATGTTACACAGGTAGATTCCAAACCTCCCCATTTTGTATTTTTTGTTAATAAAAAGAAGTATTTCCACTTTTCTTATCTGCGATACCTTGAAAATAAAATGAGAGAACAATTTGGGTTTACAGGTACGCCGATTGTTTTGGGGTTTAAGGAAAAAGAGAAGCGCTATGCTTAATTTCGGATTTCAGATTTGTGATTTCGCATTGTCATGTAATATTTTGCATTTTGCAAACCCTTTGTCATTCTGTCCCGATTCCATCGGGATCAGAATCCATGTTTTGCCAGTGCACGGTGGATCCTGAACTAAATTCAGGATGACAAAGAAAAAATACTAAATGTTAAAATATGATTCTGAGATCTGAGATCTAAAATCCCAATTTACTGAGCCAGCCCCTTTATATAACTCTCAAACGCCTCAGCACCACTCCATTCCACTAATTTTTTATTAACATAAATTGATGGCGTGTAACCAAGCTTTCTTCTATTACCTTCGGCTATATCATTTCTTATTTTCGATTTCTTTATACCGCTATCTAAGCACTTATTAAATTTAACTGTATCCAATTTTAAATTCTTAGCGAATGTCTTTAAATTGTCTTCTGTTAATACCTTTTGATTTTTAAAGTTCAACTGTGCGAATTCCCAAAATTTTCCCTGTTCATTAGCACATTCTGCGGCTTCTGCGGCTATAAAAGCATTTTTATGGTAAGAAAGTGGAAAGTGATAAAAATCTAAACGAACTTTGTCTGAATTCTTTTTAGCAATAGCCTCTAATTGAGGGCCTATATTCGCACATGCAGGGCATTCAAAGTCCGAAAACTCATCAATTACAACTTTGGCAGCTTTACTGCCCATACTTGCTCTTGGGGTATTGTCTGGAGAAGTACCACAAGCTGTTAATACTGAAATTGTTAGTATTAGTAATGTTATTTTGATTATATTTCTCATAATTTTTTATTAAAGTATTTTTGTCCCATTGTACTTTCACCCTGCTCTACTCAGCAATAGAGCACTACAGGACTACAGCACTAAAGCACTACAGGACTACAGCACTAAAGCACTACAGGACTTTAATACAATTCTAACAAACTTAAATTGTAAATCAAACAGTAATCTGATAATCTTAAGTTCCTAATAAACGTACAGATATCCAAATAACCAAACGTACAAACAAATATACAAACATTACAAACTAACAAACTTTATTTAAATGATTAATTATTTAGTTTTGTA
>CAYWJA010000004.1:0-67932 GCA_964458485.1 uncultured Candidatus Peribacteria bacterium | reverse complement strand
AAAAAAGCAACCTATTTGGATTTTAAGAAACCGATGAAGCCAATTGAAGAGCCGATGGGGGATCCGATGGGGGATCCAATGGGGGATCCAATAGGGGCAAAATCTGATAAACCCGTAGACGAACCTACAAAGAAACCAAAAAGGCGAAGGCGAAGGCGTAAATCAAAGAAATCAGATAAGCCAACCGATACTGCAGAATTATCAAACGATGATGCTGTAGGGGACGTACATGCTGGCCTTGAGCAAGGCCGAAAGGTGCGTCCCAAAGATGAACAAAAAGACATAAAACCAGCCGACGAACCACCCAAAAAACCGAAGAAACGTAAACGCAAAAGGAAGCCAAGGAAAAAAACTGATGAATCAGTACAACCACAACCAATTATGCCGGAACCTGTAAGGCAGCCAGCAATGCCAGAATCTACACCTGCTCCTCCGATGCCAGTGGATGAAAAACAGCCTGCGGTACCGCAACCAGAGCTCCGGAGGAGTCCGGAGTCCTTCGGACCTACACCTGCGCCTCAGCCAACTCCTCCTCAGGTACAACCAATTGCAGAACCAATGGCTCCACCGGCAGTTGCTCCACCGGCAGCCCCAGCGCCTCAAGTAGACGTAGTACAACCACCAATACGGCAAGCGCCTACTGTGCCAACACCAGATATACAACAGCCAATGCCAACCCCAAAGCCTGCTACACCTGTGCCTGCTCCTGATACACAGCCACAAACAGCTACACCAGTAGCGCCAACACCTCAAACAGCAGAACCAACACCTCCGCCGGCTCCAACACCTCCGCCGGCTCCAACACCTCAGCCAGCACCAGCCCCACCAGCACCTACAAAACCGCAGAAGTCTGCAGAGCCTGAATCAGCACCTGAAATGCCGGATTGGCTAAAGGCGGGACCAACTGATGGTGATGCTGATAAACCTGCTCCTCCAGTAGAACCTGTGTAATTTCCTGTTGAGGATCCAATTGAGGATCCAATGGGTGATCCAATTGGGGCAAAAATGTAAAAATAAATAAAAAATAAAAATGAACATATTAGATCAAATCTTGGCTATAGTTGCAGGTGGTGGTGATTAAAAATGGTTGAATATTAGCCAAAATATTAGGCTTTAATTTATATTTTATTAAGATTGTTTTAATCTTGACTTCTTTTTTGACATATAGTATAATTATTTTCTAATAAATAATATTATCTATTACCATGCAAAATTCACCTAAAATTCAACATTCAGATCCAATGCGAGCTGCATTAATACTGGCTCTGGCTGGCATGGTGGTGGCAACAGGATGTGATAAAGCTCCTAGTATTTTTCGGGAAGAAGAAAAAGTTGACCCTGTTGAAGTTGCTATTAAAGAGGTAAAAACGAAATTTCCACCACCTAAAAAGGAATTAGCTGAACGTGCACAAATAGCAACATATTGTAAGCTAAGAAAATGGCGAGGTGGATCAAGAAGGAACCATGTAAAAGTATTAAGAGGGGTTATTAGGCCTAAATGCAGAATAGCCTTTAGACAAGCTGGGGTGAAACCAACAAGAAAGAGGCTTAATGGATGTGTAACGGGTGTTTTGAATTCTGGGGTATTGTGTAGGGGTAGATAATTTTATTGACGCTTAATCCTTTTGTTGACTATACTTTAATCACTTATGAATAATTCTGTAGTTTCTATTGTCGGTATTGTTATGATTCCACCAATTGGCGGATAATTTGCTGAGAATAGAAATAATTAAGTAAATTGGATCCGCCAGGAAGGTGGATTTTTTAATTTTTAATTGTTATTTAATCAGCGAATCTAGTAGTATAATTAAAAATTAAAAACTATAAATTAAAAACTACTCATGAAATTCTACAAATTAAAATGCGTTTCCTGCGGGAAATATTGGGATGAAAAAAAGACATCCAGCCATTGCCTTAAGTGTGAAGGCCCGCTGGATGCTGAATATGACTATGGCTATATAAAAAGTCATCTTAATTTTTATGCTTTAAAAAATGCTCCAATTGCGGCTACAAAATATTTGGATTTTTACCCAATAGCTAATTTAAACAAGCTCGTTAGCTTAGATGAA
Source organism: uncultured Candidatus Peribacteria bacterium (assembly GCA_964458485.1). Lineage (GTDB taxonomy): Bacteria > Patescibacteriota > Gracilibacteria > UM-FILTER-43-11 > UM-FILTER-43-11 > CAYWJA01. The sequence continues at coordinate 65,863 of CAYWJA010000004.1, read as the reverse complement.
GGAGGTACCGCATTAAAGAAGAGTAAAAAAATAGCTAAAGAGCTTGGTTTAAAAAAATTATATTTTAAAGATGAAACATCTAATCCAACTGGAGGATTTAAAGACAGAGGAAGTATGGTAGAGGTAACTAAGGCTATGGAAATGGGCGCAAAGGCAATAGTGGTTGCATCAACAGGTAATATGGCAGCCTCTATTGCAGCTTATTCATCACGCGCTGAAATACCAGCCTACATTATAGTCCCGGAAGGGACACCACTTGGTAAACTTTCTCAGACCCTTGCTTATGGTGCGCGCGTAATTCAGGTTCGTGCTACTTATAGTGAATGTGCGAAGCTTGCGGAAAAAATCGCCAAAAAACATGGATTTTATTTGGCTGGAGACTATGTTTTTAGGGGCGAAGGTCAAAAATCTCAGGGTTATGAAATTGTGGAACAGCTTTTTTGGAAGGCACCGGATTTTGTTATTGCTCCTATTGGATGTGGTACTAATTTGACCGCAATATATAAGGGAATAAGAGAATTTTATGAACTTGGTTTTATAGATAAAATGCCTAAAATTGTGGGCGTACAACCAAAGGGGGCTAATGTTGTAGTGGAATCTTTTAAAAAGAAAACCCGCAAATTAAAATCTATTGAAAAACCTAAAACCCTATCTTCTGCTGTTGCTGTAAGTTATCCGCTTGATGGATTAAAGGTGCTTAATGCAATTTATAAAACTAAAGGTATGGCTATCGAAGTGAGTGACGGAGAAACTTTGGAGGCTGAAAAAGAATTGGCCAAGAAAGAATCTATTTTTGTTGAACCTTCTGCGGCTCTTGCACTTGCCGGGCTAAAAAAACTTGTGAAATCTAAAAAAATAAAAAAAGATGATGTTGTGGTTTGCATAGCTACGGGAAATGGCCTAAAGGATCCGCTAACCGTACTCAAAACCCTGCCATCCCCTCCTTCTATTGAACCGAATGTTGATGAGGTGGATAGATATTTAAGGATGAAGCTTTATAACATTCAATCTACTTTGGAAAAAGACAAAATTGAAATTTTATGGAATAAGCAGCCAACAAAAAGGCAGCTATCTGATGTAGTTAAAAAGAAGTTCAAATTGAATTTATCTGCAAGATATGCGAATGCTTTATATAAAGAAGTTGGACAATTCTTTAAGAAAGGTAAGGAAATGGTAAAGTCGGATCTTCAGCATGTTATTGAAGATATTTTAAAAACTGTGCCTGATTCTAAAAAACTTATAAAAGTGATGGATTTTAGTGTTAGTACATCTAAAAATGATCAAGCTTGTGCCAGCGTAAAGGTAAAAATAAAAGACAATGGAATATGTGAAACCAGTGCAGCCGGAGTAGGGCCTGTTGATGCAATTATGAAAGCTGTTCGGAAAACCATCGTAAGGGAAAAATTGATGAAATACTGGCTTACTGATTATGATGTAAAAATCGATCAACGTGGTACAGATGCAACTGTAGAGGTTTCTATGAGCTTAAAAGATGAAAGGGACAATAAAGTTATTGCAACTGCCACCTCTCCCGATGTAATTGCGGCTTCTATTGAGGCATTTGAGCGAGGGTACAATATTTTGTATAATAAAAACTAAGGTTGTAGGTAGTAGGCATGTAGGATGTAGGCCTACTATAAATTCCTACAATCCTACATCCTACAATCCTACATCCTAATTATGAATAAAACTAAACACATCTGGCTAAATGGCAAGCTCGTAAAATGGGCCGATGCAAAAATCCATGTAATGAGTCATGCTCTTCATTATGGCACCGGTGCGTTTGAGGGTGTAAGATTTTATAAAACAGAAAAAGGCCCTGCGATTTTTCAATTAAAAAGACATGTTGAAAGGTGGGTTTACTCTATGGAATGCTTGGATATGAAAATTCCATACACGCAGGATGAGCTTGAAAAAGCAATAATTAAAACTGTAAAAGTTAATAAGGTTAAATCCGGTTATATTCGCCCAATTGCTTTTTATGGATACGGACCCTTGCGAGTTAATCCAATTGATTTACCTATTGATGTTGCAATAGCATGCTGGCCATGGGGGTCGTACTTGGGTGATGAAGCAATAAAAATGAAGGTTTCCCCTTTTGTAAGAATTCATCCAAAATCTACTTATGCAGATGCAAAAATTTCCGGCCATTATGTTAATGCAATGCTTGCTGTTAAAGATGCTGTAAAAGATGGCTATGGAGAAGCTCTTATGTTGGACTACAAAGGATATGTTGCCGAAGGCTCCGCGGAAAATCTTTTTATTGTTAAGGATGGTGTTATTTATACCCCTGAACTAGGTACAATTTTGGCTGGAATCACTCGTGAATCTATTATGGAATTGGCTAAAAATTTAGGATATAAAGTGAAAGAAAAAAAGATGAAACTGGATGATATTCATGAGGCTGATGAATGTTTTTTAACAGGAACTGCCGCAGAAGTATCGCCGGTTGGGCAAATTGATAATAAAAAATTAAAAACCAACATTGGCCCAATAACTAAACAGCTTAAAGAGGAATTTATGGATATAGTTAGTGGTAAAAATCCTGAATATTTTAAGTGGTTAACTTTTTTAGCCAAATAGTAACCAAATAGTGAATAAATATGAAATTACCATCAAACAAACTCAAAAAAGGTATAGAAACTATCCCCCACCGATCACTCCTGCGTGCAGGTGGGATGAAAGATAGTGATTTTAAAAAACCATTCATTGGGGTTGCTAATGCGTTTACAGATATTGTACCCGGTCATGTCCACTTAAATGTACTTACAAAATGGGTAAAAAAAGGCATACGTGATGCTGGTGGTGTGCCGTTAGAATGGGGGGTGCCTGCTGTGTGTGATGGTATTGCGATGTATGTGGAAATGCGTCTTTCGCTTCCATCGCGTGATCATATTGCGGATAATATTGAAATAATGACGCTATCTCATTCGTTAGATGGATGGGTTGGTGTTACAAATTGCGATAAAATTACACCAGGTATGCTAATGGGTGCTGCAAGGGTAAATTTACCAGCTGCAATTATAACAGGTGGACCAATGAAATCCGGAAAGTTACATGGCAAAAAAATCGACCTTGTATCTGGTGCATTTGAAGCTGTTGGAAAGATAAAGGCTGGGCAAATGACTAAAAAAGAAGGCTTAAAAATTGAATGTGCATCCTGCCCAAGTGCCGGTAGCTGCTCTGGATTATTTACGGCAAATTCTATGGCATGTATGACAGAAGTTTTAGGTATGTCTGTTACAGGATGTGCTGCGACACTTGCGCTAGACCCGAAAAAGAAGAAGCAAGCTTACGAAACCGGCAAAAGAATTGTTCAGCTTGTAAAAAAAGATATCAAGGCTCGAGATATTATGACAAAACAAGCATTCGAGAATGCAGTGAGGGTAGATATGGCAATTGGCGGATCAACAAATGTAGCATTGCATCTGCCTGCAATTGCAAAAGAAGCTGGTATTAAACTAACTCTGACTACTTTTGACAAAGTGTCTAAAAACACTCCAAATATCTGCCATTTAAGGCCGGCAGGCGTGCATGATATGGAAGATTTATATAAAGCCGGAGGTATTTCTGCGGTATTAAATCGATTGAAAAAGTTTATTAAAAAATCCCCAACGATAAATGGTAAAGATATTAAAGAAATTGCGAATAAGAGTAAGGTAAAAAATGACAATGTGATCCGCCCTCTCAGCAAGCCGTATTATAAAGAGGGAGGAATTGCCATATTAAAAGGTAATATTGCGACTAGTTCTGTTATAAAACAGACTGCAGTTGAGCCGGATATGCTCAAATTTACCGGGTCTGCAAAAGTATTTTCATCGGAAGATGCTGTACTTAAGGCTGTTGAAAAAAAGAAAATTAAAAATGGTGATGTGGTTGTGCTCAATTTTATGGGCGCAGCAGGAGCACCGGGAATGCCGGAAATGCTGACGCCAACAGCTGTGATAGCTGGAGCCGGGCTTAAAGTAGCGCTACTAACGGATGGGCGATTTAGTGGAGGAACCCGCGGTGCCTGCATTGGCCATATTGAGCCAGAGGCTTACAATGGTGGGCCAATTGGGGCTATTAAAAATGGTGATATAATTGAAATCGATATCCCAAAACGTAAACTTAATGTAAAATTGAGTGACAGAGAAATTAAAAGGAGATTAAAAACCATGAAAAAACCTAAGCGCAAGCTTACACCTGCGTTGGAGAGATATAGGAAGGAATACTTTTTAACTTAGCATTTCGCATTTCTGATTTCGCATTCACAATTGGCATTCACTCATTTGGCATTTAACTAATTAATTAGTAATTGCTAATTGCAAAATGGTACATGACAATGCGAAATCAGAAATGCGAAATGCGAAATTATATTATGATCGGAGCAGACATACTACTAAAATCACTAATCAAAGAGGGTGCAACCGATATATTCGGTTATCCGGGTGGTGTTACCCTACCTTTGCATAACCGCATGCCGGATTACCCGGAAATTAAGCATGTTCTTCCAAAGAATGAACAAGGCGGTGCTTTTGCTGCTGATGCTTATTATAGGGTAACTGGCAAGCCTGGGGTATGTTTGACGACTTCCGGGCCAGGTGCAACCAATCTGATAACCGGAATAGCTAATTCATTTATGGATTCCATTGGCATAGTTGCAATAACCTGCCAGGTTGCTACCACTGCAATGGGTTCAGATGCGTTTCAAGAAATAGATGTGACTGGTGTTACACAATCGATTACAAAACAAAACTACATAGTAAAAAATGTGGCAGATTTGCCGCGTATAATCAAAGAAGCATTCCATCTTGCATCTACAGGCAGACCTGGGCCTGTTCATATTGATATTCCTGTAGATATTTTAAATGCTCATGTGGATAAATTTGAATACCCAAAAGAAGTTGACCTACGCGGTTACAATATACCTGAGGAGGCAGATAAAAATTGTATAAATGATGCAATAGATATAATTAAAAAATCCGCCCGCCCAATAATAATTGCCGGGCATGGGGCTATAATTTCTAGATCTGAAAAAGAATTAGAAAATTTTATTAAAAAAACAAATATTCCCGTTGTGACTACTTTACTGGGGCTCGGATGTTTGCCTCATGATCATAAATTAAACTTTGGGATGCTTGGTATGCATGGTATGAAATACGCTAATATGGCAGTTCATAATGCTGATTTGATCATTGGTCTGGGAATGCGTTTTGATGATCGTATAACAGGCAAATTAAGTGAATTTGCAAAGGGTGCAAAAGTAATACACATTGAAATTGATGACAGTGAGATAAATAAGAATGTAGAAACTGATGTGCAGCTTGTGGGTGATTGTACAAAAGTACTAAAACAATTAAACGACAAGGTGGATAATTTGTCTCATAAGGAATGGGTGCTTCAGTTAGACAAATGGGCTGAAGAAATGCATATAGATAAGGTAAAAAAACATGTAAAAGCAAAAGATGATGATGCGCTTTTAGTTGCTGATGTTGTTGCAGAAATCAGTAAGACGGCAGACAAGGACTGTATTGTAACTGCAGATGTAGGGCAGAATCAGATGTGGACTGCACAATTTTTTGAATCCCAATATCCTGGTCAAATCTTAAATTCAGGTGGGCTGGGCTCTATGGGGTATAGTTTGCCCGCAGCCGTTGGCGCACAAGTTGCAGAGCCAAAAAAACAGGTATGGGCACTCATGGGTGATGGGGGCTGCCAAATGAATATTCAGGAGCTTGGAACGGTTATGACCTACAAACTACCGATTAAAATTATGATTTTTCATAATGGCTACCTTGGTATGGTGCGTCAATGGCAGGATTTGTTTTATAATAAAAACTATATGGCAACACCTCTTACTAATCCAGATTTTGTTAAAATAGGAGAAGCTTATGGCATAAAAGCCAAAAGGATTACAACAGCTGATGAGGCAAAGGAGGCGATTAAAGAAGTTTCTGAAAGCGATGAATCTGTGCTACTCGAATTTATTGTAGGCGATGAAGATAATGTATTCCCAATGATGCCAAAGGACAGTACTTTAGACCAAACTATAATTAGGAAAGAGGATCTTGATTAATAATTTTAAATTTTAAGTTTTAAATTACAAAATATGATGAATAAAAAAAAGCACATTATAATACTGGAAGTTGAAAATAAACCTGGCGTATTGAATAAAATTGCCTCCCTGTGTAGGCGTAAGCAATATAATATCCAAAGTCTAACCGTGGGAACATCAAATGATCCTGGGCTGTCTCATATGACAATAGTTATTGTTGAAGATATTGAGCGAATACAGCAAGTTATGAACCAAATAAAAAAAATTATAGAGGTTATTAAAGTTGAACATGTTTATTCTAAGGATGTTGTTGGTAAGGAAATAGTGCTTTTAATAATGAAAAATGAAGATGCTGCAAAAAAATTAAATAAAGTAACAGCCTTGATTCATAATGCCAGTGTAAAAACTATTAATACTGTCGACGGCCATCCTGTACTTGAAATCGTAGGTGAGGGGATAGAAATTGAACATATTCTGGAGAGCCTTGATATGGAAAAAGATGTACTAAAAATGGCCAGGAGCGGTTTGGTGGCTTTGAAGGTTTAGATACAATTATTGTAATGAAAAAAGAAGAAAAAATTATAGGCATAGGTGGTGGTGTTGGGCCAGAGGCCGGGATTGGGCTTCATAAAAAAATCATTGAACAAACTGACTCTGGTGGAACAGATCAGGGACATATAGAAGTGTATCATTTGTCTCGTTCTCATGATATTGCGGATAGAACAGAATTTTTGCTGAAACATGTAGATAATAATCCGGCAGAGGGCATGTTCAATACAGCACAAGCGCTGACTTCAGTCGCTGATGAAACAGAAAAAGAGCTTGTATTGGGTATTCCGTGCAATACATTTCATGCCCCTGAAATATTTAATCACTTTTTAGGCTTATTAAAGAAAAATAATTTAAATATACAGGTTGTAAATATGTTGGAAGAAACAGTTCAGTTTATAAAGGATTTCTTTCCCGGTGTAAAAAAACTGGGGCTCATGTCAACAACGGGTACGAGAAAAGTTAAAATTTATAATAAGATTTTTGAGCCATTAGGGCTTGAGATTATTGAGGTTCCGGATGAAATGCAGGAAGAACTTCATGACACTATATATAACCAAAAATGGGGGATTAAGGCAGTTAGCCCTGTCAGCAAGAAAGCCCGTGATAATTTTCTTAAATTTTCAGGAGTGCTTAATAATCAGGATGCTGAAGCAATCATTTTGGGATGCACAGAGATACCACTTGCTTTGCCAGAACAAAAATTTGAAAATATACCATTGATCGACCCTGTATTGATCTTAGCACGTGCATTAATTCGTGAAGCTGCTGAAAGCAAGCTGCGATCTTTAATAATATAGACTATGCAAATAAATCAAAATTCCCAAATCAGGGAAGAGGTGGTTGAAGTGAATGTGGTATAATGCAGTCTTATAAAATAACATAATTCAAATGGGCAGAAGATTCGACAAAAGCGCTGAGGCAGATAATCCACACGATCATCATGCAGCTGATGAACTGTTAGATATTGCAGATTTGACAATCATATTATCTCCACAGGGCGTAGAACTTGTTGATAAAGATAATGAAGATCAAGTAAGGGATGTACGTGCACTACTTAGGCATATGGAACGTGCAGGTAAACAAAGAATGTTGAATATAATGATTGAAGATTCTAGGGGTCCAAATTTTAGGAAATTATCAAATAATATGCCAGATATACTAATTTGGTTAAGCAAATTCCAAAGACTTAGTCAATTTTCTGGTATAACTTATGATGCTCAAGAGGTATTACAAATATTTAAAGATCATTGGTTTGAGCCACTTCCCGATGACGCTGAAGACTTTGATCGTAGAAATTTTCTTTGGTTTTCTTATTCTATTGTAAGGTGGGCATTGAGAGATATGCAGAATAATGATGGGGAAATTGGCCCTGATATACAAAGGGAAATAGATGAAGTATTTCTTTATATAAAAAGTTGTGGATGGGGACATCATGGCACAGAAAAATATTATGATTACGAGTTAGCAAGTTGATTATGAGAATAAACCAAAATATACAAATCTCTGAAGATATAGTTATAATGGAAGGTACAAAAGACGTAACTATGCAAATATTAATCGGGCCGGATGATGGATCGCAAAGTATTGTGATGCGTAAATTTAAAGTGGCACCTGGAGGGCATACGCCAAGGCATACTCATGATTTTGAACATGTGATTAAGGTGGAAAAAGGGAAAGGTAAGATGGTAGATGCGGATGGCAATGAGCATGATCTTACTGAGGGCATGAGTGCATTTGTGCCAGCAGATGAGTTACATCAATTTACTAATCCGTATGATAAAGTGTTTGAGTTTTTGTGTATAATAAAGCAATAGTCTCAAGTGCATGCCTGCCCCGCCAAGGGCGCGGGTCTCAAGTCTCAAGCTATTAAAAACCTAAATCATAAATTTTAGAATTTTACCATATAGCATATAAAATCATGACCCGAATAAACTTTGGAGGCACCGAAGAGGAGGTAGTAACCCGTGAAGAATTCCCGCTAAGTAAAGCGCAGGAAGTTCTGAAAGATGAAACTGTGGCTGTGATTGGCTACGGAGTACAAGGGCCGGGGCAGGCTCTTAATTTAAAAGATAATGGTGTTAATGTTATTGTCGGCCAGCGAAAAGGTGGTAAAAGCTGGGAGAAAGCTTTATCTGATGGCTGGGTAGAGGGTGAAACCCTTTTTGAAATTGAGGAAGCTTGTGAAAAAGGAACAATAATTTGTTATTTACTTTCTGATGCAGGACAAAAGGAACAATGGCCAGTAATTAAGCCTCATTTGACTGCTGGTAAAGCCTTGTATTTTTCCCATGGATTTTCTGTAACTTATAAAGACAGAACCGGCGTAGTACCACCAGAGGCTGTGGATGTAATTTTGGTTGGACCAAAAGGCCCAGGTGCGAAAGTAAGAGAATTATTTTTAAAAGGGGAGGGTGTTAACTCAAGCTTTGCAGTACACCAAGATGCGACTGGTAAAGCGCAAAATCGTGTTAGGGCGCTTGGCATAGCAGTTGGCTCCGGCTTTTTGTTTCCGACTACTTTTGAAAAGGAGGTATGGAGTGATTTAACGGGCGAAAGGGGAGTATTGATGGGTGCAATTGCAGGGCTTATGGAGGCACAATATGAACTTTTCCGCAAAAAAGGTCACAGCCCATCTGAAGCGTTTAACGAAACAGTGGAAGAGGCCACCCAAAGCCTTATCCCGCTGATTGGCGAGAAGGGTATGGATTGGATGTTTGCTAATTGCTCCACAACTGCACAAAGAGGAGCACTTGATTGGAAGGATAGATTCAAAAAAGCTGTTGAACCGATTTTTGAAGAACTTTATGAAAGTGTAAAAGATGGAACTGAAACACAGATAACATTGGATGCTAATAGCGATCCTGATTACCGCCAAAAATTAGACGCGGAACTGAAGGAAATGCGCAATTCTGAAATGTGGCAGGCTGGTGCGGAAGTGAGGAAGTTAAGGCCAGACAATAAAAATTAAGTTACTTGCCTCTTTTTTTCCAAAGTTACACCTTGCTGATCTCCCTCTGGAAAGACTCTTACAATAACACCTAATCGTGTATTAAAAGCTTCAAGGGCTAATAACTTTTTTGATATTACGCCAGGTCCTCGCTGCATCCCCTCGGCAATGCCAGAGCCTGATCCATTACCAGGTGTAATGGTAAGTACAGAGCCCTCTTTTTGTGCATTAAAATATGGATCCGGAAAATGATCCCTTAACAAATAACCTGCCATTTCTTCTGATGTAGGCCTTGCATCAGATAAGTCTATTTCAACTTTATCAATTTTACTATTTTTAAGTGGGGGCATAGCTTTATAATTTTTATGTATTTACATTAAATATTATATTAGAGTAGACTTAATATCAAGAAAATTATGAGAGAAGTAATAAGCACAACAAAAGCCCCTCAGGCAATCGGTCCGTACAGTCAGGCTGTTAAAACAGATAATTTGATATTCTGCTCTGGTCAGATTCCGCTAAAACCGGATGGCGAGATGGTAAAGGGTGGAATCAGAGAACAAACAAGGCAGGTTATGCAAAATCTGGATGCTGTTTTAAAAGCTGCTGGATCGGATTTTAGTAAAGTTGTAAAAACAACTATATATCTGACTGACTTAGATGACTTTGTAACAGTGAACGAAGTTTATGGCAGCTACTTTAAAAAAAACCCGCCAGCCCGTGCCACTGTTCAGGTTGCTGGTTTACCGAAAGGGGCGAAGGTGGAGGTTGAGGCTATTGCTTTATCCTAAGGTAAATTGTGACCCCCCTTACTCCATGGATTACACCGAAAAACCCGCCATACAGATTTAAACGTGCCACGAATAAAGCCATATTTTTTAAGTGCCAATTTTGCATAATCCGAACAAGTTGGGGTGTATTTACAATGCCCATTCGGAAAAAGCGGCCTCATTAGCTTACTGTGATCTGGAGAGAGGGTTTTTTGGTAAAAAATGACTAGTAAAATAGTGCAATTTCGAGGGAGATGCCATACAATATTTCGGATCTCAGATCTCAAATTTCGGATTGTCATTTGGTATTTAACATTTAAACATTTTGTGATCCATCAAGAAAATCCTTAAATCATGCAAATCGGGGTTCAGACAATAAGTTGTTCAGAATCAAAAAAAGTTCATCGGATTATATTTGACCCCCTTTATACGAACCTCAAAATGCAGATGAATACCTGTCCTACCATAAACTCTACCAGTCCTCCCCATCCATGCAATGGTCTGACCTTGTTCAACATATTGCCCCTTAGTTACATATAATTTTTCATTATGTGCATAAAGTGTCTGCATACCATCGCCATGGTCTATAATAATCATATTTCCATACCCGCCATTCCAACCTTTGGCTGCCTTTATAACTTTACCACTGGCTGCTGCATAAATAGGTCCTTTTGAGCTGTCGGCAATATCTATAGCCCTATGCCTGCTGTGATATTTTTGTGTTGTCTTCCCCACGGTTGGCCAAATTAACCTACCATTTGCTTTTGGCCCTTTGTATCCAGCAATACTGGTTGGTGCATTAGTTCTTCGATATACCGGAGCTGATTTTTTAGCCCCTGGAATAATTATAGTCGCATTAGCCACAAGTGTATCATTCTCAATTTGGTTTTGCTTGGTGATCGCTTCTTTTTCTACTTTATATTTCTTCGCAAGCTTAGCCACTGTTTCTCCTTTCTTAACCTTATGAGAAAGGCCGTCTACCGGTAATATTTTAAGTTTTGAACCTACCCTTAATCTATTTGGATTCCATAAATTATTCTCTGCCATTATGGTTTCTTTTTTTAGATTAAAACTCGCTGCTATTGAAGATAGTGTATCGCCAGATTCAACCGTATACATAAAAATGTCACTAAATCCGCTACGATCACCTTCTGTAGAATTAATAGCTGGCTTTAGAAGGAATCCATCCTCAGTCATTACATCTGCAATAGTATGTTCTGCATCTTGTTCGGTAAATTCAAAAACACCTAGATCGTCATAGCCAAACTGACCTACAAAAGAACCATGCGTTAGTTGATATGTAGACATTAATGGTGCTGCAATTAAAAAAACTGCAATAAGCACTGCTACCTTGCGAAGCAATTGTGATATTAAAGGGCTATTATTTTGATCCTTACAGATTTTTTTAATGCTATCTTTTAATGTTGTAGCAGTTGCATTCACTGGATTAAGTGAATGTTTTTTTAATTCAACGTTTTCTTGTTTTAATTTTGCATGGCGCTCATTACGAGCGTTGATGTTTACCATGGATTAATTGATGTTATCAGGTGTTGTAGTTGCTTTTACTCTTTTTATAAGTGCTTAAGCACTGCAAAATAATATGAATTCAGCAGTTTTGTAAGTTAATGCCTAAAAGTTAATGATACCACCTCTTTTAAGATAATTTTATTGACAATTACCAAATAAAATTATTTAATACCCACTTAATAAGATACTTACTTTCGGTAAATCTAGCCTTACTATCCAAGACAACAACAATGACCTCCTTCCCATTATCGTCACGCACCAAATTAATCAGGCATTGACCGGCCGCAAGAGTTGTACCTGTCTTTACACCCTGGATATCCAGTCCATCATTGTTATACAGAAGGTAATTTGTACCTTCAAATTTATGCGTTATTTTACCATCCGTGGATGAAATAGATGCGCTTGGCATCTTAACAATGCGTCGAAAGGCTGGATTGTGCAGTGCATATTTTGTAAGAATCGATAGATCATATGCACTCGCATAATGATTTTTATGATCCAGACCAATTGGATTTGTAAAATTAGTATTCTGCAGATTGAGTATCTTAGCCCTTGTGTTCATCTCTTTAACAAATGCGTCTGTTGATCCGCTATGATGTTTTGCCAATGCTAATGCAGCATCTCCTCCAGATCGGACTAGCAAGCCTATTAGCAGGTTCTCAACTGTAATTTTTTCATATTTGCGCAGCCATATCCTTACGCCTATCTGACCTTCCGGCATACTGGCATAGTTATCTGATATTGTTACAACTTCATTAAGCTTGTGGGACTCTAAAATTAAAATCGCAGTCATTATTTTCGTAAGACTAGCCATTGGCATGCTCTGATAACCATTTTTTTCATACAATACTATTCCTGTCCCAGCATCCATTAAAAGCACTGCTCTTGCGTCACTCTGTATCTGGGATGATGTGCTTTTTGCCATTGGTATGGCCTGTACCCCTAAAAGTGTTTCCATATTAAATTGATCAGCTGTTGAAGCTGTTTGCATAGGGGCTGTATTTATACCGGCGATGAGTAGTAGGCTTATTAGGCTTCTTAACATATTGTTACCAGATTGTTACCAGATTGTTACCAGATTGTTGTGGCAAGTAAGCAACTTGGCAACTATTTGGAAACGCGAGCGGAGCGAGCTGGTAACTACTTGGATAGGACAGAGCAACGCAATCCACGAGGGCAATAAATTAATTTATTACGAATGCGCAAATCAATATAACTCAAATTTTCTTTATTGAGCTCTGCCGCTTCATATATTGTATGTAATTTATCTATTTGTATTTTATAATCATGTTCAATACTAATCCAGACTACCAAATTCTTTTTGGTTTTCAAGTGAACTTCCCGTGCTATCCCTAAATATTCTGCCCCAACTACCTCTAATTTCATAGTATTCTTAAAATATTTGATCGCATCAAGCACATAATTCATATGACTTTTTTTTATCACTTGCTCTCGATCTTTAACTGGCATCTGTAGATTGCGAATGATAATTGTTATATACTCCAAGCTTTCTTCGCGATCAAAAATGGCTTGCCCAATACTATTTAAAAGGGATTTTTGCTCTATTGATTTTGGTTTCGCGTCCTCCTTTGTTTTTGTTAAATCAAAAATACCACTAGGCTGTTTTGTATTAAGTTTGTTTTCCTTTTGGATGGGTTCTTTTGTTGCCTGTGGATTCAATAAATCTGTTACCGCCTTATTAAACTCTGTTTGTTCTTTTGTAACTTCTTCCACAACAGGAATATGATATGCCCGGAGGTTAGCTACTATAGGATGACTTTTTAATTGAATTTTTATTGTAGACGGGAGAGTTTTGCCAACTTTAACTGAAGAAAATTCCGGAAATTCTTTTTGAATAGTTGTAAAAATCTTACTTCTTGGGAAAAAAACAATGTTTTTTCCAATATATTTATTTAATTTATTCTCAATAGCTGCACTATTTATTGTAAGGTTTTCTCTTACTACTTGAATATTTTTGATTGCAAAATATGAAGAAAATATTAATGAAATTACCAAAAGGAAAAGGCCAACGGCTACTGCTATGAGGTAGGGCAATCTTTTAAGAACCTTATTAATACCTCCAAGACTATTTTTTAATAATTTATTTGAACGCCTAACGGAAGGTTTACGTCTACGCGGACGTGTATACCATTTGGATTTAGCAGGGTAATAAAGCCGACGTGGTTTCTTTTTTTTGAAAAACATTTATATTAATTACTCGATTTCTCAATTACTCGATTTCTCAATTCAAAATTGAGTAATTACAATATGACTATATCAAATCAATGCATTTTATGGCTATTATCCAATATGTTCTTTGCTTGACTAAATGTAAAAAATATATAATATAAATCTTCCTTTGACACTTACTAAATGCCCCTCTCTGCTAAACCCGATCAACATAAAGCGAATTCCGAAGATGTGAATTTATCATGTACTTTGGGTGCATGGACGGAGTGTAGAGATGGAGAAGAAAATGTATATTATGTAAGACATGGGGAAAAAGATGAGGAAGTGGCTACTATATACCCTAAAAATGATGGCCTAAAAGGAATTAGCTGGTGGTTCAGAGCACCTGGTCGCACACAGGGCGCCAAAGGACCAATAGAAGAAGTTATGGATGAAGTAGATAAGATATTAGTAAAAGCTGGATATGTTCCATTATGTATTGATTGTAGGCGAAAGACACGATTAATCATAAGGTTGTAGGCTTTTGTATAATTTTGTAAATTTATTGGAATTTTATATTAAACCCTTCTTCCAATAAACCCTCTAAATGCGTTCTGGTGCCATTGGCTAGTTCAACAGGTTTACCTGTTGTAATATTTAAATGCAAATCGACAATGGATAATTCTCCGCCAAGTTCACTTGCTATTTGTTGTGCCAAACCTGCCGAAGCGAGGGAAATGGGCATGCTTATTGTTGTAGCTGTTGGTGGTACTACGTTATTGGAGGGGCTTTTCTTCATATATTTTTAATTAAAGGGCCGCGCTAGAATACAAGAATAATTTTGAATGTCAAAGTTTTTTATTGTTTTGGTTCATGTTGTTGTTATGTAATAATGTAGGGGACGCAGATCTGCGTCCCCTACCCAATATACATAATTAAACAATAAAAAATGCAAACAGTTTTAATAACAGGTGGTGCCGGGTTTATAGGCTCCAACTTCTGCAACATTAATAAAAATAAATTTAAAGTTATTGCTTTAGATAATTTATTTTTAGGTGATAAAAACAATTTAGACGCAGACATCCAATTTATAAAGGGGGATGCATGCAGCAAAGACGATTTAGACAAGGTCGGAAAAGTTGACTTCGTAGTACATCTTGCAGGCACATCATCAGCGCCGATGTTCATGGATGATGGATTTGTAGATGGATATGTTAACTCTATCCAATCGTTCGTGACAGTGCTTGATTGGGCACGGAAAAATGGGACTAAAAAGGTAGTTTATGCATCAACTTCGTCGCTTTATGGAAATAATCCGTTACCGCTTTTGGAGGATCAGCATGTAACGCCCATAAACCATTATTCTGTAACAAAGCGAACTTACGAATATTGTGCGCAATGTTATAACAAAGTATATCCGGAAATGGATATAATCGGATTCCGTTTTATGAGTGTTTATGGACCCAACGAAGAGGCTAAGGGCATTTATGCCAATTTGATTTCACAATTCTGCTGGGATATGGCACGTAACCTTGCACCTGTGATCTATGGTGACGGAACACAAACTCGCGATTTTACTAATGTGCGCGATGTAGTACAAGGACTTACGCTTGCTATTGAATCTGATAAAAAACTGGGGGCAGATGTATTTAATATTGGCACTGGTAAAGGAACTGCTGTTAAAGAGATTGTTGATGCGCTAAATGATGCATTTGGCAAAGACATTGAGTCCGAACATATTGAAAATCCTGTAAAAGAAAATTATGTACAAGGCCAGTATGCGGATATAACAAAAATATCTGAAGTACTTGATTACAAACCTACTGTTAGATTGGAGGATGGGATTAGGGAGCAGGTGGAGAATCTTAAGGTAGATAAAATTCGAGAAACAAGCTCTGATCAGTTTAGATAGATTAATCCTTTAAATATTTATTAACAGCTCTTATTATCGCTTTTGCAAGCCTTGAGTCTTTTGCTATTCCCCACTCATTCATATTTATACCATCATTATTAGATAAACATTTTCTAATGTTTTTTCTTATGCGGCCACCCAGCCTATCTTTAATTTTATCAACTATGGCAGTTATTAGGGTTGTTTTTGCAATATAAGCTCTGCCGGATCCTCTTACTGCAGACAGTAATGCTTTTTCGATATCCTCAGCCGATACCTTGATATCTGTTTTTATTGTATTTTTTGCTGTTTTCGCAATTACAAGTGGATATTGTGTTGTTGTGCTCATATTTTTAAAAAATCTAAAAAATAATTCAGATAATAATAGCATACCCACTGTGAAAAGTCAAAAACTTTTTACATATTTCAGATTTCAGATTCGATTCTTCATCTTACATTTCTGCATTTATCATTTTGTATATAGAGAAGGAGTAATCCTCTGTTTGTCATTCTGATCCCGATAGAATCGGGGCAGGATGACAAAGGGTATAACACCCTTCATTTCATCAAGTTCAGGATGACAATGAATAATACAACACTTTATAAATGAAAAATATCAGAATGCTAAATGTGAATCTGAGATCTGAGATCTGAAATTAAGGAGTCTTACTCTTCTTCTCCATATAACCCCCTACCTTTTCCATTGCCCTTAAAATTTCCACAGGTAGCATCCAGATGGTTGTATTGGACTGATCCGATGATAAGTCGTTCACAGACTGTAGGGTTCTAAGATGCAATGCGCCTGGAGCTGCATGAAGCATATTTGCAGCTTTACTCATATTCGCAGCAGCTGCGACCTCTCCTTCCGCTTTTATTATGACTGCTCGTTTTTCACGTTCTGCTTCAGCCTCTTTAGCCATTGTACGTTTCATATTTTCTGGCAATCCAATATCTTTCAACTCTACTGTATCTACTTTAATACCCCATGGATCTGTTGCCTTATCTACGATAGTAGAAATACGAGTAGCAACTTCATCACGATTCTTTAGAAGCTCATCTAAGGTGACTTCACCAACTGCATTACGCATTGTAGTTTGAGCAAGTTGACTCACTGCATAGGAAAAATGTTCTACTTGGATGATAGCCTTGCCAGCATCACTTACTTTATAATAAATTACTGCGTTAATACGGATTGAAATATTGTCTTTTGTAATAGCATCCTGATCTGGTACATCTACAGCCTTAACACGAAGGTCTACTTTGTGCATTCTTTGAAAAACAGGAATAACTATGCGCCAGCCAGGATCTTTCAGTCCACTGAACTTACCCAATGTAAACATAACTCCTCTTTCATATTCATTAATTTGTTTAATAACAAAAACCAATAAAACAATTACAAATGGTACAAATGGTACTATTGATAGTAGTGAATTTACTTGATCCATAATTTTAAATGTTAAGTATTATTTCTATAATAAATATAGCAGATAAATTATAAAAAGTAGACTTATTGTTTATATGCCAGTTAGTTATGTTGTCTATTTGGTGGTTTTTTGGTAAATTAAATACTGCAAATTCTAATATGGAATTATTAATAATTAACAAAAAATAATATGGCACTATTCATTGCAATTATACTAGCTATTTTTGTGTATATATTTTGGACATACAACGGTATGGTAAAAATGCGCAACCAGGTCAAAGAAGCCTGGGCTGACATAGATGTTCAATTAAAGCGCAGGTATAATTTAATACCAAATTTAGTTGAGTCTGTAAAAGGCTATGCGTCTCATGAAGATCAAGTATTCACAAAGGTAACAGAGGCAAGGGCTAACGCTATTAACGCAACCAATATTAAGGATCAGGGGTCTGCAGAAAATATGCTTGCTGGCGCTTTAAAATCCTTATTTGCGGTAGCGGAAAACTACCCTGATCTAAAGGCTAATGAAAATTTCTTACAATTACAAAATGAGCTAGTTGATACTGAAGACAAGATACAATCAGCACGCCGTTTTTATAATAGCGTTGTTAAGGATTACAATACTAAAGTCCAACAAATTCCTGCAAAATTTGTAGCTCAAGTGGCCAAATTTATGCCTGAAGAATTTTTTGAAATAGAGAAAGAAGAAGAAAAGGAAAATGTAAAAGTTGATTTTGATAAGGATAAGGAGCCAGCAGAAAAAACTCCTTCTGCTGAAAAGGTGGAGGAAAAACCTGCTGAAGAGACCCCACCGGCTGAGGAAAAACCTGCTGCATCAGCCGAGGAACCGAAGGAGGAAGAAAAACCTATAGAAGAAACTCCTGCCCCTGAAGCTCCTGCTGAGCCTCCCGCTGAAGAGCCAAAGACTGAAGAAGCTCCGCCAGCTGAAGAAAAACCAGCTGAAGCTCCTGCAGAAGAGAAGCCTGCCGAGGAAACAGCCCCGGCTGAGACTCCGACTGAAGAGCCAAAGGCAGAGGAAACACCGGCTGAAGAAGAAAAGAAGGAAGAGGAACCTGTCGCTGAGGAGAAGCCAGCAGAACCTGCTGAGGAGCCGAAAACTGAGGAAACTCCTACACCTGAAGCAGCTCCTGTTGAGGAAAAAAAGGAGGAGGAACCTGCAGAAGAGGCAAAACCTGAAGAAAAAAAAGAAGAAGTAAATGATGATCAACCAAAAATGAATCTTTGATAAATTACAAATTTTAAATTATAAATAACAAATTTTAATTTTGTGGTGGGTTTTGTAATTTAAAATTGAAAACTTAAAATTTAAAATTACGATTATGCTAGTAACAACAACTGAAATGTTCAAAAAAGCATGCGAGGGCGGTTATGCCATCGGTGCTTTTAATGTAAATAATATGGAGCTTATACAGGGCATTATAGCCGGAGTGGCGGATAAGAAATGTGCTGTAATTTTACAGGTTTCTAAAGGAGCTCGTAATTATGCAAATCCGATTTATTTACGTAAGTTGATCGAAGCTGCTGTAGAGGAATGTCCGGAAATTCCAATTGCAATGCATTTAGATCATGGGGCGGATTTTGAAATATGTAAACAATGTGTAGATGGCGGGTTTACATCTGTAATGATAGATGGCTCACATCATGATTTTGAAGGAAATATAGCGCTTACCAAACAGGTCGTCGACTATGCCCATGAACATGGTGTAGTTGTTGAGGCAGAGCTCGGTAAACTGGAGGGTGTTGAAGATGATGTAAAGGTTGCTGCAGGAGAAGGCTCTTATACAGATCCGGATCAAGCAGCTGAGTTCGTAGAAAAAACTGGTGTAGATTCATTAGCTATTGCGATCGGGACCAGTCATGGCGCTTTTAAATTTACAGGGGATCCTCAGTTAGATTTTGAAAGGCTCGAAACAATTAGCAGTAAATTACCTGATGGGTATCCACTTGTGTTACATGGGGCATCGACTGTAATTCCTGAATTTGTAGAACTCTGTAATCAATATGGTGGCGATATCCCAGGTGCAAAAGGTGTACCAGAAGATATGATCAGCAAGGCTGCCAAAATGGGAGTTTGCAAAGTGAATATTGATACAGACTTAAGACTTGCTCTTACCGGCACTATCCGAAAGGCACTAAAGGACAATCCTTCTAATTTCGATCCACGCAAGTACTTAGGGCCTGCAAGAACTGCTATTCAGGATATGGTGATGCATAAGCTTGACGTATTAGGTAACGTAAATACATTGTCTTAGCTTGTTGCTGCACTAACACTTTTTATAAGTGCCTTAGTGCTATCGTGCTATCGTCCTGTCGTGCTCTCCTATTTTAGGACGAAAGCACTAAAGGACGAAAGGACGACAGCACTTGTAAAAAATATAATTTAATCCTCTAAAACATGATCAAAGTAGGCCTAAACGGCTACGGCCGAATCGGACGTATTGTCCATCGCATACTCCTAAACCGTCCAGATATGGAAGTGGTTGCAATTAATGCTAGGTCAGAAGACAGAAAAATGCGGGCACATCTTTTAAAATATGACTCTCTGCATGGCAATATTAAAAATGAAGTTAAGAAAAATGGTGAAGGGATTCTAGTGGATGGTAAAAATGTACATTGTTTTGCAATCAAAGACGCACGTGAAATTCCATGGAGCGATTATGATGTGGATATTGTCTTGGAGTGTACCGGTAAAGCAAAAACTTACGACATAGCCAGCCGACATCTGGAAGGTGGTGTAAAAAAAGTTCTCGTTTCTGCACCAATGAAAGATGACACACCAACTTTCGTTATTGGGG
Organism: uncultured Candidatus Peribacteria bacterium; assembly: GCA_964458485.1. Classification (GTDB taxonomy): domain Bacteria; phylum Patescibacteriota; class Gracilibacteria; order UM-FILTER-43-11; family UM-FILTER-43-11; genus CAYWJA01. The sequence continues at coordinate 45,734 of CAYWJA010000004.1, read as the reverse complement.
TAAATGAAAAAGATTTAAAATCAGAATATAAAGTAATTTCTAATGCAAGTTGTACGACCAACTGTATTGCTCCGCCTATTAAACTAGTGCATGAAAAATGGGGTATTTTAAATGCCTCTGTTTCTTCCATTCATTCATTTACACATTCTCAGAATCTTCTAGATAATTCTGGCAGAGATTTGCGTCGATGCCGCAGTGCTGTTCAGTCTGTAATCCCAACAACTACTGGTGCTATTAAGGCTACTGCAAAAATAATTCCTGCACTAAAGGGAAAGTTAGATGGTATGGCTTACAGAGTACCAATAGCGACTAGTTCAGTTTGCGATATTGTACTTCATCTGGAAAATAGTGTAAGCGAAGATGAGCTTAATGATTTTTTTAGGAAAAAATGCAGAGAAGAATACTATGAACCTATTATTGACTACTGCGATGATCCATTGGTATCAATTGACTTCAAGACCAATCCCCATTCCAGCATTATAGACACACAATTAACTAAGGTTTTGGATGACCGCTATGTTAAGCTAATTACCTGGTACGATAATGAGTGGGGGTATGCTTGTAGGCTTGTGGATATGATGGAGCTTTTATCTAAATCAATTAACGAATAGTGGTCGAGTGGTGGCTAGAATAGTGGCTAGAATGGTAGCCACAACCCTATCCACAACCCTAGCCACAACCCGAAATCATGAAAGAAAAAAACACAGTCGCAATTTTATGTAGCGGTGGACCAGCCGCAGGGATCAATTCCGTAATCAGCTCTCTTGCTAAATCTTTTTTAAATGAAGGATGGCGGGTTATTGGGCTAAACGAAGGCACCAAGACAATTTTTTCCGGTAAACCAAAAATCGTTGAATTTGATTTTGAGCTTGCAGATTATATTTATGATAGAGGAGGCAGTGTTCTTACTATGAGCCGTTATAAACCTAAAGATTCTGAATTCAGTACGGAATTTTTTACTAAAAATAATGTAAAACTTTTAGTTACAATAGGTGGTGACGATACTGCTTCAACGGCCAATCGGCTGACAAAATATTTAAAAACGCAAAAAGTAGATATTCAAAATATTCATGTTCCAAAAACAATTGATAATGATTTACCACTTCCGGATAGGTTGCCTACATTCGGTTATGAAACAGCAAAAAATGAGGGGTCTCGTATAGCACAAACTATTTATGAGGATGCCAGAAGTAGTGGAAATTGGTTTGTGGTTGCAGCTATGGGCAGAGAGGCAGGACATCTTGCCTTTGGTATAGGCACAGCATGTCATTACCCAATGGTAATTATTCCAGAAATGTTTAAGGGCAAAAAAATCACTTTCGACAAAATCATTCATATGATGATTTCTTCGATTTTAAAACGAAAGATGTATGGGCTAGATCATGGCGCCATAATTATAAGTGAAGGAGTCTTCCATTTTATGAGTGATTCAGAAATTGCTAATTGCGGAATTAATCTTACATTCGATGAACATGGCCATCCCGAGCTTGGAACAGTGTCTAAATCGCATATCTTTAACGTACTATTACAGAAAAAATTAAAAGAGATAGGAATAAAGGTTAAAAGCCGCCCTGTTGAACTAGGCTATGAAACACGTGCTTGCAGCCCTATTGCCTTTGATATGAATTACTGCACCATGCTGGGTATGGGGGTTAAAAAGCTGTATGATGAAGGACGCACAGGCTGTATTGTGATAGCAAAAGCTAATGGAGAAATTTCGCCATTATATCTAAGAGACATTGAAGATAGAAAAACCGGCAAAATCAAAACAAGACTTGTAGATGTGGATGCTCAGGATTATAAATTAGCTTTTTCCAATTTGCATTATGTAAAGCCGGAAAATTATAAAGAAATAGGCAAAATTGTGCCACATCCGGAGGATTATGATTTAGAGAAAATTTTGGCAACGGACTGACACAATATCGTTTTTATTACTATTACGAATTTGCTATATTTAATAAAATCAAGGATGTTGTCGATTTCGACAACACTTTTTGACATAAATAAGATTATTACTTAATATAACACTCTACAATCTGTTCTTTAAATTAGAGATTAAAGTGGAAGCGGTGTATACGCATACTACGGGCCTTGTGCCCGGAAAGAAAAGGTAACAAACAGATGAAAAGATTACTCATCATCACGATGCTGATGGCTTCCTGTGCTGCGCCCCAGGTGCAGGTGCAGGAGCCCCAGCCCGCAGTGATAACGGTATCAAAAAACCCCGAACCCACGCCCAGCCCAAGGGCAGTGGCGGTGAAGAAGCCGAAAGCAAAGCCCATGAAGACGCTCACGGAGGAAGAGTTCGTAGATGCTTTCATGAAGATTGCGTCGAAGTACGAATTCCACATTCCCAACGGAGCGATGTCGGGATTCAACGACAAGGTGAAGGTCGATGTCTTCACACCTTCGGCACTCGAGGCTATGGCGAATGGTCAGATAAGGCTCTCAACCTCCAAGATCACCCTCAAAAAGGTAGGGGACAAGATCTATCAGGTAGAGAACGGTGTCAGGCTGGAGGTCGATGGGCGCAAACCCAAGCTCTGCGTGACGCCTGAGGCTGTCGGCGGCAAGTTCCCGCCAGAATTGGCCTGTGAGAACCTTCCCGGCCTCGGCGCGGACAGATATAGCCTGATATCAATCCTCCCTTTATATCTTCTCGGTAAGTTCATGAAGTAGACTGAGGAGGGTGGCTGAAGCTTCGCGTATACACCGCTTCACCACTTTAGTTTCTAATGATTGATACTTGACATTCCTAATTATATGACACAAAATACACTGCCTTAAAAAAACAAATTATGGCTAAAGATTATTTTGGCAAAAGATTTGAAGTGGTTGCATATGGTTGGGGTGGTGGTTATGAGTTTCACGATACAAGTGACGATTTTATTGAAGCTAGACGTAAGGCTGTCGCGGAATTAGAAAAACACCCCACTCGTGTTAGCATCCTCCTTATGACCGACAAAAAGAATCATATATATGAATTATTACACGGTAGTATGCGGGGAGTACGCAAAGAAGTAGTGGCTGCACTAACACGCGAATATAAAAAATATATAATCGTACCTGATGAAGCTGTAATAGCTGTTGCATCAGCTGGTTAATGAAGTATTGGATTTAAAAATTAAATTATTTCCGCTACAATACTCATACACATTTGACATTTAACATTTAACAATTAACAATGATAAATGTTTTTTAAATATTAATTATTTAATATGGATAGAATATCAAAAGAAAGATTTGATAAGATCGAAAAAATTCGTGCACTTGGTATCAACCCCTACCCAGCACGGTTTGAACGTACGCATTATTCTGATGAGGCATTGAAGCTTGGCCAAGAAAAATTACGCGACGTTGAAGAAATTCAAAAAGACAATAAAAATGATGTCACGTTATGTGGACGAATGATGTCTTTTCGTGATTTTGGGAAACTTAATTTCGCACATCTTCAAGATGATAAAGGTAAAATCCAAATCTGCCTGATGAAAGGTGTTTTGGATGAAAAACAGGAAAAACTCATGAAACTTTTGGACATTGGGGATTTTATTGGTGTAACTGGTGAGCTTTTTAAAACCAAACATGGTGAAACAACTTTGCTGGTTAGTGATTTGGTTTTTTTGGGTAAAGCGATCCGTCCATTGCCAGAAAAATGGCACGGGCTTCAAGACCAAGAAACAAAATATCGCCAAAGGCATCTTGATTTGGTGATGAGCAAAGAAGCGCGTGCGCGATTTGAATTCCGATCAAAAGTCGTTCGTAAATTACGTGAATTTTATTGGAGTAAGGGGTTTACTGAAATTGAAACGCCTGTTCTTGAAAATATTTCATCCGGTGCTGCGGCTAAACCTTTCTCGACACATCATAATGCATTGGATATTGATGTTTATTTACGCATAGCAGCAGGGGAGTTGTGGCAAAAAACAGCGGTTGTGGGTGGTTTTGAAAAAACTTTTGAAGTTGCAAGATGTTTCCGTAACGAAGGCATGGACCCAAGCCACTTACAAGAGTTTACAATGATCGAGCACTATGCTGCATATTGGAACTTTGAAGATAATATGAAGTTTACCGAAGAAATGTTTGAATATTTGATGAAAGAGGTAATGGGCACAACGAAAGTTATGATTAAAGATCAGGAAGGCAAAGAGGCTGAAATTGATTTTAAAACTCCATGGCCACGCAGGGATTATCGGGAAATGATAAAAGAAGACTGCGGAATCGATATTCTGGAATATGACAACGAAAAAGATCTTTTAAAAGCTATAAAAGAAAAAGAAATAGAAATAGAAGATGCTGAAAATATGGGTTATGGAAATTTGGTTGATCATTTATACAAAAAGGTAAGTAGACCAAAATTGATTCAGCCGTGTTTTGTAATCCATCATCCAGCAGACACAAAACCGCTTGCGAGAAGAAATGATGAAAGTGACAAAGTATGCGATACATTCCAGCTCTTAGTAAACACATGGGAAGTTATAAATGCATATAGCGAACTTGTTGACCCGGCAGACCAAAGGAAAAGGCTGGAGGGGCAGGCAAAGGCAAAGGCTGGCGGGGATGAAGAAGCAATGAGTATGAATGAAGAATATTTGGAAGCTATGGAACATGGTATGCCACCAATGAGTGGATGGGGGATGGGTATCGACCGCCTTGTAACTCTTTTAACCCAACAGGATAATTTGCGTGACGTTGTTATGTTTCCGTTGATGAGACCGAAGGGTGGGAAGGTATCGGACCATCCTGTAGGGGGCGCAGACCTGCGTCCCGAAAACAACAACGAAAACATAACCGCCGGCATAACTTATGAACAGGCAAAAGAATTGTTTGATAAACACATCAAAGATCCAATGAATCGTAATCACTGCCGCGAATCAGAAGTTGTAATGCGCGCTCTTGCAAAACGACTTGGTGAAGATGAGGAAGTTTGGGGTATTGCTGGACTTTTGCATGACATTGATTGGGAGGAAACATGTGAAGATGTTGAAAATCATTGTGTAAAATCTGTCGAAATTTTAAAAAATGCAGGTGTTTCGGATGAACTCATTGAGGTTATCGCATCACACGGATATGGAATGGATGAAATTCCTGAATATAAAGACAAAGAACGTACTACCAAATTTCAACATGCACTTGCTGCAGGCGAAACTGTTACGGGGTTAATATTCGCATATGCCCTAATGCGCCCGGACAAAAAACTTGAAGGTGCTAAGGTCAAATCTATTAAAAAGAAATTTAAAGACAAGTCTTTTGCCGCCAAGGTAAATCGTGATGTTATCCGCGAAGTTGAGAAATGTGGATTGGAGCTTGGTGAATTCTTTGAAATAGCTCTTGAAGCAATGAAAGAAATATCTGACGAAATTGGGCTATAATTTTTAATTACGAATTACCCGTCCGACCCGGTCATCCGGGCGGGCGAGAGACGAATTACGAATTAGCTTTTTAATTGACTAAAAATAAATGAGCATTTATATTAACCTCCTTTAACAAATAAAATTATGTCTGAAGCTGCAGAAAGAGATATAGAAATAGATGTTTCAAATGAGGATGGTTCTATTATAAGCTTTGATGTTAAGTGGCCACCTGCTGTGGTTTCTAAGTCTGGAATCTTTGGAGAAACGCCAGTACGTGGAACGGAGTGGGAAGAAGTGGATTGTGTAGCAAAAGCACTAATGGATAAAGAGGCAGATCTAAAACAATTAATTCTACAAATAAGAAGTGATGCTGAATGTACACATGCCCATTCTAAGGTTGGCAAAGTTATATCTAGGGGTACCATTACTACTGGTGTACTGGAGGATGCAAAAGAATCTATATACTCTACGATAGGATTATGTGTCACATGCCACAGTGAAAAAAATATGCCTCCGGAGGATGTCGAAGAATTTGTTGAAAAAATACGACCTGTGATTGAAAAGATGGTAAATGGAGCATTGGATAATATAGATAAAACTAGTCAGCAAGAGCGCTAGTATCGCCTAATTCTTTACCAAGCCTTTGATAAAAAGTATTTTCGTGTTAAATCGAGTTAATTTTTTATGCTTGCTATTTTTTTAAAAATATGTTATAGTTATTGCCAAATTTATTTAATAATTTATATATAAAATGTCTACGATACAAAAACAACCAAAATGGACTGAGGAAAGCTTTGCAGATGCTTTAATGGGCAAATATTGTTTTTCTGAAGTCTCTGGATACCATAAGAATGATGAAAAACTGATAGCTACAGAAATTAGATCGGATATTTCTAATCTATTTGCAAAATTACAACCACCCATGCCATCAGACCAAATGGATACGATGATAGATGCTTTTTTCGAACACGTACCTGAGGGAACTGATATTGACCAGCAATATGGTGGCTCGGTATTGGGGATTATGGATGTTATGTGCAATATTCATTTTCTACAGGCACTGGAAAACGTTGGTGCTAAATTCCGTGCACAGATGGAACAAAAATATAGACAACTTAAAAATAATGGAGGTGATTTTAATGAAATTGGGGTTATGGCCGACATCTTATTCGCAGTAGAACAATATTGTTTGAGTGAAGAACAGGCCATGAGAGCTCTTGCCCTATGTGATAAAATAGCGGAAAATTGGAATGATATACCTAAAGATTTTAGAGAGGCAACAACAATTCTTAGAGAAAGAGGTTTGGAGGGATTGGAAGAGGATCTAAGGCAGATGCAGGAGGATAAAGAACTCTCGGCAGATGAATCATTTGATGAGCCCACCAGACAGAGAATGATTGATGAGGCAGTAAAAAGACTAACACGAGATTAATCCGCCAACGCGCTAGTGTCACCCAACTCCTTGCCAAGCTCTTTTGCTTTTAGAACTCGCCTCATGATTTTACCGCTACGGGTTTTTGGTAATTTTTTAACGAATTCAATTTCATCCGTAACAGCAATTGGACCGAGCTCTTTGCGGATTTGTTTTTTGAGTTCCACAATTAATTTATCAGATGGTTTTATGCCCCTTTTTAGTATTACAAAAGCCTTTGCAGATTCACCTTTTACAGGATGTGGTTTGCCAATAACTGCGGCTTCGGCGGCTGCTTTATGGGATACAATTGCACTCTCAATTTCAGCATTACTAATACGATGGCCGGCAATGGAAAGGACATCATCGCACCTTCCTTGTACCCAAAAATATCCGTCTTTGTCTTTACGGGCTAGATCCCCTGTAAAATATGAACCAGGAACGTCCTTCCAGTATGTTTCGATGTAACGTTTTGGGTTTTTAAATACTGTACGCAGCATAGATGGCCATTGGTTTTTAATAATCAAATAACCGCCTTCGCCAACTTTGACGGATTTGCCCTTTTTGTCAACGACATCAGCGATTATCCCCGGAAATGGTAATGTGGCAGAGCCAGCCTTGAGTGGCATAGATGGAAGGGGGGTAATTATAAACATGCCAGTCTCAGTTTGCCACCAGGTATCCATGATGGGGCATTTTTTTCTTCCTACAACTTTCCAATACCACCGCCACGCCTCCGGATTAATAGGTTCGCCGACTGATCCGAGTAATCGGAGTGATGGCATATTGTGTTTTTTAACCCACTTGTCACCATAGCCCATAAGTGCGCGTATGAGGGTTGGGGCAGTATAAAAAATTGTGACTTTGTGTTTTTTAACAACACGCCATAATTTATCCGGCTTTGGGTAATTTGGTGCACCTTCAAACATTAAAGTAGTAATGCCGGACATCAAAGGTGCGTAGACTATATAACTATGACCAGTTATCCATCCGGGATCCGCAGTGCACCAATAAATATCATCATCTTTTACGTCCATTACCCATCTGAATGTCCGATTAACACCAACCATATAACCGCCATGCACATGAACCACGCCTTTTGGTTTTGATGTAGTGCCGGATGTATACAAAATAAACAGAGGATCTTCCGAACTCATTACTTCTGTTTCACATTTTGCAGACTGCTTGCGCATTAATTCACCAAACCAGACATCCCGGCGTTTATTTTTCTTTTTACTGGATGGCTTACGCTTAACTACAATCATTTTTTTGATGGTTTTTGAACCTTTAACAGCATCTGCACACAAAGAATACATGTCGATTGTTTTGCCAGCACGGTAGCCGACATCGGATGTTATTAAAACCTTTGCTTTCCCATCATCAATTCGATCTTTTAAGGCATGTGCAGAAAAGCCGGCATAAACGACGGAGTGGACTGCGCCAATTTTTGCACAAGCCAACATAGAAATGGCTGCTTCCGGAGTATTTTGAATATAAATCGCGACTACGTCGCCCTTTCTAACGCCGAGAGATTTAAGACCATTGGCCATTTTGCAAACAGATTTATTGAGCTCTTTGTAGGTCATTTTACAATGGTCGCCTTTGTCATTTTCCCAAATAATTGCTGTCCTTTTTTCTGTTGGAGTTCCCATATGGCGATCCAGACAATTGTGGACGATGTTGCATTTGGCGCCTAAGAACCATTGGAAAAAATTCTTTTTAGCTTCTTTAAAAGGAATTTTCCATTCCCTATACCATTCCAGTTCACGCGCTGCCTCTTCCCAATATTTGATCGGGTTACGTTTGGCTGCAGCGTGGACTTTTTTCCAGTCTTTGATTATAGCTTTTTTAATGACTTTTGTAGATGGCTTGTACCATTTTTTCTCTTCCATTAAAACGACTGTGGTTTCTCTGTTAAGAACTTTGGATTTTGTTACTTTTTTTTGTTTTGGCATGATATTTTTATTTTGGGTTATTTTTTTGTATATATTTGGTAGGGGACGCAGATCTGCGCCCCCTACATTATTACACAACAAACCAATGAACCCAAAACAAAAAAGACCCCACATTTCTGCAGAGCCTTTCTGTCATGTCTGTTCAATTCTGGTGACGATTCGCCACTTTCTAATCCTTTTTCCTCCTCATAACCCTATGTGCACCATACATACTACCAAGCAAAAGTAAACCAACGCCCACACCTGTTTGAGGTAGGCGGATTGATTTTACTACACCAGTACTTTCGTTGCCGGATGTATCCTTTGTAGTCACTTTGAATGTATATTCCTTGCCTCCATCAAGATTTGTTACGTCAGTTTTAGTTGCTAATGCACCCAAAGATTTACCAGTATCATATGTCTTACCTCGATTTAAGCTCTGATATAACATTTGGTCAGCTAAATCTTTTGCTGTATTCAGGCTTGCTGTCCAACTAAGAGATACTATAAATTTCTTTAATTTCTTCTTGTAAGATGCTAATAAATTAGTAATGTTTTCTGGAGGAGTAGTGTCTTTAGCTGCTGTAATTGATTTGTATCCTTTAGTTAAATTACCAGTACATTTTTTCACATCAAATACTGTTTCGTAAGCTGCTACGGAAGAATATGCACCTTTTGGAACCTGACACGTCATATATGTTGTTGCATATAGAATGTCCGGATGTACATTGGCTGTATATTTTACCGAACAATTGCTGCTGGTTACCGTATCAACGCCAACGACCTCGACTTTATACTGATATTTTTTGCCAGTGTCTTCTTGTAAAACTTTACCCACTGAACATGTTTTTAAATAATTTAGGAAACAAGTCATATCTTTTACACAATCTCCTGTTGAGGTTGTGGCTGCTGTAGTGGTTGTAGTAGTGCTGCTTGTAGTGGCTGATGTAGTTGCTGCTGCAGCTGCCTTTGCGGAACCTAAGAAAAGACCCGAATCTGTACTGCCACTAACCATTGGATTGCCAGCAACATCTTTAACGGTTACACCAGCTGTAACAATATAGTTAACACTTGCTGTCTGTTCTGCAGTTTCTAATACAACTGTTTTTTTAGAAGTATCTAATACATCTAGTTTTGCACTTTTAACTGCTAATGTTTTTGTGGAATCAACCTGCTGTTTTATAGAAAATGCTGTCTCTGGAATAAGCGCAGGGAGTGCAACCGCTTCGCTAAATACTACTTTTACGTGTGTTTTATCCGCTGCAGATACCTTGGCAACTGTTGGTGCGGTTGTATCCTTGACTGTACTTCCGGCAACTGCTTTGGTTGTTGCGCTTGCTTCATAGCTATAACTTGCACTTTCTATACCCTTAGAATCAAGGGCTGTTACAGAAAAATAGTAAGCAGTGCCTGCTGTAAGTTTGGCAACCGTATATGTAGTTTTATTATCAGTACTATCTATTTTACTATCATATTCACCTTTGCCTGCCTTAAAAACAGATGTAGTGCCATAATAAACGCGATAGTTTTTTACAGCAGCTCCTGCGCCGTCTTTAGCGGCATCCCATGCCAATTGAATTGACGTAGAATCTACAGCCGTAGCTTTTAAGTTTTTGACATTTTCCGGCTCACCTGCAGCGAAGGTAAGCTGAGCTGCGAATACTAACGCCGCAACTATGGATATGATTAATTTCTTCATGATATTTATGATTATTATTAAGCCCAATTGGATCGTCCATTGGGTTCCCAATCGGATCTCCAATGGGAATTATCATATTATTATAACAAATTTAATAAGACTGGGCAACCTATAGGGATTGACATTTCTAAAAATTTGCAGTATAAATATTCCCTTTATTTAAAAAAGCATGCCCAACACATTAATAATACAGTTTAATGATTTGCCCAACACATTAGAGACCCGTGTCAGATTAATTGAAATGTTAACAGGTATAAGCGGGTCAGGTGTAGACAAGGAAAATAATAGAATGGCGATCGACATAACTAATGTTACCCCTGACAAAATTGATTCCATAAGAAGGCAGATAGAAGCTTGGGGGGCTGAAATTACCGTGCAATAAATATACCCTCCCGATCTTAATAAGGTCGGATATGCAAATTTTTACAAAAAAACAATGGGTAACACTCCATATGATTTGTATCGGAGTTTTTTTATTGACCATAGTTCAGCTATTTGATATCTATCAGCCACTAAAAATCAGTTTTTTGGACGTAGGGCAGGGGGATGCGATTTTGATACAAACCCCTCAATATCATAATATACTTATTGATGCCGGTCCGGATAGCATGGTTGTGGATCAAATAAGCAGACAGCTCACCTTTTTTGACAAGACAATTGATATCTTTATTTTGACGCATCCACATCGCGATCATTATGGGGGTATTTTAGATGTAATGCAGAAATATCAGGTAAAAAAAGTGATTCTGACGGGTGTTATATCGAAAGACCCTGTTTATCTCGCTTTTTTGGATACGATTAAAAAGAAAAATATTGAAATCGTTTTTATTGATAATCACCAGGATCTGCAAATCGGATCAAATGTATATCTCGACATTCTTTATCCACTTAAAGGCCAAAGCCTAGTCGGGCAGAGCGTATATAACAAAAATAATACTTCAATTGTTGCTCGTCTGCTGCGTCGTACATCGGATGGATGGAGTACTCTTGCAATGCTAACCGGTGATGCGGAAATAGAGGAGGAGCGGGAAATTCTTTTGTCTGGCCAAGATGTATCTGCAGATATTTTAAAGCTCGGCCATCATGGTAGTAAAACTGCGACGTCTGATGTATTTTTAAGGGCAGTGGATCCACACACAGCAATCGTATCTGCAGGACAAGATAATAAATTCGGCCATCCGCATGCGGAAACTATGGGGAAGTTGGGTGATAGAACAATTTATCAGACTATGGTTGAGGGGAATGTTTCCTTTAGTTTTTAGTTTTTATTTTTTAATTTTTATTTAGCATGACAGACGTAACTGTAAACAATAATTCATCCTATCAAAACAAATATAATAAACAATATTTTCTGGAAAAACGGACTGAGCAATTTGGCATTATGATTATAAAATTTGTTAAAAGTACGAAATTAACTTTTTATAATAAAAACATCCTAAGCCAATTATTAAGGTCCGGAACAAGCATCGGTGCAAACTATCGAGAAGCGAATGGGGCTGAGTCGACAAAAGATTTTATCCATAAAATTGCAATAGCCAAGAAGGAGGCCAAGGAAACTGAATTCTGGCTGAAAATGCTTTTCGAAGCTATCCCCGAGACGATCGAGTCTGAGAAAATATTATTAAAAGAAGTGGATGAATTGATACGAATTTTTGCAAAAATTTACAGTACATCCAGACTAAAAATTAAAAAATAAAAACTAAAAATTATTCATATGCTACAATAAAGCATAGCATCTAACCAAAAGCACCATGCAAGTAATATTACTAGCTGCAGGCCAAAGTACACGTCTGGATCCTATTCAAGATAAAAATTTGTTGGAGTTTTGTGGCAAACCTCTTATTGAACATCGTATTGCCGCGCTTAAAAAAGCAAAAATGCGCGATATTGTTGTGGTAGGCAATAAATATAATTTAGACGCCCTCAAAAATATTCTAAAAAAATATAAAAATGTCCTGGTAGTGGAGCAGAAAAAACTAGAAGAGGGGATGGCTGGCGGAGTTCTTGCGGGAGCCAAGGCAGTTAAACACAAAAATATAATGGTAGTGAGTACAAATGATGTATTTGATTATGAATTATTTGAAAAAGCTGTAGAGGCTTCAAAAAAGTCGGTAGACGGGTTAATCGTCGGCAAAAAAGTTGACCACTACTTCCCGGGTGGATATTTAAAAATAGACAAAAAAAAGTACATTACCGATATAATAGAAAAACCAAAAGAAGGGAAAGAGCCGAGCAATATGGTTAATATGGTACTCCATATATATAATGATTTTCCTGCTTTCAAATCTTATTTAGCTAAACAAAAAGGTAAAGCTGACAATAGATATGAAAAGGCTTTGGATAAATACATCAAAAAAGGTAAAGCAAAAATCACCGCATTTAAATATCATGGATTCTGGCAGCCAATTAAATACCCATGGCATATATTAAAGGTAATGGAATACTTTTTAAACAAAGATGAGCACAGAATCCATAGAACCGCCAAGGTGAGTAAATCAGCGACCATAAGGGGGAATGTATTTATTGGTCCTAGTGTAAGAGTATTTGAGAATGCTGTAATTCACGGCCCTGCATATATTGGTGAAGGATGTATTGTCGCCAACAATGCGCTCGTTCGCAATAGTATGATCGGTAAGAACTGTGTTGTTGGGTTTGCAACGGAGGTGGCAAGAAGCTATCTAAATCATGACGTATGGATGCATACTAATTATATAGGTGACAGTATTATAGATAGCAATGTGTCGTTTGGTGCCGGGACTGTTTTGGGGAACCTGAGGTTTGATGAAGAGGATATCCAGGTTTGCGTAAAGGGCAAAAAAACAAATAGCTATACTAATAAATTGGGTGCGATTATAGGTGCTGGTGCGCGATTTGGTATTAATTCGAGTACAAATCCAGGTGTCAAAATTGGCAGCAATGTATTTGTAGGTGCTAATGTACTAATTGATAAAGATGTTCCAAATAATAAAATGGTATTACTGGAGCAAAAACTAAAGAGTGTGGTTAATAAGAAGGCGGTGGATGTGGGTAAGAGGAAATAATGTAAATATGCTAGCAAAAAATACACAACATCAAGCTGACCTGCCAGATCAACCTGACTTTATTGAATTATTGAGCAGGCTGGATGGAGTGGGCCAAGAACAGATTGACCTATTCCGTTCACAATTACCTACCGAAGCACTTTTAACAGGTAACAGGAGATATGTTGATATTGTACATAGCAGGATGGGATAATCTTTTTACTATTGAAATTTTGGAACTATAGTCCTTGTTTGTACATTGGGATGCACATCTCTCATATATTGTTGCATAGACGGTATATGGCTAATGCCAATTGTAATCACCCCTAGCTCATCATCATCCAATCTTTGTAGTATTGTTTCAATAGCAAATTGCTCACGGATTAATACGGAAAATAAAATAGAAATCATCCTATGAAAAGGAGGATAACATTTAATTTTTTCTTCGCATAAAAGATCAAATGTGTGAAGGGCTGTTTTAAGAAAAGTTTGTTCAATACCACAGGTCTGATAATCTGCGTCGTATAGCCATGGCCGCATCTTTTTTTCTGATGCAATGTAGCGTCTTACTCTTGCCATTTCTTTCGGATCATCTGGGTTATTTTTACTGGCCAATGCTATTACTGCCTCTTCGTCTAATTCAATTTCAGAAGGATGCCCTTCTACACCTATCTTTGGTTTATATCTATTTAATACCTGTAGAATGCCGGTAATATTTCTGGCAGAAGCATTAATCGTATCTTGATAAATTCTATTAATTAATTCAGAATTTGCCATTTCTTCTGATTGTTCATGTATTTGGGGCAATAGAACAAGATGGGATTTTTTCTTTCTTTGCCTATTTTTTTCCCTTAGATCTTTGAGCTGATCCAAAACTTTTGATTTATTTAATTTCTGAGTAAGCCAATGTGCAAGTCGTCTATTGGGATAATCCATTTCAGGCCATACTTCTGGATAAAAAGAAGCTATAAGACGAGCCGTCTTTTCTACATCAAGAGTTGTTGGATAAAATTCCTTAGCATGACGCACAAAATAGCGATAGGCACGATCTTCGGTTTGGGCCGGCTGCATTTTTGCTGTAGTAAAAGGACGTAGCTCCTCCATTAAACTTTCATTAAGTTCAAAAGGCCTATGCCCTTCTTCTGACATCAGACTTGCAATAAAATTTCTTATTAAGCCCCATTGAAGTTCTTCTGCAGCAACTGCTGCCATCCCAACACCAGCCCCTCCTAGCAACAGTGCTTTTCTGCGATCAATATTTGCCATTTTTTGATATTTAAAATAGGCATAATTATATTATATATTTTATATTATGTCAAATTTTTTAACAATTTATCCCTGCTGTCCAAAGAAAGTTTTATTGGACACTAGTAATTTGTCAAATACTTCATTGCTTTTTTGTGCTACATATGTTATAATTAAAAGATAATATAAAAATAGAAATTATGAAACCGCCAAAAACACCCAATAACAATGGGCAGAGACCAGAAGGTCAAAAAACCATTATGGAGCAGCTGTCGGAGGACGAAAATAATCTAAAACTCGCTATAGAAAGGCTTGAAGATGTGATTGCTAACCCTGAACGGATACCCGACGGTTTTACAAAAGATAACTGCCGTACGCTTTTAGAAGAGGCAAAAGAATTACAAAAAAGATTTGAAAAACCTCTGTCGGATGTACCCACGGAAAGGGCACCTCTTAAAATAAGACAGAATACTATGTATGAGCGTCTTTCTTATGACACAAGGAGAACAATCAAAAATATTTTAATAATTACAGCCATAGGTGGTGGTGTTGGACTTGCTGGTGGCAATATAGCGCAACATATTTATCAGAATGCTATTGGTTACAAACCCAATGTTGAAAATGTGGAGAGGGTACCGGCTGAAATGGAGCAGGAGGGTGGCTTGTGGAGTAGGGCGGTTGATAAAGCTCGGAGAGGCTATAAAAAAATTAAGCAGGTTACACAACCAAAAAAAGCCCTACAAGACAGCTTAAATGAAACCGGGAGCATGCTTAATAAAATGGCTGCGTTTGGCGATAGTGTTGTTTTTTGGGTGTCTTTTTTCTCAATGTTTTATTTTTCTGCCAAGGGGACAGGATGGGTGCTTAGAAAAAAACAATTAAATGCATCGGATGCGATCGGCAAAGACAATGATGAGGCAGCTGAAGCAAAAATAAATGAATTGCTGGAGGATAGAAATAGGGTGGTGGCTTATCTTCATGGTCTTGGCAACAGACAGATACTCACACCGGCTGAACGACGCAGGGTCACAGAATGGGCCACGGGGATGACCGAAGATCTTAAGGCGATTGGTGGTAATGTGTTAAAAAGCCTACCGTCAGAACACCCAGAAGGAGATGATGAAGAGGGTGGCGAAATTGAATTAGACCTTGATGACATAGAAGAAATCGATGAAGTAAGTGCGGCATAATAAATTTGGTTGACAAATTCTGTAGAATGTGTAAAATTGTAACCCTATATTAATTATGTATGGAGTTTATTTCTGTTGTGAAAAAATTTGGCTTACTTTTACTGGGTGTATATATACCTTTAAATACTGCCATGGCGGTACCGTTCTCCGATGTACCCAGTTACCATAAACATAACACTGCTATATCCACACTCTCTAGTAGGGGTATAATAAGGGGTTATAATGATGGAGGATTCAAGCCTTCAAAAACCATTAGTCGCGCAGAGGCCGTTAAGGTGTTAACAGCGGCGCAATACAACAGTAGTGTAATTGATGGTTGTATATCGGAGTATACACAACCAAGCTGGGCTTATGTGTTCTTCTCCGACGTTCCGAACCAAAATGCATGGTACCCTAAATATGTTTGTACCGCGAAGATAAATAATATAGTTGGCGGTTATCCAGATGGGACATTTAGGCCAAATAACACAATTAATTTTGCGGAGGGGTTGAAGATTATATTAGAAGGATATGGTGTAGATACTAGGCGCATTAGATTTCAAAACAATTCTTTAATATATGTAAAAAGTGAAGATTGGTTCGCAAGATATTTTTCTTATGCATATGGTAAGAATCTAATAAATCGATCGAAATTCTATCACCCTGCCCAACTGATGACGCGCGGTGAATTTGCTGAAATTATTTACAGATTACAAACCATTAAAAGCAGTGGTCTAAGTGAATTTCCATCGACCAGCAATGTGAAATCAAATGAATACACGATCACCATACCAAAATTAAATATAATCAATTTAAATGTTTCATTTGCAGATCTTTATGATTCTAATAAGGCTTTATCTGCGCTTAAAAATGGATTGGGGCATTATCTGAATCCTCCCGGGAGCGGTAAAAAAATGGTAATTTTTGGCCATTCATCCGGGTATAACTGGGATAACTCATCGTACAAACAAGTACTAAAACAAATTAATCAATTACAGAATGGGGATAAAATTTATATTAATTATAAAGAAAAGGGCTATATTTATAATGTAAATAATCATGAGGTTCTACCGGCCAGCAGGTTAAATACAGTTTTGAAAGATTATGGATATGAAGAAATGGCTTTATATACATGTTGGCCACCTAATAGTGTAGCCAAAAGGTATGTAATTTATGCCAACAGAATGTAGAACCGCCTGGGTTTTGTCTGTTTTTCAACATATACAATTTTAAATCTGTCACTGTTCATAACTATGTGTATATGTTTATAAAAAGTTATATTGGTTATACACATGTATAAGTAATTATGTTTTATTTAAGCGCTTTTTTAGTATTGTTATACTAATGCGGTTTTTATTTTTTTGTTAACATCTTATCCACAAGTTATACACATTTTATACACATTTTTGTCTATTTTGTTGTCTAATTTTTTTATCCGGCTTATTTGGCTTAATGTTGGACAAAGCTTCATTTATTATTTATTTATTATTCATCATTATTTATTAATTCGACAGTGCGTCTTGCTTTGATATATTAAAATAAATTTAAAAATGTGACTAATCTGGCTTATCTTAGACAAACAATACACTATTTATATGAATAAAATTAATATTCAAAAACAGGATTCAGAGCCGAATAAAGCCAAAAACACTTACAAACAATACTAACCAACTTATTCCTTTTTTATCAATACCCTAATACTTCTACTAGTTAAATATATATTAAAATAAAAATATATTAGATTAATAAAACAATGTTCAAAACCCATAAACAATAAAAGAAAAAAAGTGGTTGCATTCAGAGAAAAAAAACAATAAAATATATATGTTATAAAAAATCTTTCAAAAAACTCATTTTGTTTTTTGTCTAACTTAATATAGACAATGCGTTTAACTTGTTCACAAAAAGATTTAGCCAGCGCCTTAAGCATTACCAATAAAGCGGTAAGTACAAACAATACACTACCTGTTTTGAATAATGTGTTGGTTAAAGCTGAAGGTAAAAAATTGTATTTTACAACGACCAACTTAGAAATTGCCATTAATTATTGGATTGATGCTGATGTTAAAAATGAAGGAGAAATTACAATTCCATCCAAGTTATTAACAAATTATATTGGTTATTTAAAAGATGAAAATGTAGACATAAATGTAGAAGACGGAGATAGTGTTTTAATTAAAACAGATGACTCAAAAACAAAAATTAAAGGCATAGCATCAACAGAGTTCCCATCTATTCCAACGGTTGAAAAAGACGGCGGGTTTACAATTTCCAATAAAGACTTAGGTGTTGCAATTAATCAGGTTGCCTTTGCCGCTGCACTAAACACAACACGACCAATATTAACAGGTGTTTATTTTTCTATTAATAATAATGAGCTAAAAATGGTCGCGACCGATAGTTACCGCCTTGCTGAAAAAACACTAAAGGCACGAGATGTATCAGGTGATATATCTTGCATTGTTCCGAGTAAAACAATTTTAGAACTGGGGGCAATTTTAGGATTTTCTAAAGATGACACAGATATAAAAGTGGTTGTATCTAAAAATCAAATATTTTTTAGTATTGATAAAATCAAAATAACATCCCGATTGATTGAGGGTCAATTCCCCAATTATCAACAAGTTATACCACAAAATACTAGTATTAAAGCTGATCTTAGTGTTTCTGAATTAAGCTTGGTTTTAAAGCGAATAAATCTTTTTGCTAAAGAAAATAATAATAAAGTTTTATTTAAGGTTTCATCAGGTGGGCTAAATATAACAACAGACACTACGCAATATGGTGTTGGTGAAATTGAGATAAAAACAAAGACCACAGGAGGCGAGGGAGAGATTGCTCTGAACTCACAATTTACACTAGATGTACTTTCTAATATCGGTACTGATAGTGTGGTTTTTGAATTAGGAGAAAAAACAATGCCGGCCATTGTACGACCCAGTGGTAAAGATGACTATATACACATTATTATGCCACTTAAGATTTAAATTTTTTATAACCAAGTATATAAGTTTTATGTTAAACACTTAAGACTTAAGACTTGAGACCTGAGACTTCTTAGTAATGAATATTTATTCTTATTTTCCCAAAAAAATTCATAGTAATATTTTTGATGCTTGTGTAAAAGAAGATGCACTGGTTCTTTCTGGTGTTGGTAGTATTAGTGCTAAAAGTTATGTGATTAGTGATTATGTGAGTAGGAATAGTTTTAGAAATATTTTTTGGATTGTGAATGACAATAAAGATATATATGAGCTAAAAAACAATTTACCCTTTTGGGCTGATGACCCAATTGTGGGTCTGGACTCTTTATTGGAAGGTAATCAGGATGATTATCGTATTACAGAAACAATTATTGGTTTACATGATGAAAAACCGAAGGTTTACTTATTAAATCATAAAGATGCCCACCTGACATTACCAACCTATCAAAATCTTGTGGAACAGGGGGTTGTTGTAACAAGTGGTCAGGATGTCCATATTGTAGAATTGTTTAATCAATTGATTCAGATGGGGTATCAGCCGAGTGCTGACACTATGTTAAATAAAGGGGAGTACAGAAGGTCTGGAGGTGTGGTAAATGTGTTCCCCCCCAACTATGAAGAGCCAATAAAAATAGAGGTTGATTATGAAAAGGTTGAGGGTATTTGGGCATATGACCAGGAAAACAAACAATTAACGGACAAACTAGATAGGGTAGATTTTTTGCCTGTGAATGTAGTAGATGGTGATGTGGCAATATTAAATCATTTAACAAGTAAAGATTTAATAGTAGTAGATGATGTTGATGAACAAGATAATAAATTTAATGAGATTGTTGGTGAAAGCGAAGCTAGTAAGGTGTATTTTACATCTTTCCCTAAAAATGAGGAAAAATATTTTCATTTACGATATTTATCTGTTTTAAAATATTATAATGTATTTGATTTATTAAATGATCTCAGGGATAAAATTCAACGAGACTGGCGCATCAACATCCTTACTAAGCGAACGGAAGAACTCATCAATATTTTTGATGAAGAGAAGATTCAGTATTCTACAAAAAATTCTAAAGACGCCAAGATTGTAATAATTGACGCGGAAGATCTTGAGAACGTTCCATCATCTTTTCAGAACCCAGAATTAAAGATTCAACTCCTTACAGATAAGGAAATATTTAATTTAAAGAAATCTGTGAGAAGCAGGGCGGGACAAAAAATTAATTTAGACTTTTTAACAGGCTTACGAGTTGGTGATTTAATAGTACATTTGGATCATGGTATTGGAAGGTTTATTGGTGTTGTAACAAGGGCTATTGATGATATTAACCGAGAATATTTAGAGATTGCTTATGCTGAAAACGATAGGCTTTTTGTTCCGGTAGACCAGGCAGATAAGGTTAGCAAATATGTTGGAGGGGAGGATAATGAACCGAACCTGACAAGACTTGGCTCAGTCGAGTGGAAAAACGTAAGTCAAAAGGTTAAAAAAGAAACACAGAGAATCGCAAAAAGCTTATTAAAATTATATGCAAAAAGATCCCAAGCAAAAGGACATAATTATGGTCCGGACACAGAAGAGTTGGGGCAATTTGAATCGGATTTTCCCTATGAAGAAACACCTGGTCAGATGAAGGCAATTCAAGACATAAAGGCTGACATGGAGACAGATGAGCCTATGGATAGGTTAGTGTGTGGTGATGTGGGATTTGGTAAAACAGAAGTTGCCATGAGGGCAGCATTCAAAGCAATACAATCTGGTAAACAGGTAGCATTTGTTTCTCCGATAACAATTTTAGCGGATCAGCATTATAAAACTTTTACAAGACGTGCAAAGAGGTTTAATACACGTATTGAAATGCTCAGCCGCTTTAAAAGCCCAAAAGAGCAACGTGTTGTCCTGGAAAAACTAAGAAAGGGTGATGTAGACATTGTAATAGGAACACATAGGCTTTTTCAGCCAGATGTTAAGTTTTTTGATCTGGGGTTGGTAATTGTAGATGAAGAGCAACGCTTTGGGGTAAAACAAAAAGAAAAATTCAAAGAGATGAGAAGTCAGGTTGATATTTTGACGTTAACAGCTACCCCAATCCCCCGTACTTTGAATCTTAGCTTGAATAAACTACGCGATATATCCACAATTACAACACCGCCACCCGGGAGACTGCCTATTATTACAGAGGTGCGTCGCTATAGTGACAATTTAGTAATAGAGGCTATAACCAAAGAGGTGGATCGTGGTGGACAAGTTTATTTTTTACACAATCGTGTTGAGACAATTGAAAGTATAGCTGAAAAATTACGAAAACTGATGCCTGGCATTTCCTTTATTGTTGCGCATGGCCAGCTCAATCCTGCTGAATTAGAGCGGAGGATAGTTGAGTTTAAGGAGGGTCGAGCCCAGGTATTGGTCTCATCCACTATCATCGAAAATGGTATCGACCTACCTAACGCAAATACACTCCTTGTTGATGATGCAGAAAATTTTGGATTGGCGCAGTTATACCAATTACGTGGGCGAATTGGGAGAAGTAAAACTCAGGCATATGCCTTCTTTTTATACCAATCAAGACAATTACGCCTTGATGCAAAAAAGCGATTACGTGCCATTGTAGATGCGAGCGAGCTCGGGTCTGGTTTTCAAATAGCCATGCGTGACTTGGAAATTAGAGGCGCCGGTGATGTACTTGGTATAAATCAACATGGTTCTATTAGGGTAGTAGGTACCAATCATTTTCTTAGAATGTTAAATAAAACCATTGAGGAGATGAAGGCGGGCAAAGCTGATTCTACCAAAGAGACAGAGGCAGATGTATCGATAGAATTACCATTAGAGTCTTATATACCGGACAAATATATACCTGACACTAAAGATAAGATTAATGTTTATCAGAAGCTTTCGTCTGTGGATAGCTTGGAGCTACTTGAAGAATTCAGGGAAGATCTCATTGCAGAATATGGCCATTTTTCTAAACAAGTCAGTAATTTATTCCAGATTTTACAGATCAAGATTTTATCCAAAATGGCTGGCATAATTAATGTAAGGGCAATAACTATGGGGAATGCCGGTAAACAGGTTGCTCTGCATCTTGGGCCCTCTGTTACAGCTGAGCCGATAGTTAAGCTTTTAAAACATAATCCATCCTGGGTTATTAGTGGGGAGAAGCTAAAGATTGACATAAAACAACTTGGCTTTAACTGGACGGAAGGACTGAAGGAGAGCATTAAGCATTTAATTCAATAGGAGATCCAATAGGGGTTGTAACCGAATTAGCCCCAATCGGATCACCAATCGGATCACCAATCGGATCACCAATCGGAATCATGAAATTCAGTACTCATAAAATAGGCGCATCTAATAAAAAGTTTAATAAAAAAACTTTTTTTTCAGAATGGCTGACTGCCAAACATAAACAATTGGAATCCGTAAGGAAGAACCCCAGAAGATTATATAAAATAATAAAGTGGTTTATATTTACAGGTATTATATTTATTACAGGTATTATATTTCTCATACTGGTTTTTATAGTTCCATCCTTGCCGGATGTTAGTAGTATTCAGAATTTAATAGCGGCACAATCAAGTGTTATTTATGATAAGGATGGGAATCTTTTATATACGGTGCACGGAGAAGAGAATCGTGAAATTGTGAAGTTAGACAAAATTTCACAACATGCCGTCAAGGCAGTGTTAGCCATAGAGGATGATCAATTCTATAGCCATCCAGGTATTGACATACCAGGTGTTTTGAAAGCGGTCTGCGCGGAAATTGGTATATGTAAGGCGCGAGGAGGATCAACCATTACTCAGCAATATATAAAGAACGCATTTTTAAGTCCGGAAAGGACATATACAAGAAAGTTAAGAGAAATGATTTTGGCTGTACAGCTAGAAGGCAAATTTGACAAAGACCAAATATTAGCAATGTATTTGAATCGCATTCCTTATGGGTCAAGTGTTTATGGGATTGAAAGAGCTTCCAATACTCTTTTTGGCAAATCCGCCAGAGACCTCACGATAGCAGAGGGGGCAATTCTTGCCGCGATCCCCAAGGCGCCAACTTTTTATAGCCCCTATGGTCATAATAAGTATGCCTCTATTAATCTGGATGAAAGCGATATACTTAAAATGGGAGTATCTTCCGAGCAGGAGTTAGTTAATATCAGCCCAAGCCTGATCAGTAAAGGGTTATTGGGTAAAACTTATAAATTTGGTGGCAATAAAGAGGAAAAAGATAAAAAGGATAAAGGCAAAAAAGCTGTAAAAAAACCTAAAAAGGCTGTAAAAGAAGTTAAAATTTACATAAAAGGGCGTGTTGATTTTGTATTGGGAAGAATGAGGGGTCTAAAATATATTTCTGATACGGAATATTTAGGGGCAATTCAGGAGGCAGAGAAAATTCAATTTAAACCATTCAAGGCATCAATAAAAGCACCTCATTTTGTTATGCATGTACGCCAATTATTAGAGGAGAAATATGGCAAGGATCAAATTGAGAAAGGGGGTTTAAAAATAACAACTACACTTGATGGCGAAATGCAATCTGCGGCGGAAGCGGCAGTGGAAAAGTATGCCAAAATGAATTTGGATAAGTACAGGGCAAATAACGCAAGCTTGGTAGCACTCGACCCAAACAATGGTCAGGTGCTTGCGATGGTTGGTTCTGTCGACTATTTTGATGATGAGATTGATGGGAAGGTCAATGTAGCACTAAGGTCACGTTTACCAGGCTCATCTTTTAAGCCAATCGTTTACGCAGCTGCATTTTTACAAGGCTATTCACCAAGTACAATTCTTTATGATGTAAGAACGAAATTTGGCGCATGGTATGAGCCTGAAAATTATGATGGCAAATATCGTGGGCCGGTAAGTATGCGTCAGGCGTTAGCACATTCTTTGAATGTACCCGCAGTTAAGTCGGGTGCTTTGGCAGGAACCATGAATATTCTTGATCTTGCACGTAAAATGGGGATTAAGCTTAATCAACCAAATGATTGGTACGGTCTCTCGCTTGCACTGGGTGCCGGAGAAGCACGCTTACTTGATATGGTGGGTGCATATAGTATTTTTGCCAATGGAGGTTATAAAATGGATCCTGTGGCGATCTTAAAAGTGATTGATCGTAATGGAAATATATTAGAGGAATATCAGAAGCCGAAAAATAAAACACAAGTTCTTGATCCGCAAATTGCATATCTCATAAACAATGTATTAAGTGATATAAATGCTCGGCCGGAAGGATGGTGGCGTAATACACTGAGTATTCCAGGCCAAATAAATGCAGCCAAGACAGGAACATCGAACAAGAAGAAAGGTGAAATTAATTTTCCTTTTGACACCTGGACAATCGGCTATACAAAACGCCTTGCAGCAGGTGTTTGGGCTGGAAACAATGATGGTACTCACCTTAGTCTTAAAGCTAGTGGATTGGATACTGCAGGACGCATATGGAGTCATTTTATGACAATGGCGACAAAGGGGGCTAAGCAGGAAGCTTTTGATAAACCCTCAAAAATTAAATTTATTCAAGTCTCTAAAAAAGCTGGTAAATTGCCATCTAAACACACTCCCCCAAAAGATTTAAAAACAGAGGTATTTGCAAGTTTTGCCACACCAACGGAATATGATAATTCTTATAAAATGGTAAAAATAGACAAGGTATCCAAAAAACTTGCCACAGAATATACCCCGGAAGCTGCGATTGAAGAAAAGGCCTTTTTTGAACATCACGCTATACTGCCAAATAACGCCAACTGGGAAGACGCAGTTCGCAAGTGGGCAGAAGAAAACAACGAAGATGATATTGCACCTACAGAATACGATGATGTACATACGGCTGCAACTAATAAAGAAAAACCCAGCGTTATAATAAAAACACCTACAAACCTTTCAATTGTAAGCCCTCCAAGTGTTGGAATTTTGGTGGATGTGTCATCAAAATCGGGCATTAATTATGTTGAATATTATTGGGATGGTGCACTTATTGATACAAGTAGACTATCACCATACAAGGGGGTAATTAATATTCCTAAAGGTACCAAAAATGGTTCTGAGCATACAATAAAAGCAATTGTATATGATGCAGTTTATAACACTAATCAATCTTCAATCAGCGTTAAGGTCGACAAGGACACAATTGCACCAATTATGAAATTTATTTATCCAGGTGATGGAATTGGTGTAAGCGTTGGCAGTTCTATCCCAATACATGCAGATGCCTATGATACGAATGGCGATATCTCAAGAGTAGAATTTTATATAGATGGAAAGTTAAAGTATACAGACAGAGTCACGCCATATATATGGCAATTTATAGTTCCTCAAACACCTGGGGTCTACACTATACATGCAACTGCATATGATTATGCAAATAATAAAACACAATCAACAATCATCCTCAACGCTAAAGAGCCCAGCCCTACAGCCCAAAGTGGTAACTCGCGCATTATAGAGCCTTATAAAAATCAATCATTTAACGCAGGTAAGAATATTTTGATACAGGTTGCGCTTAATAAAAAAGACAGGGCTAATCTTAAAGAACTTATTGTAACAGCAAGGAAGAAGGGGAAGATTATTAAGGTTGCAGAAACAAAAAGTAGTGCATCTGCATATACATTTATATGGAATAAGGTTCATGCTGGCACTTATGATCTGCAGTTTAAAACAGTATTAAAAGATGGAAAAATGAGGTTTAGCGAAAGGGTCCCTGTGGTGGTGAGGTAATAATGCCTAATCTGAATTAGCCCTATCCTCATATGCAGGGTTAGAAAATGGCACAAAGAAATCAGATTTTTTATACCCCAATTGTTCTAACTTAGCAGTCGCCTGTTGGTACCTGGTCTTGTTTGTTTCAGTATTTGAAGTGGGAACCATTACATGCATTGCCCCTGTGTAGTCAGCAAGTACTATTGATCCGCTTTCTCCATTATTGTCTGCATATTCTCCGGGCTGTGGTACGGAGAGACCTTGTGCTGCGTATTCTTGTATTGTTGTGGGGTGGTTTTGGCCGTAGACCCTATTCATTTCTGCAACTGAACTAAAACCTGATGGAATTGCCTGGGGGCATTCGTGTGCAGACTCAGTATCATCATGTGACATAGTATTTAATGACATATTATTATTGGTTAAATCATAAATCATATTATTATAACAAAAATAAAGAAATATTGCAATAGCAATGAAGGGGTGTAAGACAAAAAAGGAATCACAAGTATATAAGCAAATCTGTATATTATAAAATGAATTTTTTATATCATCCCCAAATACCAACCTACAATATTTTTTCCCCAAAATAGTGCGATGTAAGTTCCAATGAACAGAAAGGGTCCAAATGGGATCGGAGTTTTTCGGGTAAGTTTGCCGCTGAGCAGGCCAATAATGCTATAAATTGATCCGAACAGGTAGGCTAAAAATAATCCAATGATTATATTGGGCCAGCCGAGTATGAAGCCCATTATGGCACCAATTCGTACATCTCCACCGCCGAGCCAACGGCCACGTGAACCAAGAAAAAGGGCGCCGAAAAAGACTACAGGGATTATAAATCCAATAACTAAATGTTTCGGGCTGTGCAAATGTGCGATAAAACCAACTAAACCTGTTAATATAATGGTTGGTAGTGAGATTCGATCGGGGATTTCCTGGAAGAATATGTCATAAAAAGAGAGAAGTACAAAGATAAATGTAATTAATAAATAGTAGGCGAGTAGCCAGTAGTTATTAAATCCGACAAGCAATGATGTTGATAAAAATCCTAACCCCATCACTATTTCCAAAATTGGGTATCTAATCGAAATAGAGTCTTTGCAGAATCTGCATTTGAATTTATTTATCATATAACCGGCGATTGGGATAAGATCAATTGCCCCTAGTGTTTTTTTGCACTTTGGGCATTTCGACCTGCCAAATAAAATTCCACCCTCTTCTGAGTGTATGCGATGGATTATGACACTGGCGAAACTGCCGAAACCAAGGCCGATGAGGGGGATTATTATGTGGGCTAATTTCATATTGTTTCCATATTGTTTCCATATTGTTTCCATATTGTTTCCAGACAGTAAACCATTTGGTAACTATTTGGAAACGGCCTGAGCGAACTTAGTGAGCCGAAGGCCAGGAAACTATTTGGTAACGATATGTTAAATATACATAAGTATCGGTATAATCATAGGCTCTCTGCCTAGTCGCTTGCGTATAAATTGGTTAACACGCCGAGCTATTTCTTGTTTTAAATCTTTCATGCCGATTTCCCGATTCTCTGCAACTATCTGTTCAAAGGCTTTTTTTGCAACCTGCTTTGTCTCAGCTGCAATAGTTTGTGATTCTTTTACATATACAAACCCGCGCGAAATTATATCAGGTTCTCCGATTAAGCGCTTGGTTTTTTCATATGCATGAAAAAGTATTAAAAGGATTCCATCGGTAGACATTATTTTTCTGTCTTGTATAACTTTAGAGCCAATATCACCAAAGCCAAGTCCGTCCACAAGAATATCATTTGCAGGTATTTTTTGTTTGGACTTTCGTATACCTTGTCTACCTATTTCTAGAATGTCCCCATTGTTTTCCAACATTGTTATAGACATATCTGGATCGGCTATTTTTCTGATCATTTCTGCATGCCCCATGCGCATAAATAGCTCTCCATGAATCGGAACATAGCATTGGGGTTTTATTAAAGACCGCATTAATTTTACCTCTTCTGCATGTGCGTGGCCGGATACATGAACATCCATTTCACCGTTTGTAATCACTCTGGCCCCTAGTGAATAAAGATTGTTTATTACACTTACAATAGCTAGTTCATTGCCGGGTATCGGACTTGCGGAGATTACAACAGTGTCACCCTCACGTATTTTAATTTGTGCATGTTCACCAATTCCCATTCTGGTTAATGCACTTAGAGTTTCTCCTTGTGCACCGGTTGTAAGGATAATTGTCTGGCTTGGTGGTAATTTGTTTATAGAAGGGTTAATTTTGCGCACAGTCCCTTTGGGGTAAGTCGTATAGTCGAGCCTTTCGGCTAATTTCATATTATCTACCATTGAACGACCGGATAAAAATACTTTTCGGTTGTACTGCGCTGCAATATTACAAATTTGATTAATACGTCCGATTAATGAAGAGAAGGATGCAATAATCAGGCGTCCCTTGGCTTTTGCGACAACATCTTCTATGTTACCTGCTATTTCTTTTTCCGATTTGCAGAAGCCAGGCTTAATTGCATTAGTGCTATCGATCATTAAAACATCAATCCCTCTTTTTCCGAGTTCCGCTATGCGCTGCATGTCAGCCGGTTTATCAATAGCTGGTGCATGGTCAAATTTAAAATCTCCACTGTGTACGATTGTACCCGCAGGGGATTTTATAAATACTCCCATTCCATCTGGAATACTATGGTTAACACGAAAGAATTCTATCTCAAATGCACCTAATTTTAATTTTGTGGTTTCATTATATTCATTTAAATGCACACTTTTGTCTAGTGCGAATTCTCGCAATCTGTTTTTAAGAAGGCCGGCTGTTAATTTGGTTGCATACAATGGTGGGTTACCAAGCTTTGGTACCACGTATTGTGCTGCACCGATGTGATCCAGATGCCCATGTGTGAAAATGATACCTCTGACCTTATTCTTTCTTTTTTGCAGATATGTAACATCGGGCACAATATAATCTACTCCGAGCATTTCGGGCCCCGCAAAAGACATGCCGCAATCTATCAAAATGATATCATTGCCATATTCTATGGCTGTGATGTTTTTACCAACCTCCTCAAGCCCACCTAGTGGGATTATGCGCATTTTATCGGTAGACTTTTTACTGTGCCCATGTGGTTTTTTACCATGTTTATATGGTTTCTTGTGATGCTGGTGTGCAGGTTTGTGTTGATGTCTTACAGGCTTTGTGTTGTCTGTTTGTGTAGGCTTGGCTCCATGATCTTTTTGGGATGCGCTATGGCTTGTTCCTACAGCATTTCCAGATGTCGTTGCTGTATTTGTTTTTTTTGTTTGTGGTTGTGTCTGCCCGTGCCTGCCCGGACGGGTTTTTTTGTTTAACCACTCATCTAATTTATTCATTATTTTTTCAGGTGCTCAAGTGCTCAAGTGCTCAAAGTGCTATTTCTTAACATCTTTTATTGTATTGAGCATATGAGCAGGTGAGACCATTTATTATTAATTCCCTAATTTGCAACTTTGTCATCTTTGTTCATTCGGGTGTTTGTATCATTGTATCATTTATGTTGAAAAATAGCAATCTCTTTTTCTGGGGTATATCTATTTTTTGGCTTATTTAAGTCATTTTTTTATTATTGGAAACCTTCAGCTTGAAACTTAAAAAAATTTCTTCCTATATTGCAGAGCTTCCGCAATATGTGCTGGCGTAATCGCAGGTGAGCGATCGAGGTCCGCAATTGTGCGGGCGAGCTTTATGATCCTAAAATACCCCCTTGCTGATAAATTCATTTGGCTCATTGCTGTGGCGAGCAGGTTTTTTGATTGATCATCCAGTGGGCAATATTTTTCAATATCTTTATTTTCCATTTCTGCATTACATTTGATGTTGGTTTTTTTATATCTTTTCCGCTGTCGTTTATTGGCTTTTTCGATACGCCTGCATATTGTTTTGGACGTTTCAGATTTTTTTTGGTCTGTAAGTTTTGAAAAATCTACAGGATTTACATTAATAAACATATCAATTCGATCTAGCAACGGGCCTGACAATTTTTTTTCGTACCTCTGTATTTCTAGGGCAGAACAGTTACACTCCTCATGTATGTTCTCTACATTTTTATATCCGCACGGGCATGGGTTCATGGCCGCTACTAATGTAAATTGACAAGGATATGTGCATGTTCCCTTCGCTCTGGATACAGTGACAATTCGATCTTCCATTGGCTGCCTTAATACCTCAAGTACACTTCTTGGAAATTCGGCAATTTCATCCATAAAAAGAACACCCCTGTGTGCTAATGATATTTCTCCAGGCCCTGGTATGTTTCCACCGCCCACGATACTCACGGCTGATGCAGTATGATGGATTGGGCGGAAGGGTCTGGTTGTAATTAATGGCTGTTTTTTGGGCAATAAGCCCGCAATGGAATAAATTTTTGAAACTTCAAGCATTTCTTCAATGCACATCGATGGCAATATTCCAGCTAAAGCTTTTGCCATTAAGGTTTTTCCCGACCCCGGCGCTCCATATAATAAAATATTATGTCCGCCGGATGCTGCAATCTCAAGTGCTCGTTTTGCTTGTGACTGTCCTTTGACCATAGACATATCAATTGCATTATTGCTACTAGATTTGAATTTAGGCGGATCGATCGGCAATGCGAATAATTTTTTCTTTAAATGCATTACAGCTTCCCGTAAATTTGCCACAGGTATTATTTGAATATCTGGGATCAGAGCTGCTTCTTTTGCATTTTCTTTTGGGAGAATAATTTTTTCAAAATTTTGTTTTTTTGCAAATTCGACACTCGATAAAATTCCGTTTATAGGCCTCACTGTTCCATCTAAAGCAAGTTCGCCGATAATAGCTGTATTTTTAAATGTTTTAACAGATACCTGTTTCATTAGTGCAACGATGCCTAATGCGATTGGTAGATCGTAGCGTGGTCCTGCCTTCCTCAGATCCGCGGGGGCTAAGCTGACAATTACCTTTCCTCGTGGGAAATCAAAATCAGAATTTTTTACAGCACTGGTTACGCGTTCACAGGCCTCCTGCACAGCTTTATCTGGCAGGCCGACGATAATAAATTTTTGGTTACTTGCACGGCGATCAACCTCTATTTCAACCAGGTACCCGTCTAGGCCGTGTAGTTCTATGCTCTGTAATTTTGATGGCATGTTATAAATTTTATGGGATAAAATATTTATTTCGCATTTCGCATTTCTGATTTCGTCCCGATTTCATCGGGATCATTTGGCATTTCGCATTTACCTAAAAATTCCTTCACATGTTTCAGTGATTGTGATGGCGTGTAATCCGTCCGATGAATAATCGTGTCCGGATGATCGGAGACGTTTGCGTTCAATACTGCGATGTTTCATACAAAATATTCATTAAAATACAAAATAGTTCATTTAATTTCCATAATTCACATTGAGAATATCTGTATATCATGTAAAAATTGTGATTGTCAATATTATTTAGTCTCAAGTGCATGTCTCAAGCCTCAAGGTCTAATGATCAAAAATACATGTTACAGGCTCTCAAGTTAGCACAATTGGGTGGTCGTGCGGTTGCGCCGAACCCAATGGTTGGGGCTGTGATTGTTAAAAATAAGAAGGTGATTGGAAAAGGTTATCATAAAAAATTTGGTGGGTCGCATGCGGAGGTAAATGCGATTAAATCAGCTAAGAACAAGGATGATCTGAAAGGAGCGACTATTTATGTAACATTAGAACCGTGCCGGCACTTTGGCAAAACTCCACCTTGTCTGGATTTGATTAAGAAGGTTGGGATTACTCGTATTATTTGTGATGCAAGGGATCCATTTCAAAATCGATTCCCGATTGCAGACCCCCGATTGCAGATTCAATTTTTATCTGGGAGAAGCTCCAGGCAATGCAAGGAGCTCAATAAATTTTTTTATACACGGGTTACAAAGAACAGACCTTACATAACAGTTAAAATTGCAATGTCAGCAGATGGCTTTGTGGCGGGTGAGAATGGTCAGCCTGTCTATTTTACGACAAAAAAGCAGGATAAAGAGGTTCATCAGCTACGTGCTGATCATCAAGCCATTATGGTGGGGATAAATACGGTTTTGGATGATGATCCGAGGTTAAATGTCAGATTAGTTAAAGGCAAAGATCCTTTGCGAATTGTTTTGGATTCGAAGTTGAGAGTTCCGAAAGAGGCAAGGGTTTTGAAGGATGGGAATTATTTGATTGCGACAACAATGAAAAAATCGAAAATCGACAACCTGCCTGCCGGTAGGCAAGGTCGAAAATCGAAAATCTGGCGTAGCCCAACCAAAAAACAAGTTAGCTTGAAAAAACTTTTTGCCCATCTTGCAAAACAAAAAATTGGATCAGTTTTAGTTGAACCAGGCCCTACACTTTATCAATCACTCAAAAAACAGGGGTTGGTGGATGAGTTGATTGTTTATAAATCGAAAAAGAAAATAAAAAAAGGGCTGAAGATTGATTTATAGGCTTTAGGCTTGACAAATTATATGAACTTTGGTTTAATAGTAACCTTATTTATATAATCTTTATTTTTTATGGGTGGACGTAGACTTAACGCGGAAGTAAAAATAGGCAGAGTTTTATCTCAGGCAGAATCAGGAAATATCCCTATTGGCGATATTGCTAAGCTTAGGGCACAACGTGATAGGATTAATGCATTAATTAAATCACATGAGGCCACTGGGGCACCTGAGGGTATGTCAAAAGAGCGGTTAATAGAAGCAATTAAGGCAAATCCAGGAGCCCGAGATTATCCATTGAGTGATATATATGGGTTTGGCGAAAAAACTTTACCACATAGTACAATTGGAGATTTATTGCCTTATTATAAAGACGGAGATATTTATGACCGCCTAAATGCACGACAGGAAGTTGAGGTACGTAAAGTTTTAAGAAGACAATTTGGATTTGATCCTCGTGAACTAATTTTGGACTTACCAATGTACATAGGCGGATTAGGAAAGAGGCATAGATTTAATCCTAGTGGATTAGATAAAAAGGCACTAAAAAGGATAGTCGGAGAAGCCGGCACATTGCCAACAAATAGGGTCTGCCTTCTCAATGATTTAGACTGGGAATATATTGAGTATATGGAATTAGATCCAGAGAATTGGAAGGATGAGGATTGATTTATTGTTTATATAATTTTAACTAAATATTTTTTATGACAGATTCTGATACAAATAAACCCACAGAAACTTTAAGTATTATTGATAGAATACATGCTCTTTTGTCTGAGCTGGAGACTGGGCCTGTGGATGACAATGATATTGCTAACATGAAGACTGTGCGTGCTAAGGCAGATGGTATTATAAAGACTCACACTACGTCCAAAGCTGAGGCTGTTATGAGCGCCAAAGACCTTGCAAGAGTCCAATTAGTAGAGGCGATTAAGGCAAATCCTGATGCATGTAATTATCCATTAATTGATATAAGAACATTTGGTAGATTAACGGTGGAATTAATTAAGAATGCCGCAGGAATAGACAGAGAACCTGTGATAGGAGATTTGTTACCCTTCTATTTAAATAAGACTATTTTTGACATTCCGAAGGTCCATTCTGATACTTCAAGAGGGTTGATTAGCCGCTCTAGTTATTTTCCTTTTCATAAAAAGAAATTACTCACTTCACATCAGGAGGTTGAAGTGCGTAAGATTTTAAGGAGATTCGGTTTTAAGGCAAATAAGCTTACCTGGAAAAGTGTAGTGAGCAAGAGTCGTTTTTGGTCGAGAAGTCGCTAGTATAAAATGGCGGAGAAAATATTTCTATTTTATGGGCAAGAATTCCAATTTTGCGTCTGTTGACCTTTCAAGGCTTCTAAAATCTTTAAAGTATTTTGAGTTCGTTATATGGAATATTTCATATCCGACATTATATCCGTCTATTTTTTTATCGCCAATTTTTTTAGAGGTAAGGAAATGCCAATAAATTATCTTATACCCCATTCCGTGACTGATAGTTGTACCACCATCTTTTAAAAATGTAGTCGAAATAATGAATATGGGTTTTTTATTGTTATTTATGCGTGATTTATCTATAAAAAAGGTTACTGCATGAAGTAGTAGGATGAAGAGAATTATTATGAGGATGATTTTTTTTGTCATAATTATGTTTAAAATGGCGGAGAGAGAGGGATATTCTTACATTCTCCGGTATACCATTCGCTAACGCTCAGGCATACCGTCCGAGGTCGAGCGCTCAAATAGTCGCTTACGTCCCGACTTTGTCGGGACTTTGCTTCTTTTTCGCGGCGAACACCCAGTATTAAATTTATATTAAAATTGTATCGGTGGGTTCTCATCTACGGTAAATAAGATATATAACCCTTAATTAATTGTGGCGGAGAGAGAGGGATTCGAACCCTCGCGGGGATAAAAATCCCCCTACAGCTTTAGCAAAGCCGCCCCTTCAGCCACTTGGGTATCTCTCCGCAAATAAGCGTAGTTAATTTAGCTGATAACAATTATTTTGTCCAGAGCAAGAATTCTTCAGCTAGTAAATTGCTATAGATCAACAGTAACCTGTGGCATCATTACTGTAACATCAGCATCGGAATATTCTTTAATTCTCTCTGCGAATGCGCTGGATTGATCTTCTTCACCGTGTACAAGCAGTACTTTTTTAAGCCCCTTAATCGATTTTACATAGTTGTCCAAATCATTCATATCAGCATGGGCGCTAAAGGCTTCTAACACTACAACCTCTGATTTGAGCATATACATTTTATCGAATATTTTTATCAGCGGCTCCTTATTTACAATTCTGCGCCCGAGTGTATTTTCAGCCATATATCCAACAACAACAATCGTATTTTTCGGGTCCTCAATGTTGTTTTTTAGATGATGACGAATACGACCGGCTTCGCACATTCCACTCGCAGAAATGATTATACAAGGCCCAATAAAGTAATTAAGCTCTTTTGATTCTTCTGCAGAAGCAGTTTGCTTTAACTGTCGCATTGTAAATGGATTATGGCTTTTGAATTCGGCCTTAATTTCTTCATCGTAGAGCTCGATATGCTGTTTAAATATATTAGTTACAGCATTTGCAAGAGGGCTGTCTAAAAATATTGGCAGATTATCTGGTATTTTCTTATGGTGTATAAGAACGTGTAGGCTATAAAGTAATTCTTGACTACGCTCTAGCGCAAATGCAGGAATAATAATTTTGCCACCACGTTTTATTGTCCTGTTTATTACTCTGGAAAGTGCAGGCATACCTTCTTCTGCGGGGTCGTGCATTCTGTTCCCATAAGTACTTTCGCATATTAAATAATCCGCCTCATCAACTGTCTCAGGATCTCTGATTATTGGCAGATGGTATCTGCCCAAATCACCAGTGAATACAAGGCGTTTATGCTTACCATCTTCCCTATCATCAATATCTAAAACTACTATTGCAGCGCCAAGGATGTGGCCGGCTTCTTTAAAAGTTACTTTCACACCTTCACATACTTCAAATTGTTTTTTATAATCCTGACCCTTGAACGACAATAAAGCCAATTTTGCATCTTCTTGCGTATAAAGTGGTTCAATTGGCTCAAGAGCCGTATCCGCATGCTTGCGCTTCATATATTCTGCATCACTTTCCTGTATATATGCACTGTCTAAAAGCAAAGCTCCGCATAAATTTTCCGTTGCTTCGGTACAATATATAACACCTTTAAATCCTTTTTTTACGAGCGTTGGTATATTGCCTGAATGATCAATATGGGCGTGTGATAGAACAACAGCGTCAATTTCTGCTGGATCAAACCCAAAAATACTGTTTTTTTCCGCAGCTTCCTTTCTGCGACCCTGGAATAATCCACAATCAAGTAGGATTTTTTTACCGTTTACTTGTAATAAATGTTGGGAGCCGGTTACCTCTAGGGCGGCTCCGTGGCTTGTTAATTGCATGATTCCAATTGTTACCCGTTCGCTTTCGACAAGCTCAAGCTCACGTGACCTATTGTGATTTAATTGCATAATTATAATCACTATTAGGTCACGCGAACGTAGTGAGCTGGTCACGCGTAGCAGGTCACTATTAGGTTGTTATTTAGATATGTGTTCCGCCAAATCAACCATCCTACAAGAATACCCCCATTCATTGTCGTACCATACTAGTATTTTTACTAAGTTTCCGCCCATCACCATGGTACTCATTGCATCAACAGATGCGGAATGAGAATCCATTTGGAAGTCTTTTGAAACAAGTGGGCGTTCTTCCACCTGCATAATTTCTGGAATTTCCTGTGCACGTTTTTTCAGAACATCATGGATTTCATCGGTGGTGACATCTTTTTCAAATTCTACAGTTAAATCAACAAGTGATACTGTTGGAGTTGGTACACGTACAGCCATTCCGGTAAGTTTCCCTTTAAGCTCCGGGATAACTAAGGAAACAGCTTTTGCAGCACCGGTTGTTGTTGGGATCATATTTTGCATGCAGCTTCTTGCACGTCTTGCATCCTTAGATGCCATATCTAGAATTTTTTGACTTGTTGTTACAGCGTGAATAGTTGTCATGATTCCCCTCTTTATTCCAAAGGCATCGTTAATTGCTTTTGCCACAGGAGCGAGGCAGTTTGTTGTGCAGCTGGCATTTGAAATGATTTTGTGATTCTCTGGGTCGAAATCACCTTCATTCACGCCCATTACAAAGGTGCCATCAGCACCTTTATCGCCCTTTGCAGGAGCAGAGAGAATTACCCTTTTTGCACCAGCTGTAACGTGCTTGCTGGCATCTTCGTGCGTACGGAATCTTCCGGTGCATTCAAAAATAGTGTCTACACCAAGTTCGCCCCATGGAAGTTTTTCTGGATCCGGTTCAGCGTAAATTTTGATAGCCTTTCCATCAATAACAATTTCATCTTCACCCTTTAATTCCACAGTGCCTGGATATTTACCGAATGTTGAGTCATGTCCAAACAGGAGTGCTAACATTTTATTATCGGAAAGATCATTGATTGCGACAACCTCAAGGTCGCTGTTTTTTTGCATAATTCTATGCATAATTTGTCGGCCAATGCGGCCGAAGCCATTTATTGCTACTTTCATAATTAATTAAATTAAAATTTAATAGTCTCAAGTCTCAAGTGCGAGTCTCAAGAAAAATGATTAATAAAATAGAGAGCTAACAGACTTCTGATGCGTCACACTTCCAATAATGTCTGCAATTAAAGGTGCGATGGAGATTTGCTTAAGGCCTTTAAATTTCTTCTCTTTTGGAATCGGCATTGAGTTGGTAACAACCACCTCTTTAAACCCAGCCTTTCTAAATCTTTTGGCTGCCGGTCCGGAAAATATTGGATGGGTTGCAGCCAGGTAAATATCTTTTTTTGCACCATGTTTAATTAAGGCATCGTGTGCTGCGGCTGTACTGCCTGCAGTGTCGATCATATCATCATAAATAATACAGGTTTTGCCATCTACATCACCAACCACATGGGTTGTTTTCGCTACATTGTGTTTTGGTCTTGCCTTGTGGAGGATGGCTATTGGGGCACCAATATCATCTGCAAATGCCTTGGCTTTTTTTGCACCACCTGCATCTGGGGAGACAACAACAACATCCTTTAGCTTTTTTTTCTTAAAGTATTCAGAAAACAACCTATGTACATCAATATTATCTACAGGAACATCAAAAAATGCCTGGTTTTGGTCTGAATGAAGTGCAAATGTAATCACATGATCAGCGCCAGCCTGAACCAGAAGATCAGCCATCAGTTTTGCAGAAATCGGCTCCCGTGGTACATGTACTTTGTCTTGTCTGGCATAGCCGAAGTGAGGGAGTATTACATGAATTTTTGTTGCGAAAGAAAGCCGTGCTGCATCTATCATCAGGAAGAGTTCCATAAAATCATCATTCACCAATCCATCCCTACATGTTTGGATGATAAATACTTCTCTGCCGCGCATTGTTTCTTCATAAGCTACATATTTTTCCCCGCACGAAAATGTCGTCAGTTTTACTTTGCCGAGAGGTTTTTTAAGTTTTTTTGCGATTTCCTTCGCAAGCTCCGGGTGGGAGGAGCCGGAGAAGATGCTATATTTTGTCATAATTTTTTAGGGTTGTAGGCTTGTAGGTTGTAGGCTTGTAGGTTATGGACTGCGGAATTTCATAGATTCCTACATCCTAAAGGCCTACATCCTACATCCTAAATAAAATATACCATACCCTTAAAAAACACGAAAATTTAGGTTGATGAGAAAGTGAGTTTTGGGTTGACAGGTTGTCTAATTATTTATACAGTATACAACCTAACATTAACCAATTTGCTTATGTCAGAGAGAGAGTTGCCAACATTAGATGATGATCTTACAAAAGGTCATTCAAGAGACTGTAAAAAGTTAAGTGTTGATTATTTTAGAGATTTGGGAGAAAAAATTGACACTACAATTAAACAAGTGCGCGAAAGTGCATTAGAATTAATTGATGTAGATATTGATCTTGCTGATGAAGTAGATCGTATTTTGGGCTGGATACCACGAGATATGAATTATGCTTATTTGATATCTAATTATTTAGTCAAAATCCAGGAGGCGATTAAATCTAGCGAGCTCAGCGACGAAGAAAAACAGCGCTTCTGGCAGCCTATTGCTGAATGTTATGCAGAAGTGCGTGCTGCGCTACAGGAAAGAATTACGCCGTTAGAAGAAAGGGAGCTTGTGAAATTGGGGGATACAATTACTGTACCAGTTAAAGTGTTCCGCTATCGGTCAGATGGGAGAATAGGTATGATAACCTTTCTGCCCAAGTTTAAATTTGCTTTATTAAGTCAACTTCCGGGATGCGGCGACGAGCACAGAGATGCTCTTATATCACCAGAACTTGAAGATGATTATATTAGGAGATTGCCCATGAAAATTAGAGAAAGGTTGGTTGAAGGTAAAATAAATCACCTTCCCCTTAAAATAGTGTCCGCACAGTACGGACATTTTCCTATTGCAAGAATAGATGAAGAGGCTTTTTTGGGGATGGGGGAAGATGATGAGTAGTAGGGTAAAAATTTGTTGAAGCCCACCAGAGATACGCTCCAGCAAATTTTATGAATTTTTATGTCACAAACTTCAAATAGTCTTGTGAGGTCACAGTTTTAAAAGAAGCTTGTGGATAAGACTTTGTCCATTCATTGGGGGCTTTAATCTTTTTGCCGGGATTCCATTTGAATTCATACGCTTTTAATTTGCCGTCCTTTTCTTCAACCAAATCTATTTCATTGCCAGCATAATTCCTCCAAAAATAAATTAAAGAATAATCATTTTTGTATTCCAGTTTTTTCACACGTTCCATCATAACAAAGTTTTCAAACAGTGCTCCCACATCTGCTCTATCTGCTATATTATTGAACTGGGATATAACAGCATTTCTTATGCCATTGTCTAAAAAATAATATTTATGCTTACTGGTTATTTCGTTTCTTAGGTTGCGACTGAAACCGGTTAATCGCTTTATTACAAAGGTCTTTTCCAGTAAGTCCAAATATCTGGCCACAGTTTTTACATCTATGGAAAGCTGGGTGGCTAACTCATGCAAAGAAACCTGATTACCCACCTGGAATGCCAATAGCTTTAGCATATCAAGTAAAACTTTAGACCCTTTTACTTTTTCCATATCCAAAATATCTTTTAGCAAATAAGAATTTACCAATTCTTTCAATAATTCAATTTTTTGTTTTTGGGTGCGCGCTGTAACAACTTCCGGATATGAGCCAAAAATAAGAAATTCCTCCAAACGCTCCTGTAATTCATGTTTATTATGTGTATCCAGTAGTTCGATCTGTGAGACTGGATATAGGGTAATGGTTTTTTTGCGACCTGTTAAAGGTTCACCTACTTTATTGGCTAAATCAAACGAGGATGATCCAGTAGCAATTATGCTGATGTTTGGTTTGTTGTCTATAATTATTTTTAGCCCCATGCCAATATTTGGTATATTTTGCGCTTCGTCTATCGCAATCAGATCGTATCCTTCCACATAATTTAAAATTTGAGAAAAGTCCTGTGAGCTTAATATATTTTGAGTTTTTATATTATCTCCGGAATCAAGCTTATATTTTTTGTTGGTGGTTTTAAGAAATTTTTGTAAAAGTGTTGTTTTGCCTACTTGGCGAGGGCCATAAATTATTAGAGCCTTACCTTTTTGCAGAAATTTATCCAGTGGTTCATAAATTCTTTTTATCATGTTTACATTATATCTTACTTTTTAATAAAAGTCCACAAAATTATATTAATTTGTGGAGTTAGAGTCCACAAAATTATATTAATTTGTGGAGTTGGGATTCATTTTTTTAACACTTTTGTCCCGTCAGGGCCGTCTTTTACTATAAATCCTTGTTCCTCAATCTTATTCCTTAGGTCGTCAGATTTCCCCCAGTCTTTTTTTTCGCGCGCTTCGTTACGTTCAATTATCAGTTGCTGGATACTTTCTGGTATACAAACATCCTTTTTTTCGTCCAATTTTAGGCCAAGCACTTTGTCGAATTCTTTAATTGTGGCGAGTTTTTCGGCATCCTCGACATCTGGATCATCAATAAGCTTCCAGGTTGTTGCGAGGGCTTCGGGCATGTTTAGGTCGTCGTTTATGGCACCTGCGAATTCTTCGCGTGACCAGCTCGCTTTGCTCGCGTGACCAGCTCGCTTTGCTCGCGTGACCAGCTTGCTTTGCTCGCGTGATAACCGACACACCTTCTCTCTCAAGCGCCGTAAGCCTGTCCTTGCGGCATCCATACCTTCCCAACTAAATGTCAGTTCTTTGCGATAATGAGATTGGAGGCAGAAGTATCGGTAATCCAATGGATCGTAGCCTTTGTCGATTAGGGTTTGTATTCTTAAAAAGTTATCGGATGATTTAGACATTTTTTCTTTATCTTTGATTACCAAAAAATTTCCATGCATCCAATAAAGCACCCATGGTTTTATATTTGTTGCACCCTCAGCCTGGGCAAGCTCGTTTGTATGATGAACTGGAATGTGGTCGATGCCGCCACAGTGAATGTCGATTTGATTACCAAGATAACGCGTCGACATTGCACTGCACTCGATATGCCAACCAGGGTAACCTTTGCCCCATGGGCTATCCCATTGCATTTCCTGATCTGCAAACTTACTTTTAGTAAACCAGAGCACAAAGTCGTGTGGATTTTTTTTATTCTTATCTACTTCAATACGTGCGCCAGCCTGCAGATCTTGCTTCTCCAATTGAGCAAGTTTTCCATAATCCGGAAATTTGGAGGTATCAAAATAAACATTACCATCAGCAACGTAAGTTAGTCCGTTTTTCTCTAATTGTTGCACCTGATCAATCATTTCCTGAATATGGTCAGTCGCTTTACATTTAATATGCGGCTCTAAAAGATTGAGTGCAACCAGGTCGCTCATAAATGCTTTTGTGTAGAATTCCGCGATTTCCCAGACAGTTTTTTTCTCCCTTTTTGCACCTTTAAGCATTTTATCCTCCCCTTCATCCGCATCGGATGTTAAGTGTCCTACATCTGTAATGTTCATTACATGATTAACTTGGTAGCCGTTAAACTCAAGAGTACGACGTAGGAAATCTTCAAAAATATAAGTTCGCAAATTACCAATATGCGCATAGTTGTAAACCGTCGGTCCGCATGTATATAACTTAACCTCCGCTGGATCTAGCGGTTCGAAGGGCATTTTTTGTCGTGTTGCCGTGTTGTATAGTTGGATGTTATTCATATTGTTTCCAGATTGTTTCCAGATTGTTTCCAAATTATTAATAGTAAACAATTTGGCAACTATTTGGAAACGCCTTGAGCTTGTCGAAAGGCGGGAAACTATTTGGTTACTATTCAGATTCAGCAATCTCCACTGCCGACTTCATTTTTAAATTTTTAACATTGGGGTCAACTACATAATAGTTCTTAAATGTCTTTAATCCTATTGTAAACTGTAAAACTATCCCCATAGCGAGCACGCTCAATACAATTAGAATCAGGGTGCGTAAAATGTTTATATGGCATACCTTCATTATGACAAAGAAAGTTATGAACCCCAGGATTACAGCCCCAAATAACAAAAATATTTGTACGAATGGTGTATTTATTTTTGTTGTCAGGAACGTTAAGTAAAACATTATTACGATGAAAACAGATAGTTTTGATGTTGTGAAAATTGACCCCTTACTTCCTGTAAAATGTGATATTATATGAAGAATCAGTATCAGGGCTGTTAAAATTGCCAGTTTACCTAAATTTACTGCAAGAATTTTGTTCTGTAGAGTAATTATAAGATTGAAATACCCAATATCTGCACCAATAATGGTATAAATTACCAAAAGCGCTGTATAAATTTTTTCCCATATTTTCATAGCAGGCGTCTTTCTCGTGTTCTCCATGTGCTCATCCCAGGCATTGTTAAATTCATCCATGCTAACACCGGCGGCCATGGCATGAGTGCGTAGCTCATTGTAGGGCATTGATTTATTTGTTTCTATGATTTGGAGTATTTCTTCTTTTTTCATTTTTTTATTAGTGCTTTAGTCCTGTAGTGCTTTAGTCCTGTAGTGCTTTAGTGCTATAATAGCGTAGTCTGAGTAGGTTTGTAAAAAAATAATCCTAAAATGAAACTTTCCGTAGTAATTCCAACACATAATAGGGCTGAAATACTTAAAATTTGTTTGGAGAAACTATCTCAACAACAGGGTGTTGGTTCGGCAAGCTCACCACCATGGGATTTTGAGGTTGTTGTGGTAAGTGATGGATCTATCGACAACACTAAAGATGTTGTCTCCAAATTCCAAATTTCAAGCCCAAATTCCAAAATAAATCTCAAATTACAAATCCCAAAAATACACTATATACATCAATCCGCATCTCATCAGGGGGTGGCGAGGAACCGGGGGGTCGAAAAGGCGACTGGCGATATTATCCTTTTTATTGGAGATGATATTTTTGTTGAGCCTGGGTTTTTGAAGATGCATTTGGATCGTCATACAGAAAATTCCGATGAGAATGTGGTTGTGCTTGGTTATACAACGTGGGACCCGCAGCTTAAAACTAATAGTTATATGGAATTTTTAGAAGACAGTGGTTGGCAGTTTGGTTATAAATTTCTAAAACCCAAGATGATCGGGCAGGCGGAGCCATATAAATTTTTCTATACATCTAACATTTCAATGAAAAAATCCTTTTTTGAGAAAGAAAAATTTAATGAAGACTTTAAATGTTATGGATGGGAAGACATTGAACTTGGGTTTAGATTGTGGAAAAACCATGATATGCAGATTTATTATGAACCAAAGGCAGTTGCATATCATCATCACGAAATTCCGGAATCTAATTTGCCTAAAAAAATGCAGGCAGTTGGCAAATCCGCAGTGCATTTTGAACGCCTACAGCCAGAAGTACGGGTTATTCCTGCTGGGCTAAAAGGGCGAATTTTACGCCTGGTTACACATCCGCTGGTACTTCCGATATTTAAAATATTCGGCAAACAAACCTACTACAAGTTCGCATCGTGGAGGGAGTTTTTTGTTGGGGTAGATAAAAATTAAGTTTGACCAACGACATGCTTTTAATGTATAAGTTTTTTCAAACCTATAAGTTTAGATGAATAAAATCAATTTTAGTCTTTTGGCTTGAGATTGATTTATGGGGTTTTTTTCCTTACAATAATGATTGAATAAACAATAAAAACATGATTATCAAAAGATTCACAAAAATATTATTTTTGGCACTCATCCTTTCAGCCCCACTTTTTTTAAGTGGATGTAAAGATAAATGTCCTAAGGCTAAGGATAACGTACCTGGCACAAGTACTTATAGGAGTGACTGCCCTTATAAAAAAGAGGATGCAAACAAGAGCAAGGATCTAACCATGTATATTGTTCACGACAATACGGATTCTTTTCAGGAACAAATTCAGGCTTTTCGCAGTAAGAATGCCAATGTGAATGTAAAGGTTAAAAAGTTTGTGAACCTTGAGGAATATGAAGATTTAATTATTAATGAAATAGCTGAAGGTGAAGGACCAGATGTTTTTATGATACATAACTCCTGGATGCTAAAGCATTATAAAAAACTTTTGCCTATGCCAACCAATTTGCCTGTTGTAATAACGGCAGATACGTTCAAGCAGACTTTCTTCCAGGCCGCAGCAGACGACCTCATAATCCAAAACAAGATATATGGAATGCCTTTGTCTATCGATAATTTAGCTCTTTATTATAATAAGGCATATTTTAAGGACTTGCTTGCGACTGCCGATAAGCCGGCAATACTTTGGAGCAAGATTAAAGAGCAGGTTTATAATCTTACTAAACAAAATAAGAGCCCAGAAAGATTTTCGTTAGCTGGTGTGGGCATTGGTCGTGCAGACAATGTTAATAGTGCAGTAGATGTTTTATATACATTAATGCTCCAATACGGTGTTAATTTTTATGACTCTACTGGCTCTAGCGCAACATTTGCAAAAGCTTCTTCCAGTTCATCTGGTGTGAAAAATCCAGGAGTTGAAGCATTAACGCTGTATACCAGTTTTGGATTACCGACATACAAAAATTATAGTTGGAATGATGTTATTACCGGTTACAACCCTAAGGCAAAAGAAGTCGGACCATTTGTACGTGGCAAGGTTGCAATGATAACTGGTTATCCTTATTTATATAATGAAATTGTAAAAGGTATTCAAGTACAGCAAAAAACAGGCAAGAATTATATTGATATAAAAAATGTAGGTACTGCACCTATGCCACAACTTGTGACCGCAACAGAAAGTACAAAGCGTGATGTTCTTGCTAGTTATTTTCCTTTAGTGGTTGCGCGTACAACAAAGTATCCAACAGAGGCATGGTCTTTAGTACAGGCACTTACTACTGCAAGTAGCCTGCAGACTTATCATAAAAAAACCAATCGCCCAACAAGCCGGAAAGACATGGTAAAAGACCAACAAACAAAACCAATATTCGGTGTATTTGC
Organism: uncultured Candidatus Peribacteria bacterium; assembly: GCA_964458485.1. Taxonomy (GTDB): domain Bacteria; phylum Patescibacteriota; class Gracilibacteria; order UM-FILTER-43-11; family UM-FILTER-43-11; genus CAYWJA01. Next base: position 1,302 of record CAYWJA010000004.1, on the reverse strand, counting down.
ATATCAGGCACCTTTTGCAAAAAGCTTTAGAATTTATGATGCGGCAAAATATAATAAGATATTTACCAAAGCAATTCAGGATGTAGTCACCAATGTTTCTACGCCATCAACAGCTCTTAGTGATGCTCAAACTAAGATAAGTTGCATAATTGCAAAGCAAAGGGGAAAGATGGCTAGTGATAAGGATTGTGGGATTTGATAAATTGCAAAATCCAAGCCCAAAACTCAAAATAAATCTCAAATTCTAATATCGAAATCTAAAATTGTGATTTGATGTTTGGAGTTTATTTTGGATTTTGAGCTTGAGATTTGGTATTTTGAATACACCAAACTAATAAATGACAAAAATAATAAGATACCTCTGGTCCACCTTCCTCCTCACATTCCCCTTCTCTATCCGTTTTTTGATATATGAAGATGCGAGCTATCGGTTTGGGAATTTCAACCCCTGGGTATCTGGATTTGTTTATTTACCGGAGGTACTTTTGTTACTGGTTTTTTGTTTATGGTTTATTAGTAAATTAAAAACTAAAAACTATAAACTAAAAATTAATGCAAGATGGCTTTGGGTTATTTTTGGGCTATTCGCATTAAATGCATTTATTGTTGCATTAATAAAAGGGGATTCGTTTTTGGGTGCAATGTTTATATTGCGTTTGTTTGAAGTGCTAGTGGTAATGTGGTTAATTATTGACAAAATATTAAAGCCAAAACAAGTTATCATCCTTTTGCTCTGCGGTGCTTTTTTACAGATTATTTGGGGATTTATGCAATTCCAGCTCAATCATTCACTTGGGTTAACATTTTTAGGTGAGTCAATAATCGGTCCGGATGTTTTAGGTGTTGCTAAAACTAATCTGGATGGTGGCATAAAACAAATTCGTGCATACGGAACATTTTTACATCCAAATATTTTTGCAGGATATCTTCTTGTAATCCTCTTTTTGTCACTCAAATATTTAAAAAATCTTCATAAAATATTTTTGCTGGCCATGATCGCTTGTGGAATTTATTTAACAGGCAGCCGTGCTGCAATGCTAGTCGGCTTAATTGGCATTATTATATATATTTTAGAAGGGCAAAAATTTGCATCTTTGCGTTTTTTCAGGTCACAAATTGGGAACAAGACCATCGCGTTGGTTGTCGCGCTGGCACTTGTGATTGGTAATGCGTGGTTTTTTGTAAATAGTCACGCTGTTAAAACGTCAGACAATTCTTTCAATGAACGTTTGTCTCAGAATGTGATTAGTAAAAACATGGTTAAGGCACAGCCTTTGGGGGTTGGGGTTAGGAATTTTACCT
>CAYWJA010000003.1:0-96602 GCA_964458485.1 uncultured Candidatus Peribacteria bacterium | reverse complement strand
AATCAGACTCATATATAGAAGGCAAGGACTTCAAACCAAAAGACAGAGCAGCATACGTAGCCGCTACCAAAACAATGGAAAGCAACAGGAGAAGGCGCAGAAGAAGAAAAAGACCAGATCCAGTTCCTACGCCACCAAAACCGGCACCGCCGAAAAGCCCGGAAGTCATAAGAAGGGAAAAGAAAATTGAGGAACTTGAAATTGAAATAGGTGTACATCTAGAAGATTTAACTGAAAATCAAGTGGAAAAAATGGCTAGATCAATTTTGAATAGATATCCAAAAATTAATTTAGATACTAAGCGTGGTCAGGATATAATATATGACGCAGTGAATCAGGTTGCTGTAAAAAATTACAGAGCACGAAAAGAGCAGTTAAGAAGGCTAGGTATTAAACCAGCTGTTCTTAAAGATTATGTATGGCTTAATAATAGGGCAAATTCAAAAGCCAGATTTTACATAGGAAGAGAATTGGGTATAGGATTAAATTTAAAAACAGCACCAAGGCACTGGAACAGAGCTCATGTAATGCTAAGTAAATTAAATAGATATCAAAGGGAGATTATAGCCAAAAAAGGACATAGATTAACAGCAAAAGAGGCTTTGTTGCTTAAGCATGTTAAGGCAGGGGGTAAATTTTTAGATGGAAAACGCGAAATAATGCCAGCGGCAGGTCGTGAGTGGGCAGATTCACGTGCTCCGAAGAATTATGCAACTGTGCCAGGTACAAGAGGAGGAATGGGTGTAACTAAAATGGCATTTGTGAGTTAGAACCCTTGGATTCATTTAATAAATATTTATAATGAAAGAATTATTTATAAAATTATCACAAATAGGTTTTTCTAATAAGGAAAATAGGCTAATCTGGAAGATTACGCGATCGGTTGACAAGGAAGTTCCAGAGCCTAGGGCACAGGAAGTGTCGCAAACAGAAGGTAAAGCGCCACAGCCTGCACCAAGGCGAGCTAAGAAGAAAGTAAGAGAGGCAAAAGCAGAAGGAAAACGAGCAGTTGATAGAGGTAAGATTGAGAATAAGAGCGTATCAGATGCAGCCATGGCATATGCTAAGCTTGTAATAGGTAAACAAAGCCCAGCATTAAGGCGTGAATTTTGTATGAAGCCATTTAATAATCAAAATGGCTATAAAATATATGTTTACGCAACTAAAGAGGCTAGAATACGTTATGAAAAAGATTACGGAACTGTTGAATTTCCGGATCCAGCTAGATTTTTACAATTAAAGGATTTATTTCCAAAGGCGCAACATCCAGTGCTTGTAATAAAAAAGGCAAAAGGGGGAAAAATTTATGTAAAGCCAAGGAATGGAAGATATTTAAATGTATTAACAAATACGCCCGTTAAATTAGCACATGGAGATAAAATAGCTATACCTAAAAATCAAGCAGCAAAAAAAGAGGCCCTAGATGCTGCAGATAAGTTAAAAGCTGCGAAAGATAAGCTAGAGCCACTTATGCCACAACATGCCAAAAAAGTACCTGGCAAAAATTATTACAGAGTTACTTTAAAAACAAGAAAATTAAGGCAAACAATGAGGCTGTCAAAATTGTTCGGCACAAAATATGTAAAAATCCAAATAAAAAATAAATACCATAAAGACAGGCATGGTAATGAATTTCACATTGCTTATAGGGGGGATGATGGAGAGTATTATTTTCTTAAAGGAAAGCATGAAAGGGTAAAAATAGATGATGGAGATTTTGTTATACCTTTAAATCAAATTGACCCAGAAGATCGAGGGTCGGTTGGGCCTAGAAAATTAGATTTTAAAAGACGTGTTCGAAGGAGGCGTATAGATCAAAGAGCAAGAAGAAGAAGGAGGAGAGTTGAAAGAGAAGCAAGATTAGAAAAGTTAAAAAAAGATAAGCTGTATCAATCTCATAAAGCCAGCATTATAGTTTATTTAAATAAATATTATAACAAAGGTGCCCACCGTGAAGTTAGGGCTAAATTGGCAGCTGAAATGGCCTTGAATCCAGATAAATATAATATACTTACTAAAAGTGGTCAGGATGAAATAGGAAGATTTATAAAAACAGCAAGGAAGAAAGCATTATTAAAGTACTTTATAGAAGATTCAGATCTGCTTTCAGGGTTTCATGATAAAATGGTATTAATAATGTCTCGAAAACCAAATAAATATAATCCATGGACAAAAAAAGGCGTAGATGAGATTAATAAAGTTATAAAACAAATTAATAATGGTGAAATAAGAGTAGAAGATTTAGTTGTACCAAAAAATCCTATAAAACGTAAAAATGAACAGGTAGGCAAGAGGATGTCAAATCCAAGAATAGCAAAATTTCAATCTAAATTGAATAACTTAGCAGATGAACTTGGCATTAGGAGGATGTTATTTAAAAATGATCATAATGCTGACATCGACAATGCAGAAAAAAACCTTGATCAAATCAAAGACGCAATTAATGGCTTAACCAAAGATGAAAAAAGACATTTACCAAAAATCCAATTAGATCTAATTGATGGACGGGGATATCGCACTTCCTTTAAGGATGGAGTATTAAAAATACCAATTGATTATGATGATAATATCTGGGGATATACTTCTGTAAATATAAGAAACACTATAAAGAAAGCTATAGCAAAATATGAATCACAATTAAATAAATATATTTAATAATTAAAAATTTTTTAAGGAGTCAGCCTACTAAGCATCCTCGGGAATGGTATTGTTTCGCGTATGTGTTTTACACCTGTAATCCAGCCAGTAATCCTTTCGAGACCATAGCCAAACCCACTATGCGGTACAGAGCCGTATTTTCGCAAATCCAAATACCATTCAAATACTTTTGGGTCTAGATTATGCTCTTTTATTCTATTTAGAATGACATCATAATCATCTTCACGTTGACTGCCACCTATTATCTCGCCATAACCCTCAGGTGCTAATAGATCTGAACATAATGCCAGCGACTCATTCTCAGGGTCTCTCTTCATGTAAAAAGCCTTTACTTCAGATGGGTATTTTTCAACAAATATAGGTTTGTCATATTTTTTGGTAAGTATTGTTTCATCATCTGCACCAAGATCATCTTTTTTACCTATATCTGAACCCATGCTATGAAGCTCTTCTATAACTTCTGAATGAGTTTTGCGAATAAACGGCACTTCAATTTTTGTCAGTGGTTCAATATCACGCTCTAGTATTTCTAATTCCTTTTTATTAATTTCCAATACTTTTTTAACAATATGGCAAATAAGCCCCTCTTGAATATCCATATTACCTGTGTGTTCTACGAATGCCATTTCTGCGTCCATCATCCAGAATTCTGTTAGATGACGCCTTGTTTTAGATTTTTCGGCCCGGAAAACAGGGCCAAAATCAAATACTCTGCCATGGCTCATGATTGCAGCCTCTATATAAAGCTGTCCGGATTGCGTAAGGTATGCACTTTCATCCTCAAAATAAGGTACTTCAAAAAGCTCAGTAGTTCCTTCACAAGCATTTGGAGTAAAAATAGGGGAGTCAATCTTAATGAAATTATTATTATTCAAATATTCATAGGTTGCATTAATAATTGTATTTCTTACTCTCTGAATTGCCCATTGTTTACCGGATCTAAGCCATAAATGCCTGTTATCCAGTAAAAAATCCGGCCCATGCTCCTTTTTACTAATTGGATATTCTCCTTCAACCATTTGTACTACCTCAATATCTTTTACCTGCATCTCAAATACATCATCTTTTTTTGGATGCTGAGTAATTTTACCAGTAACTTTTACAGATGATTCCATGGTAAGTTCATCTGCAATTTGCATTACATTATTCGGGGTGTCACCCTTAAAAGCCACAGCCTGCATCATGCCAGTACCATCACGAAGTTGTAAAAAATAAATTTTCCCACTACCACGTTTGTTATACATCCAGCCTTGGATGGTGGCTTCTTTATCTATGTGGTTTTTGGCATCATTAATTGTTATTATCATAAAATTAAGTCTCAAGTGCGAGTCTCAAGTCTCAAGGCTTAACAATCACACTTCATTAAAAATAAGCTCTAATAACTTACCAGTAATTAGAAACGTAGGCAAATTTGATTATTAAGCAGCTTCAGCTTCTTCCAGCACTCTTTCGATCTCCTGCCTGATAATTTTAAATGGACTTCTGCCTTCATGATCAAGAGTTGAGCCGGCAAAATTACCAGCATCGTCCATAGTCCATAGTCTTTTAAATGAAAGTTCACCACTTGGCTCATCTTTTCCATCTTCCGATGCGTATTGCATACCACACCTTTCTCCGTCAGCAATGAGTTTCAATTTATATAAATGATCATTATCGGGGTCTGTTGTTTGCACCACTAATCCTTGGGGATTTTTTGTTAGCTTTACGATAAAGCCAGGCATATTACCATCAGATAAGCTTGAAATATAGCCATCATCGCCTTCTGCATTATTCATACCTCCGCCCATTACAGTCCTAAGGGTGTTAATTAACTTTGCAACTGCTTCAGCAAAGCCTTCTTCTAATTTATCAGCAGAATTTATTAATTCGAAAAGTTGCTTAACTTCTCCAGGGTCCATTACATTGCTCATATCAAGCTTTTTATCTAATAATTCACTTAATTTGTGCTTTTCTTGTACCATAATTATATATTTTATATATTAAAGGATCGTATTTTAACCTATGTTGGGATTGACTTGCAAGAGAATATATTTTTGAGTTTTAAGTTGACAAAATTATAAAATATGTATTATATATATAATCCTATGTTCTTTTACATTATTAATTCTTAGCAGGTATTGATTTGGAGGTATATTATATGACCTCTAAATGTCCTGCCTGTTAAGTAACTCGAAGTCACATATTTGGTTTTAATATTTAATATTAAGTATGTGACTTCGAAGGGGTCAATTTTGGCCGATCATTATTCAATACCATGGAGGTGTTGAAGTGAGTTATCGAAAGTTGATTGCATTCACCCTTTTTGCGGTTGTCCTCCTGGGCACCGCACCCACCTACGCCGGTTCCGGCTACGCCGCGGACTTCAGCTTCGAGCTCGGCGACGAGTCGGTGCATTTCTCCCTCTCCAAGGGTGTCCCTAGCTACATCGGAAACTCTGCGGATGGGTACAAGAAACGCCCCATCATGCACGGCCTGGAGGCCGCGATCTTCAACGGGCTGGTCCAGGATAAGAGGACGAGGAGCATCTTCCTGCTTACCTCTTCCAGTAAGGGGTCGAAGGTTGCCATTTTCAACGGAGTGTGGTACCACGCCCTCGTCTGGTCCGAGGAGTACCGCATCGACGGCACCAAGCCCGTGCTGTACCCCAACGGCCAGACCATGATCTACTCCTTGCGCCCCAAGGACAACTCCAACAAGTTCGCAGGGCTCCTTATCTACAAGAAGGGCGACTGGCAGTACCACAACCGCTACATCTCGGATGCTAAAAAGGAGGAGGATGGGCTTAAGCTGCGCCAAGGTGCTGTCGGCCTCAGGGTTTTCGACAACGTGGTCCAGATCAAGCACCCCACCAGCAGCAAGAAGTTCGTCTACACCTACTTCCACATGAATGACAAGAGGTACTACTTCGGCAAGAAGAATGACTTCTACCTCAAGAAGGCCAAGCCCAGGAAGTCCGTCAGGCTAGAGCACCACGGCCGTATGGGGGGCATGAAGACCTACAGGCTCGACCCCAAGATTTACAGCCTCCGCATCTACGATCGAACCTTCACCATCGACACCGAGTCGGACCGATTCATGAAGCAGAAGTCTTTCATGGCTTACATCACGAACGGCACGAGCGGTGTAATCTTCACCATACGCCCCGCCCAAAGGATCCCGTTTAACGCAAAGAAGATCAATCCGTCGTCCTGGCCATTCATCATGGGAGCGCCGGTGACCAGAGGTATAATGTATATGGGTGGCCCCATGTTCATACAGGAGGTCGTGCAGAAGAAGGAGAAGAAGAAGGAGAAGAAGAAGAAGGGGAAGAGGAAGTAATGGCAGGACAACCACTGTGGCAGTAGTCACCTAAGCCCGGATACCCCGTGCTTCAGGAAGGCTGATGTCCAACTCGCAACAAGCGGCCGCCTGGTTCACTCCAGGCGGTCGTTCAACAAATTTTAATTCCAAAAACCGCCCATTCAATTTATGATAAGCGGCTTAGTTTTTAAAGGTTTTCGGAAAATATAAAATAAGTGAGCTCATAAGAAAGTGAGCATGTGTAGAATTTTTTTAGTTTTGGGTATCCTTCGGTGGGCCCCGAAGCTAAAAAAATCGAAGCAAAGCGAACTTTCTGTAGAGCGAAGACAGATATTTGGGAAAGGCTGAAAACCTTTTTTAAAGGTTTTCAGAGTACCTACATCATCCCCCCCATGCCTGGCATTCCACCTCCTGGCATAGCAGGCATAGCTGGTTCATCTTTAGGAATTTCAGAAACTGCAGTTTCTGTAGTTAGGAACATTGCTGCAACACTAGCTGCATTTTGTAATGCACTACGTGTAACTTTTTTGGGATCAATAATACCAGCTTTGAACATATCCGTATAAAGTGGATCATTGATCGATGAATTGGCATCGTAACCAGTATTTTTATCCTTACTCCATGCTTCAATTAATTTATTTTGAACAGTTGCACCGTCAACACCGGCATTTTCAGCGATCTGATTTGAAGGGTAGGCAAGTGCACCTTTTACAATCTCAGCACCAAGTTTTTCAGCTTCATTTTCGTATTTATCCGGATTAATTTTTAAGCTGGCTTGCAAAAGCGCAGCGCCACCACCAATAACTACACCTTCTTCCATAGCAGCACGTGTTGCAGAAAGTGCATCTTCGATACGATGTTTCTTTTCCTTTAGCTCAATTTCTGTAGCGGCACCTACTTTAATTACAGCAACTCCGCCCGTAAGCTTAGCAAGTCTTTCTTGCAGCTTTTCTTTATCAAAATCAGAAGTAGAATTACTTAATTCCATCTTTATTTGTTCAACTCTGGTTTTTATAGCTTCACTTCTGCCTTTACCTTCAACTACTGTTGTATGATCTTTGCCGGAAACAACTTTACGGGCAGTTCCAAGATCTTCCATTGTTGCGTTTTCGAGCTTTAATCCAACCTCTTGGCTAATAACTCGTCCGCCAGTAAGAATTGCGATATCCTGTAAGCTCGCCTTTCTTCTGTCACCAAAGCCAGGAGCTTTGATAGCAAGAGTATTAAAAGTACCTCGGAGTTTATTAACTACCAATGTAGCGAGAGCTTCACCATCAATATCTTCAGCAATAATTACTAAATTCTTTTTACCTGCTTGAGCCATAGCTTCAAGAAGTGGAAGGATTTCTTTGATATTAGATACTTTTGAATCAGTTAAAAGAATATGTGCATCATCAAACACTGCTTCCATTCTTGCGGTATCTGTAATCATGTAAGGAGAAATATAGCCATTATCAAACTGCATACCTTCTACCATATCGATAGAAAGCCCCATAGTTTGACCTTCCTCTACTTGTACTACACCTTCTCCGCCTATTTTTTCAAAAACTTCAGCAATCAAATCACCAACTTCAGGGTTTTGTGCAGAGATAGTGGCAACCTGTGCCATTTCTTCCTTAGATTTAATATCTTTTCTCATTTTATCCAATTCATCCACAACGGTTTTTACAGCTTCTTCAATACCCTTTTTAAGCAACATAGGGTTAACCTTATTTGTTGTAATATGGTGCATACCTTCTTTTATGATTGCATGAGCCATAACAGTTGCTGTAGTTGTACCGTCACCGGCAACATCATTGGTTTTATTAGCAACTTCTTTAACCATTTGAGCACCCATATTTTCATTTGGATCCTCAAGTTCAATCTCTCGTGCGATGGTTACGCCATCATTTGTAACTGTTGGTGATCCAAACTTTTTCTCCAGAAGAACATTTCTTCCTTTTGGCCCCATTGTAACTCGGACAGCATTATTGAGCTGTTCAATTCCATCTAGTAATTTTTGACGTGCTTCGTCACCGTGTAATATTGTTTTAGACATTTTTAATTTGGTTAGTTTATAAATTTCAAATAGTGACCAAATGGTTTCCAGATTGTTTCCAGTCCCGATGAACTCGGGATTGGCAACTATTTGGAAACGCGAAGCTGGTAACTATTTGGAAACTATTTGGATCAATTAATAATAGCGCGCACAGAGGTCATCTCGACTATTTTATATTCAACTTCATCCACCTTTACATCTTCTCCGGAATAACGGCCATATAAAACCTTATCCCCAACTTTTAATTCGATAGGAAGATCTGTGCCATTTGAACTTATATTTTTATTTGCCACAGCTACAACTTCACCCTCTTGGGGTTTTTCTTTGTTTGCAGTATCGGGAATTACAATTCCACTTTTTGTCATCTCCTCTTGCTCAAGAGGTTTAATGACCACATAACCGTTTAATGGTTGTATATTCATGATTGATTGATTAGATGATAAAAAGCTAGCACTTCAACTATTTGAGTGCCAATCCATTCTAGCAATGTTCGACGTGGTGTCAATATTTTTTTAGTCTCAAGTGCAAGTGCCAGTCTCAAGTAGCGGGTTAGTAGACCTTGTGACTCGCACTTGCACTCGTCACTTCATCAAAAGATATCCCTCTGAAGATACTCCATCTTTAAAATAATGTTTAACCCATGCCGAGGAATCAAATGAAGTAAAAGGATTACTAATTACTGCACTAATATCTATATTCCCAATAAGCTTATTCATATTTTCAAAATTGACAAAGGTAATTTCATCACTAATAGAGCTAAGTTTACCTAAAATTTGTTTAAATGATTTAGATTGAGACAAGGCATTGGTTTGATTTGTGCCAAGATCTATAGTTTCTTCTATTGAACTGGCATTAGTTGCAATTATAAGCAGAGTATCTGTAACCAAATAGCAAAAGCCATATAGCGAGTTTGTAACATCAAGACAGTTAATTATATAGTTTTTATAATTTGTACTAGCTTCTTTTATTTGTGAAGTCTCTGCGACAAGCTCCTTATTAATCTTGTCACCTGGAAGTTTTAATATTTTCAGCTTTGGCGCAAATTGCGCGGCAAGAAGCCTAAATCCTCTTAACAATTTCTTCATTTTTACCTCCGTAAATTTTTTATCTGAATGGCTTAATATTAATTTTATCCCTAAGCTATTTTGGATATTGGACTTTGGTATTTTGGGTAATTTTGATTTATTTTCAGGCTGATCCTGGATTCCGACATCTGAAATCTGAAGTCTTTCTATAGAGAGCGCATATTCGTTATCCAGTAATGGATAAATATCATTCCGCAAACTTACAGTATCACCGAAGATTTTATTAATCTTAGCCCTAAGCATTCCCTCCAGAATTACACCATATGCAGGGTTTAAACCACTTATTGTTTTTAACGTATTTTCCCATTCATCACCTAAATTAGCACCACCTATATATATAGCTGTATTTTTTACACCTATAAAATCGGCTAACTTATATGTAAATAAACTTGTATCGGTATAGCCTTTTTGATTAGGAAGTAGTTTGGGATTAACAGAAGTTAATGTATTAAAATGAAACCCATTTGGTTGCTTGCGTATAGTTAATGCAAAATGGTTAACAATATACTTAAGCGGATCAGCTATCTGGCTTATAGGATCAGCAGAATTTGATGCCAGTAATTTTAAATCCAGATACCCCTTACCCCATGTATATTTAGGTAGATTAGATAGTGTTTTTTGATAATCCTTATTATCTTTAAGGCTGGTTATATTTTTTTTATATACAGATTTAATCGTTTGTAGGGCATCTGCATTTTTTGCAGCAAAAACATATGGGCCAACAAAGCTGAATACAAACGACTGGCTTTGCGGATATGAATAAATACCATCTTTAATTTGTAAAATTTCATTTTTTAATCCTAATTTTTTAAAGTATTTTAATGTTTTTTTCTTACTATATTTTCTAAAAAATAAAATTAAATCATTTTTCTTATTTTTTCCCTGTATGAAAGATACTCCAAATCTACCTTGTATAATATTCTGAAAGCCTTTCAGATTTTTTTGAATTAAGGGGTTAAAATTTAATAAATTATTAATAATATTTTGATTTAATTTTGGTGGGAGTGATGCATTTTCCAGTTCAAAATAAGCTACAGTTTTTTGTGCAGGAAGAAAGTGCGTAATGCTTTTATTTGTTGCATAAAACCATAAAAAATATGCAATAAAAGTAAGCATCAATAAGCCTCCAATTCCAAGTATTATGTAGAGGACTCTGTCTAGAATCACAACACTTTTCTTCTTTTTACTCTTATGCTCTATGATTTTTTTTAGGAGCTCTTTCTTCTTCATGGTTGTTGATTATAAAGATTACAATCATTATATTACATACGTAAAATGACTATTACAAGAATTACAAAGATTAATTTTTGTAATTCTTGTAATATAAAGCCTTGTAATTTTTTTATTGACAAGTAAATAAAAATAGTATAAAGTAGAATCCATCTTTATAAAATTAATCAAAATATTATGCCTTCCAACACTCCAAAAGGGCCTAAAGACCCTGCACAAGCACAAGCGCCAAGTGCAGAAATAAAGCGTTCTGAAGTAGGTGATTTATTAAAAATGACACCTGAACAAGATGAATCTGGAGCTAGTGCACCAGAAGATCTATCACAGCCTAAAGATTCAGGTATGGTAGAATCAAAAGAGACTGCAATTCCAGAGTCATCAGAACATGGCACTGAGGCAGACAAAAAGACCCCCGGTGCAGTTAGTGTTTCATTGACTCAAAGAAGAGGTGTTCAAAGTACACTTGGAGAAGATCCATTTAGAGTTATAGATGGCATGACAAAAGGAATGCCAGGTCTTATGGAAAGCTCTTTTGATGTGGATGCAAGGCCTCAGTTGATAGCAGAAGTGTTTAGTATTTTAATTAAGGCAGTAAGTGCGGACAGAAGTGCAAGAAAGTTTTCTGCAAATAAAGCTCTTGCATCTTTTAGAAGAACTTTTATTGGCAGAAAGTTTGGAACACTGTCAACACGCGAACAATTAATAATTGGAATGCGGTATACAGAAATGTTGGGAAATCGTGATATTTATGATGTATTAGTAGGTTTATTAGGCGTTGAGAAATTAGACTTGTTCCCAAGGACAGAGCCTGCACTTTTAATTGCTTTGATCCTCATGAAGGTTAAGAAAAGACCAGGCACAACACCAATTTATCGTTTATTAAAAGAAGTAGATGAAGGTTTATCACCAAGAGCTTATAATCGTTTAATTGAGTGCGCAAAAAAATTGGACGATGAAGTAGTTGGAGATCTACAGGATCCTAGCGATGGATTAGCGTATTTAATTGCTTTGAAATTATTAAATTATAGGCTCGTAGAAGAATCTGGAGATCTTATTCTTCCATCTACACACAGGGTGTTGGAAAATGAAGAAATAGAAGAGGAGGAGCAGTATCTTCAAGGAGAGGCTGAGGCATCTCATATAATGCACAACAATGACGATGAGTTGTTATCTACAGCAATATCTCCGGTAGGCCTTGACCTTGATGCACCACAAATTGCACATCCTTCAAGAATTTTTACTGAGGCCGAGGGAGTAGAGGAATACTTAGATACACTTTTTACTCATCACCAAGAGTTATATGATCCAGTTATAAAAGAATTGATTACTAAGGCAAGATGGAGAAAGCTTAAATGGAGCATACAAATGCCAGTTGGAATGCCATTAAAAGCTTATATTGATGCTGTTTTTAGTAATTTTTTAGGTGTAGAAATAGATAAATTAAAATTAGAAACTCAAGCTTATCTTAACCCCGCCGTTGCTTTGCTTACACAGTCAGCAGCCGAAAGAAGGATAGGAGCAGGTCGTGCTAGTTCTACAGAACCTCATTCTACTGCCGCAAAAAAAGACATACCTTTAGCAGATTCAAGCACACCGGATAAGGATTCAGATGATGAACGTGAATTATAATCCATGGAAACACCTCATAGTCATGAGAACGGGTTGCATTCTATCCCTGACACTGAACATGTTCGGGAAAAAGAACCTAGGCTAAAAAAGCCGGATAATTTTTTCCAATATTTTCACGAAAGGCTTGCAGCGATTGACTTAGATAAATTCTCTTCCCTGCAAACAGCATATAGCAGATGGATAATGTATGAATTCACGGAAAGTGCTGGGGATGGATTACGAGATTTTTCAGAGAAAAATAAGGACCATAAAGATGTATACAGTAAAAATTTATTCAGCTTTATCGGATATGGTTTAGTGTCAGAAATATCCAAAGAGGCTTATGGCATTCTTGATAATATAGGTGCATCAGATGCACACCCAGATCTAGATGCACAAATATTATTAATAGCTGATAGAATTTTAGATGATCCAGATAATTTTTTTGCCAATTTATTTAAAACAATTGCTAAGCTAAGAGATAAGGCTGGTTATTCGGGGCCAACAAAAGGGCAGAATAGGACTGAAATTTTTCAATCACATATTCTTCGTTATGCCCATAGCCCTGCGGGTGCATTTGGAGGATTTGGCACATTGCCAATAGGTGTTGCAAGGGAATTATATGGAATTGGTGATGAGTATGAACAAATTTTTAAGCTTGGTAGGCTGGGGGCAAAGCGGCCAAGTATAACAAGTTGGGAAGGACTTAGATACAGGACTGCTACGATTGACCATCGTACTGCAAGCCAACATATGCACACAAAGGGTAAGGAGTATTGGGAAGAGAGAAAGAAGTGCAATAGCGTTTTAATGCTTAGTTATTACGATGTCACCAAAAGAAGGTATGTGTCTCGCCCTACAGCTGTAAAGCATATAACAAATCCTATTGTATTTGATAAATCTATAAAAAATTATGAGAAAGCTTGTGTTAATGATTTTTTTAGAACATTGCTTAATGCTGATGTGATGGAGGGTGAGTTACCTAAAATTGCTGATATTGCTGATATTATTAAATATTTTGCAGAACCTCTTATATGGGGTCAGCAAAGTGAATTAGGCGAAATAATGTATGTTAATAGCCTTGAGCATGAATCTGATTATAGTGCTGATTTTTCGACAGAGGCTATACTCGAAGAATTCGAAGATAACTTACCAACAGATATTCAATTTTTACTTAGTCATGATAGAAAGTGTTATATAGTTAGATCGCATAACAGCACGGCGGAAGGTGATTCTTATTTGGTAGAATTATTTCAAAAAAAATCTTCAGAAGAAGGCATAAGAATGATGGTGTCTATTGGTAATAACCCCAGATCTTTTAAATGTAAGACATTTCGTAGGACACCAGATGCTGCAGATAATGATCATGAAAGAGGCGGAGGTTTATATAATTGGGGCAGGTATTATATGCCTGAGAGTGAATTTTTTATTACTCATTGTAAAGATGGGCAGGTACTGCATCATAGCAGGGATTGTGATTTTGAAAGCAATTTATATAATCGCATACAGAAAGTTGCACAATCTTTTTTAGCTGAGGAAGATGAAGTAAGCATAGAACAAGAGGCACGAGGAGAGGTCAGAAAGGTATTAGTAGAATCTAGAAGCAGCCTGCTAACAAGGGAGAATATACCATTTTATGTAGCAGCAGTTTCAAAATTTATTTTTGATGTAATTTATAATGCAGCCAGAGGCAGATCGATTGATTCACATAGTGATTTATGCATTGCAACAGATGGACAACTTGATAACGAATCAGATATTTGGAATTTGGTCGATTGTCAGGATTTTCATGATTATAATGCGGCATCCGAAAGAAATCAGGTATTCTTAACATGTCCAGTCAGTTATCCTGAAGCCAGAGACTTTGACGATAATGTATCTTTAAATATATTAAAAGAAAATTTATATCAATCACATGGTGTATATAGGAGTGTTGATATTGATGAAAATGTGCATGCAGAAAGTGTATTAGAATATTTCTTACAAGGTGGGAATAGCTGGTCTAAAAGGAGAATGTGTGATTTTTTTGAATTAGATACAAAAAAGCAAGATGTATTATTGAGATTATTCAGATATATTAATGATGCAGATAGTGATGACGAGAAACTTTTAAGATTGAAGCAGGTGGAATTTTATAAGCAATTATTGTTTTGGGGGCATTCTACTCCAGATATTATCGAGGAAATTAAAGAAGATGACAGTAAAATGGACCCTAACGATTCAATTAGTTTTTATGCTAACGACTTTTTGGAAACCACTGATTTAATATTCACAAGAAAACCAACTCGTAAGCGTATGATTGGAATGTTAGCCATCATTGATGATATGCCTGGAGAGATGAAGCAGGGAATAATAGATTTTTGGCAATATCAAATTAATCAATTACCAATTATTATTGAAAAAATTTGTGATTTATCAAAAGAAGAAGGGTCTAAATATGCACAACTAAAATACAATTTGGCAAAAGTTGTTTTAATTATTAATTCTATTGCAACAAAGCTTGGAATTGAACAGATGCCTGCAGAACTAATGGAAAGATTACAAGAAGATTGGGATGAGGAGTATGGACTAGATCTAAAAGAAGACAGCTGGTTTGAACAATTTGCCAAAGATCAAAAAAATATTGATCAAGATCTAGCCTTATCAAGGGGTGCTTTACAGAAAAGGATAAATGGAAAATACAAAAGGAAATCTTTAGATTTGCAGCAGCAAAAAATGGATTTTATTTTAAGTATTAAAGATGAGGTTGAATTTTTAAGGTTATGGACTGTAGATTATAAAGCTGCACATTCCGACAAAGACATATTTCATTCTGTCGTTCTAAGATTGTCTAAAAATGATAATTTCCCATATTTAATTGATTTATTATTTTTAGATGAAAATAGGTGGAATGACGAAGGATATGGAGATGTGTTGATTGATGTATATGGGAAATTGAGCGATGGACAGCAGCTTGAGTTTTTAGAAGAATTAAATATATTACAATTTTTCTATAATGATTCACATAGTGATCTTATAGAGGGGCCTGAGGTTGATATACAAATACCAAAAGCCGCGATGAAATTGCATGATCATATTAAGCAGTCTGATGATGAGCAATTGGCACATGTTACAGATTTAGCTACAAAACGTATAATTGGACATTCTAAGCTAATGCATAAAAAAAGAATACTAGGTAGGCATTATGGAGAATATCCCAAAGACAGAAATTATAAAGTGGAGATTATTTTATAGAACACTTATGCATTAACCTCGGTCTCCTTCCCACACTGCTGGCATTTAATCAAATTCTTTTTAGCCTGTATTTGTAACCCTTTACATACGGTACATGGATCTTCAAGGGGTTTGCCCCAAACGGCAAAATCGCATTTAGGATAATTATTACATCCATAAAATACTTTTCCTCTTTTAGTTCTCTTTTCAGTAATATCACCATCGCATTTAGGACACTTTATATTTAGGGCATGCGCAAGGGGCCTGGTAGTTTTGCAGTTTGGGTAAGCACTGCAAGCGAGGAATTCACCAAATCGTCCCTTTTTCACGATCATAGCAGATCCGCATTTTTCACACTTTTCATCTTTAAATTCTTTTTGCAATTTTTCTTCTTTTTCCCTATCTTCCTTCATTGGTTTGGCATTTTTACATTTAGGATAAGCACTGCAGCTTAAAAATTTACCATTTTTACCAAGCTTAACAAGCATTGGCTCACCGCATATATCGCAGACTTCATCGGTTTTTTCATGAATAATATCTTCCTTTTTAATGCTTTTGGCCTTTTCTTCCAATCTTTTTTCGAATGGCGCATAAAAATCACCAATAACAGGCTCCCATTTAATTTTTCCTTCAGCAATATCGTCCAATTGTTTTTCCATACCAGCAGTGAAGTTGTAGCCTACAATATCCGGGAAATGTTTAACTAAAAAGTCATTAACAATACAGCCAATTTCCATAGGGTGTAATTTTTTATCCTCTTGCTTCTCTATATATCCACGGCTGACTATTGTAGAAATTGTTGGAGCATAAGTAGAAGGTCGTCCGATGCCTTCAGATTCTAATTTTTTAACAAGAGTTGCCTCAGTATATCTTGCAGGTGGTTGTGTAAATTTTTGCT
The DNA here is from genome assembly GCA_964458485.1 of uncultured Candidatus Peribacteria bacterium. Lineage (GTDB taxonomy): Bacteria > Patescibacteriota > Gracilibacteria > UM-FILTER-43-11 > UM-FILTER-43-11 > CAYWJA01. Next base: position 80,572 of record CAYWJA010000003.1, on the reverse strand, counting down.
CAGTATTTACTTTAATTAAATCGCATACCTCACCATTTTCTATTGGTGGTAATAATTTTTCTTTATGCGCTAGTGCATCATCCGGATGATCAGTACCTTCAACATATACCTTCATAAATCCTGGGAATTTTATCACCTGCCCCTTAGCCTCAAGGATATAATTGTTATCTGTTTCAACTGTAACAGTAGTAACGCTAAGTTCTGCGGTAGGCATTTGCGAGGCAATAGATCTTTCCCATATCAGTTTATATAATTTGTATTGTCTGGTGTCTAAATGGGCTTTTAAATCAGCAGGTGTTTTATCTGCATGAGTAGGGCGTATGGCTTCATGAGCTTCTTGTGCACCTTTAGTCTTTTTAGTAAAGAAACGCGGTTTATCTAAGACATACTCATCACCATATGTTTTTTTAATAATTTTCGGCACATTTTTTAAAAACTCCATAGATAAATTAAAAGAATCGGTACGCATATAAGTTATTAAACCTGTATGATGTTTGCCATGCTCAATACCTTCATATAATTGTTGTGCAATCATCATTGTCTGTTTAACGGAAAAGCCAAGCTTACGTGATGCTTCCTGCTGTAACGTACTTGTTATAAATGGCGGAGCAGGATGGCGCTTTGCCTTTTTCTCCTTCAAATCAACTACCTTATAATTAGCTTTATTTAAATCATCCAGTATAGTAGTGGCATCTTTTTTATTATCTACCTTTGCTTTTTTACCCTCTATTTTTATCAAACCTGCATTAAAGTCACCTTTTTTAGCCTTCAAATCAGTATCAATTTTCCAATATTCCTCTGGTTTGAATTTTTCGATTTCTCTTTCTCGCTCAACAATAAGGCGCACCGCTACACTTTGTACACGTCCTGCACTTAATCCAGACCTTACCTTTTTCCAAAGCAGTGGAGATAATTTATATCCAACTAAACGATCTAATACCCTACGTGCCTGCTGTGCATGCACTAAATTAATATTAACACTACGAGGGTTTTCAAGCGCCTTCAGGATTGCTGGCTTGGTTATCTCATGAAATGCAATACGCTTAAATTGCCCTTTTTTCAGACCAAGCGCATGTATTAAATGCCAGGCAATGCTTTCTCCTTCGCGGTCCTCATCAGCTGCGAGCCACACCATTGTATCGGCATATTTATGGACGAGTGTTTTTAGATCCCGGACAACTTTTTTTTTATCAGGGCTAATTTCATATTTAGGATGGAATTCATTGTCTATGTCAATTCCAAGTTCCTTTTTAGGCAGATCACGAATATGCCCCATAGAGGCTTTTACATTATATTTGGCACCCAAAAATTTTTTCAGAGTTCTGGCTTTTGCCGGTGATTCTACTATTATTACATGATTCATACTATTTTTCGTTAACTTATATATTATTTGTCGTTGTTGCTGTATTTACACTTTTTATACGTGCTGTAGTGCTGTAGTCCTGTAGTGCTATTTTATATAGCAAGCACTACAGCACTAAAGCACTACCAGACTAAAGCACTAATAATTTAATATCGCCGAAACGATACATTATTAATTTCTTATTTTCAAATGATTTCTTATGGATCATCAAATAAACTGTCATAATGTTTTTTAATTTCAGATTTGGAAAAAGTTTTACGGATACCAATAACAACCGTATCATGGTTAAATTGTTGTTCCAAAACCATGACCCCATGAAAATGATTTGGCATTACAACCCAATCATACAATTGTACATCGCAAAAATGATTGGGAATATCCTGCCAAGATTTTGCAATAATACAACCAATGTCATTTAATCCCATTATTCCATTTTTCACATTCCCAAAAAAACATGCACGATTTTGTGTACAAACCGTAATAAAATAATATCCATCCGATGAATAATCGTATCCGGATAACCGGAGACGTTTGCGTTCAATACTACGATGTTTCATACAAAATATTCACGTTAATACAAAAAATTATTTTTTAATTACTGATTAGGAACTCTTATTTACCATTTCAAAATATCAAAGTCAAGCGTTTTTTTGTGTTAATAGAGCCAAAAATTAGCTTTGACAGAAAAATCGTTATTTCGTCAAATTATTAAATTTTGGCTTAAATAAGCCATTTTATTTGAATAAAAAAAGCATACATATGACTTTTTCGCTAAATAAAGCGAAAAAACCCTTGCCAGACACTTTTTATACTACTATACTTGCCCCTGCTCTTCCGAAATTATGAAGTAGCAGATTTTATCATTTTAACTTAATTTAGCTATGACTAAACAAGATCTAATTGCAGCAATTGCATCTGCAGCAGGCGTTACAAAAAAAACAGCCGCTGTTTCTTTAGATGCTCTTCTTTCTGCAGTAACAAAAGAACTTAAAAAAGGAAAGAATGTAACCATTACTGGTTTCGGAACTTTCCGTGTTAGCAAACGTGCAGCTCGCACTGGTGTTAACCCACGCAATCCATCTATAAAAATCAAAATTCCAGCTATGAAGATTCCTGCATTTAAAGCTGGTAAGAGCTTAAAAGATGCAGTTAGATAAATTCGTCTAATTACAAGATAAAACCTTCTCTGGCATATTGTCGAGGAGGTTTTTTGTATTATGTAACATAAGCTACTTTTGATGATTGAAAAATTTTTGATGATCTTGTATGCTACAATAAACATTTCGCATCTCGCATCTCAGATTTCGCATTGTCATTTTACATTTAGCATTCTGCATTTACTAAAATAATCAAATAAATTGCCAAATGAAAAAATGCTAAATGTGATTGCGAAATCAGAAATGCAAAATGCGAAATGAAAAATTTATTCCATAAATTTTTATATTATGCCAGCACAACAAACAAGCGGAGACACCTTTCCGGCAGATGTATTAGAAGTTAAAGATATACCAGTTCTTGTAGATTTTTGGGCACCATGGTGTGGTCCATGCCAAGCTCAAGGCCCGATCCTCGATGAACTTGCCGATGAAATTGGTGATAAAGCTAAAGTTTACAAAGTAAATGTAGATGAAAATGGTGACCTCGCCCAAAAATACGGAATTATGAGCATTCCTGCCCTAAAAGTTTTCAAAAATGGTGAGGTAGCTGAAGAATTAGTCGGAGTTCATCAAAAAGATCAATTGATGGAAATGATTGAGAAACACTCCTAAAAATGATTCGTTATACGAAACATTTTTAGGATTTTGCATTTCTGATTTTAGATTTCAGATTCATATGTAGAATTTATCATTTTTACATTTTTTAATCACATTCGAAAACTGAAGCCCTTACAGCCTTTCTGCCAAGAGAGGAAGCGCTTCAGTTTGGTTTTTTTAGAGATCCTAAGATTTAACTTTGATGTAACTTTTGGAATTTAATTTGTAGTCTGCATATATATTTGCTATCAAGGTCAATGCTGTAATTGCTATTAGGTAGGTCATGTCGGTGGGGGTTAAAAATTAAAGCTGCTTTTGCATAGTTATATACACATTTTTAGGCAAAATGTTACAATATTGATGTTACTTGAGGTTGGCACTGTTTTGACATTTAATAACAAGTGCTTTCGTCCTGTCGTCCTGTAGTGCTTTCGTTCTATTCTGTCAATTAGCACGAAAGGACTACAGCACTAAAGCACTACAGGACTTATAAAAAACATGAACATCTCCCCGAAAACCTTCATCCAAGATTTCAGAAATTTATACATGAGGTCGCCTAAATGCGGCTCGTGGTCGCGTGGGAGTGAAAATTGTGATTATGGTGACATCATTACAGTATCTAAAGACTGTTACATGTGTTTTAATTCTGGAAATTGCCGCGATACCTATTATTGTGAAGACAGTCGTGCATTAAATGATTGTACAGACTGTGCTTTTTGCGAAGATTGCCAGCTTTGTTATGAATGTGTTGATTGCAATAGCTGTTATAATTCTAATTATTGCCAGGACAGTGCAAACTGCGAAGATATTCATTTTTCTTATGATTTAAGAAGATGTAAACATTGTATCGGCTGCGTTGGACTGCGAGATAAACAGTATTATATATTTAATGAAAAAAAGTCAGAATCAGAATACAAAAAGGCATTGAAAACTTTAGATATGTCTAATTCTGATATCCTAAAGGTGATTGATAAAAAGTTAGAAAAAATAAAGAAGAAAACCCCCCGCATGTTCGTCCATCAATTCGATACGCAGAATTGTACAGGGGATTATATTTATCACAGCAAAAATTGCCACATGTGCTTTGATACACGCCATACAGAAGATAGTGGATATATAAATCAGGCAAATCTGGAGATGGGAACAAAAGACAGCTGGGATTGTGGCCCTATACCTACAGGAATGGATTTATGTTATGACATTGCATACGCGCATTACCTTTTTAACTGTCAGCATTTGCATTGGTGTGGAAACCTAAAAGACTGCAAATGGACAACATGCTGTATGGAATCCAAAAATCTCTTTGGCTGTAATTATTTAAAACATAAAGATGATGGTTATTATATTTTGAACCAAAAAGTTGATGAAGACTTTTACAAAAAAACCACAAAAGCCATCGATAAAGAATTAAGAAAGGCAGGCATTTTTACATTTTATGATTTAATTAATAAAAATACGGCAACAACGCATGTCCCGAACGTAGTTGAGGGGTCAGGCGATGCCGTAGGGGACGCAGATCTGCATCCCCAAAATAATGAATTAACCCGAAACTGCACCCTATGTAAAAATGAATTTAAAATTATCGACAAAGAAATCAAATTTTACAAAAAAATGGACATTGAATACCCTATTTATTGCCCTGATTGCCGTGCCAAACAGCGTGTCGGCCTCCGTAATGACAGAACAATGTACAAACGCAAATGCGACAAATGTAAAAACACTCTTATTACTACATATCCAAGTGATAGCCCTTACGTAATTTATTGTCTAGATTGCTGGTTAAATAATTTTAAATAATGAAAAATTCTCTTACAAAAAATTGTCGGCAATGCAAAAAGGAATTCAACATAATTCCCCAGGAAAAAGCATTTTATGTAAAAAAGAGGTTACCACTTCCGTTAAATTGCCATGAATGCAGGAGAAATAGGCGAAGGTCACTGCGAAATGAGAGAAGGTTGTATAAACGTAAATGCGATAAATGTGATGTTAAGCTAGCAAGTACTTATTCGCCTGACACACCATATATTATTTATTGTGAGGATTGTTATTATAATGAAATAAATTGAATCAAAAATCTAAAATCAGAAATATTTCATGGCTTTTTCGACATAATTTAGTTAAAATATCCTCCTTTAATTAATTCCAAGATGATAGATACCTATGAAGTTGAATGGCGGGGGCCAATGGAAGGTGAAGGAGTTTGGGGTGCTGTAGAAGAAGGGGGTGGTAGGGGGAAAATTTATATATTATTAAATGGTCAGACTATTGAAAGTATGGCAGAAGGAAGGAAAATTAGTGAGCTTGATAGGGGGGGGTATAGTTCGTGCAGCACGTACAAAGATCAACATTCAAAATGCCTGTGAGATGGTAAGGGAACAAATTTCTATTTATCTTGAGGGCAAAGGTGATTTTAGACCCGTTTTTGGAGTGTGGTAGATTTGTTAAAGGTTTTTGGAAGTATCCATCGCCTCATTTGCCAACCTATCCGCCAATCCATTCTGCTCCCGTTCTATATGTTCAATGGTAAAAGATGTAAACTGCTCCGCGATCCGGCTTACTTCATCGTACAATGGCCGTACATTTGCACTCTTAACCTTATAATTGCCCTTCATCTGCTCAACTACAAGTTGACTATCCATAAAACAATGAATATTGGCATCCGGAAAGCGTTCATAAGTTTCTCGCAGTGCTGTCCGCAATGCCAAATACTCCGCTTGATTATTTGTTTTTGTGCCATAAAATTCAGAGCCTTCCAAAACATTTTCTACACCTCTAAATACTGCAAAGCCACCACCTGCGATACCAGGATTCCCTCGAGATCCGCCATCTACAAATAGATCAATTACATTAGTTGTTTTTGCCACATGCTGATCCAATTCTTTCTTAACAGCTTTTTCTACAAAGGAATTTTGGTCCTTTTTGGGGATATGCTTGTCTAACTTTTGTTGTAGAGATTTATCTAAATTCATGTTGTAGGGCAGGTTGTGGGGCGACGCTTTGCTTTGTAGGGCAAGTTGTGGGGCGGGTTGTGGTATTTATACTGGATAGCAATCCACAATTCGCCCAACAATTCGCCCAACAATTCGCCCTACTATTCGATCCACTATCGATTTATTGTCTCAACCTTCTTAACCCCCAAAAGCCAGCGTTTTTTAGAAAGCGAAGTACCGGTTAGGGATTGAAGGAATTTGCGGGTAATGGTAATTGCTGTAAACATTGAAATCAAAATACCAATAGCAAGCATCAAAGCAAATCCGCGGATAATCGAATTGCCAAAAAACCATAAAATCGCGCATGTAATTAAAGAAGAAACATTAGAATCTCGAATAGAAGACCATGCCCTTTCAAAACCAGCTGTGATAGAAGCTGAGAAGTTTTTTCCGGTATTTAATTCTTCCTTCGTTCTTTCAAAAATCAGAATATTTGCATCAACCGCCATACCTATAGAAAGGATAATTCCTGCAATACCAGCGAGCGTCATTACAATACCTGTTGTATTTAAAATGAACATAATAATGATTGAATAAATTAGTAGCGCAAAAACTGCAAATAGTCCAAAAATACGATAATAAACAATCATATATAGTGCCAAAACAATTAAACCGAGCAAGCCGGCGATTAAAGAAACGCGTAATGCGCTTTCTCCAAGTGTGGCACTAATAGTATATTGACCGGAAAGTATTACAGGGGCATCTATGGCACCGGTATTTAAGTCGTTTGCTAGCTGCATAGCTTCTTTAATATTATAATTACCCGTAATTACAGCACTTCCACCAGAAATTTTACCATTAACATTTGGAGCAGAAATAAGTTGCCCTCCTACAAAAATAGCCAAAGGCTGACCAACCAAACGGCCTGTTATTTTTTCAAACATGTCTCCACCTTTGCTATCAAATCTAATACTAACCTCCGGGGATCCGATTTGATTATAAGTTACAGATGCAAACTTAAAATGAGATCCATCAAGTCCTGTTGATTTCCATGGATCCGGTGTCATATCGAAATAAATTTCATTATATTTATATTCCTTTTCCTTGGTAGTAACGTCATAACCTTCTTTAATCTTTTTTAAACCTGCTTCTAATTTTTTCTTATTTTCATCAGACTTTTTAAGTTTAAGAAGTTCTAAATTCACAGTTTCATCTTTTGGAGGTTTTGTATCGGTAACTTTAATAATGTGATATCCAAATTCAGTTTCAGTTATTTGAGCAATTTCACCTTTTTTTCTTGCAAATGCAGCATTTTCAAACGCCTTAGTCATTTTTCCTTTGCCAAAGAATCCTAAATCACCACCTTTGCTGGCAGATGGACCGTCAGAATGTTTTTTAGCAAGTTCTGCAAACTTACTAGGATCTTTATTTGCCTGTATATATACTTCTTTGACCTTTTTGTCAGCTTCAGCTTTAGTACGTGTAACTTTAGCATCAGCCCTCTGTGCACCTTTGTATGCAATAAGGATATGGCTTGCCTTTATCTCTTTCTCACCCTTATTATGTTTTATAAGTTTATATACCCTTAGTTCATCTTTAACCTCAAGAGGCTTTGTCTTGTTATCTGCACCGGTTTCAGTCATTTTCCAAACAGCCTCAGCCTCACCGTCTGTAAATGCTGATGCAGGTTTGTCATTTAATGTTTCAAGTTTAGTATTTAATTCCTTTGCAATTTCACTAAATGTAGGTTTCTTTTTTTGTGTGCGGTCTTTTACTTCAGCTTTAACAAGCTGAACAATAAACATCCCCACCTTCTTTTGGAGTTGATTATTGGCCCCAACCATATAACCATCACTACCCTCCACTATTTTTTTATGAATCTGATCTTCTTTTAATTTAGAAAGTACATCTTTGTAATGAGATGGGATATCGGATTCATACTTCGTTTTATTGACAAAGAACTGGATTTTTTTATCAGAAGTTGCAGTGCTTTTTCCGATTTTCGTAAAATCAGCATTTTTGGCAAGTACCTTTTTTAAAGTGGCTTCCGCTTCTTTTTTTACCTTATCTTTTTCGCCTGCATCCATTTCAGTCTTTTTTTCTTTGAATTCTAACTGGATTGTTTTGCCAACAATAGACTTAGCCTTATTAACATCCTTTATTCCTGCTAACTCCACAATAATATGCTGTTCATCAGCAATATTAGACAAATAAATTTGCGGCTCAGAAACACCAAGACCGTTTACACGTCTTTCAATGGTTGCGCGCACACCCTCCACAATATCTTTAATTCGCACATCATTACTTTTGTCATCATCTTTATTTTTAGCTTCTGCATTCCTAAGATCAATTCTATAGTCCAATTGCGTACCACCTTGCAGATCCAAACCGAGTGTAACCTTGGGGTTTTTTAGCCAATTAAATGCTTTGTGGTTTGGTAATTTAGATTTAACAGAACCAGGGAGGGAAATAGCCCCCATGAATATGCTGGCGATGATTATTAAAACCAGACTTTTTGAAATTTTACTAAACATACTTCTTATTTAATTTTATATAATTGAAATATCCAATTGGTGACCCGATTGGTGACCCGATTGGTGACCCAATTGAACATTTAATTAATTATCAATTATTGGGTCCTCTATTGGGTCCTCTATTGGGTCCTCTATAGGACCTCCAATTGGAATCAGGCTGAAATAGTTTACCCCAAAGAGGGGATAAGTGCAATTGAATGTTTGAGAGATAAGAGGATAATAATCCGTTTGTCATCCCGCACTTGATGCGGGATCCATGTGATTGATGTATTATATTATAACTGATTTACTTATTATCGGTTTTTCGGTATATACAAAACTATTAATCGCATATCGGAGAATAAGATTATAAGTATTATAGTAATACAACCATAACTCCATTATTATGGATCCTGAACCAAGTTCAGGATGACAAAACAGTATTTTAGAATGAAAAATTATTTCTCAATCACACTTCCCTGCCTAATCATCTTATGACTTAGATCTATATTTTTTAGATCGCATTTTTCGTCAATAATGCAATTCCGGATAACGCAGTTTTTGATTTTACAATCATTTAAAATTACAGAGTTTTCAATCGTAGAGTCATCAATGATAACCTCATCACCAAGATAAACACCGCCAATGAGTTTATTATTGTCGTTTTTTTCGACATGTCCGTTTTCGATAATTTGATCGTTCAATAAATCATGATTTGCCTTTAGGTAGCCATCAAAAGAGCCCACATCAAACCATTTTTCTTTGAAAGAAAATACATCGATTGTCTGATCTTTTTGTTTTAAATATTCAAAAATACCTCCAAGGTCATCATTTTTATGTTTGGCGTACTCAATTATGTCATTAAGGTTTTTTTGTGGGAAGATATAACACCCGGTACTTACTAAAGTACTTTTAGGCTCTTGTGGTTTTTCCTGAAATTCGACAACCTGACCATCTTTTTCTACAACAACCCCAAATTTTCGGGCTTCATCTAAATTTTGTATGTCATAGGCTGCCAAAATCGGATTATTTTTGTAGAAATCAATAAAATCATTCATTTGGAATCCAAAATAGTTATCACCAGCAATGAGCATCAGATCCTCCTCGATTTTCTCCCTTTGGATAACAAGTGATGTTGCACCAAGTGCACCCTTTTTTGTTTTTTCACCAGTCGAATCTTCTATAAATATTTTAATTTTTCTATCTGGGAAGTTTTTAGCCCACTTATTAAATTCATCCGCAAAAACCGCATTTGTAGAAACAATAACTTCCATATCTTCCGGCAAACCATCCACAATATGCGAAATTAACGGCCTGTCCTTCAGGTGTAATAATGGTTTTGCCTTATTTTCTGTAAGTGGCCAGAGTCTGGTGGCAAAGCCGCCTGCCAGAATAATACATTTCATAAACTAGTTTTTAATTTTTAATTTTTAATTTTTATTTAATATAGCTAATCAGATCAGCAAATAAAAACTATAAACTATAAACTAAAAACTACCAAATATGATCCCACCACCTCTTATTCCTATGTATCTTCAAAAAGGGTTGTCCGTCAATTTCTTCAACATGATGATGACCTTGAAATACTCCAAGGAGTTCCGGCGGCATGATGTATTTAATATTGTTATTTAATGCGTAATTTATAATATTTAAAGTTTGCTCCAAATGGTCAGTTTGTAAAATATGATCAATCTCATGCTCTGCAATTGCTTTTTCAAACATATTCATTTTGCCAACAACCGGTATTCCATGAATGTGGGATTTGCCACTGCCGAACGCATCGATTATCGCAACAGGTTTGATGTGGGATTTATTTTTTAAAAGATGTTTAACAATCTCTTCCGCAGGCCTATTTGCTCCAACAACAAGTGTTCTATATATTCCAACCTCTCTTTGTGCACTTTCTTGCATAATCCATTTAAATATCCTATGCCAAAAGTAAACAAATACGAATGTCAGAAGGAATATATAAACTAAAATTAATCTGGAAAAGAAATTTTTATATGCAAAATAATAAAGAACCATAAATACAGCCACATTCTCTATGGCTACAAAGGCAATGCGCTGTATATGCCTAAAGCTTTTTATTTGTTGAGTTAATTTATATGCACGTGCAAAAAACATAAAAAGCAATGTAATCGGCGTTGTGATTAAGGCTATTTCCGCGTATTTATCAAATGGAAAGTCCGATGAAAAATAAAATCCGATTCGCAAAAAATAAGCTAATGCAAATGCACTGAGTATTAAAATTGCATCAACTGCTATTTGGAGGATTTTTAATTTTATTAATTGTCCGTTCATATTTTTATTGTTGTGTTGTATATATATACGGTATTGGACGCAGATCTGCGTCCCCTACAATATACACAACAACAACCGCAACCGACAACAATAAAAATATCTAATAACAGCCTATCTACGCTATGGCCGACACATTACAGTCTGGTATTTTGTATTTTTTAATTATACGATGGCGAATGAAGCTTTATCTCCGCTCCCTCTGCAAATGGCTGAAAATTGTATTTTTTTCTTGCAGACTTTAAATCCAAAACTTTTGTGTTCGGATCTTCGGTAATAGAAGGTGGAATTCTTTGACCTTCCTGAAAAGCCATTAATATTATTTTACTTCTTGTTCCTTTTTGAATTGCAACATGGCTTACGCCAGGAATTTCTGGATCTTTATGATCGTTGTCGAAACGTACGATTTCTTTATTAGTCATTTTAAAAATGTTTAATGTAGTATATTATACAGTTTTTTTATATTTTGTAAAATAAATTTAAAAATGCAGAAAAATATTGCAAAAAGCTTCAGCAATAAAAAAGTATTTAATTATCACCAATATCTAATTTCATATATTTGTTGATTTTTCATTAGCCTTTCAGCATCCTGCTTTACTTTTGGTTTCATTCTGCGATCAACAATTATAATAGGTATATTGAATTCCTCTAATTTTCCCCTCACTCCTTAATTTGTCAGCGTCATCTTCTACATACTCATTAATATTGCCAGATAAACACAAATTTCTACCCACTTTCATATCTTCAGGCAAGAATGTAAGGGGGGTGCAGTCGTCGAGATGCAAATGTTCTCCCACATTCAGCCCTTCGGGGAGATATGTGAGGGAAGTACAGTTTGTGAGACCCAAATTTCCTTTCACAGTCAGCCCTTCTGGGAGGGATGTGAGAGAAGTGCAGTTTCTTAGATACAAATCTTTTCCCACATTCAGCCCTTCAGGGAGAGATGTGAGTGAAGTACAGTTTGTGAGATTCAAATATTCTTCACATATTATTTTTCCTCCTGAAAAAGTAAAAGTTTCATCAATCCAATCTTCCCCTTTGTCGTCAGCTTCTGCCACATGCAAAAGACCCAACCATTGTTGCAATGAGAGTCCTCGTTCTTGTGCATTTTTAACTACATCAGGTCCTTCCATTTTTTCAATGCTATCATATTTATCCCTTATATTTTTTGGCAACAATATCCATATCTTCACCTTCCCAATAAAAGCCAAATCCCCCTCAGTAATATCCTTTTTATCTGCAATTTTATCCTGTACAACTCGCAGATGATTTCTGATATATTTCTCAACTTCCGGAGTAAGTTTTACCTTCTCTTTTTCAAGAGTTTCTTTTATATCAGCTAGCTGATCCTCCAGTGGTGTGGGGGTGGATTTAGGCATAAAAAGCACTATATATTTATCTATATATAATACAGTATTTTTGACTAAAAGTCAATAGTATGTTACTATGTCCCCATATGCCTTAATCTTTTAATCCTTTCCTCCATAGGAGGATGTGTTGAAAATAATTTATTTAACCACTTCATTCCCTTTTCATTCCTTAAGGGATTTTCAATGTATAAATGTGCAGTTGCTTTATTTGCAACTTCCAAAGGCTCATGATCTGCAGAAATTTTTTGAAGAGCTTTTATAAGTCCCTCCGGATACCTCGTCATAAGTGCACCGCTTGCGTCTGCTAAATATTCTCGTTCGCGGGAAATGGCAAGTTGCATCAGTTTTGCGATAATTGGACTCAGAATTGCAAGTACAATACCAATAATTATAAGTATTCCACCCCCCTTACTTCGATTATTTGAGCGCCTTCCATAAAACATAGATCTCAAAAATATATCGGAAACAAGTGCAATCAATCCAATCAGCGCTACTGTAAAACTTTGTAAACGGATGTCGTAATTTTTAATATGAGAAAGTTCATGTGCCATTACCCCCTCAAGCTCAGTTTTTTCTAGTTTATTTAAAAGCCCTTTTGTTATAGCAACTGCTGCGTGCTTGGGGTCCCTGCCGGTCGCAAAAGCATTTAAAGCAGTATCATCAATTAAATATATCTTTGGCGTAGGCAAACCGGATGCAATACATAAATTTTCAACAGTTCTATATAAAGTCGGATTATCCCGTTTTTGAATCTCTTTTGCATGTGCAATCGCAAGTGTTAGTTTGCCAGCTGCATAATAACTTATGGTCGAATAAATCATCGCGCCAATTCCAAAAGCACCCATATAACCAATTGCTGCCTGGTCATTTTCTGTATAAATAAAACCCATTAAGTATCCAAGTCCTAAAAAGAACATTATGAATACTATTAGGAGGATCCAGGTGTTACGCTTATTGGAAGATATTTGTTTGTACACTTTCCGATTGGTGATCCGATTGGTGATCCGATTGGTGATCCGATTGGGGCTAGCTCGGTTACAACCCCTATTGGATCTCCTATGGATCTCCTATGGATCCCCTATGGGTTAATATTTAGCCTGCTTATAAACCGTATCAATCAAGTAAGAAAGCTCAGCCCTAGTCAATTTCTTATTTGGATTATACATTCCATAAGGAATAATATTAAGCTCAAATCCTTTTTCCATATATTTTTTATGCCATGGATTAGTTTCCTTCTGCCAAATAGATAACTCATAAACATTAGTAATAATTTTTAGTGCTTCAGCAAGTGTTACAGGATTATTTGGTTTAAATTTTTTATTAGAATACCCCTTAACTATTTTTTTGCTAGTGGCATAGTTTATATATTTAGCAAGATCTTTACCAGCATCCTTTATGTCCCAAAAATAAGATACAACTTCCTCGAACTTATTAAAATCAACATGTTTTGTAGAATTATTCTTTTTTTCCAGGTGATTTTTGCTGGTAAGTATCATTTTTAGAGCCTCTGCTCTGGTTACATTTTTTTCCGGATAAAAATTTCCATCTGGGTAACCATTTACAATATCCTTGTCTGCAAGTTCGCTTATAGAAAGTGCATAGGTGTGAAATTGAATATCGTTAAAAGTATAATTTAGGCTGCCATATGAATAGGTAGCTTTACTCTTATTCGTCTTGCCCTGAAATTTGAAAGAATTAAGAATCTTTTTTATAGAAGGCAGATTTTTATCAAAGTTTTTAGAAAGATCATCATAAACAAGAGTAAATTCAAAATCACCATTTTTTAGTTTCATATTAAAACTCTTTTTTATCTCCTGATATTCACTTCCTTCATATTCATAAGTATAAACAAAGCCTTCAAGGCCGCTTAAGACAACTTTATCATTTTTATAAACCAATTTATCTCCATATAAGTTTTTTGTTCTGTCATCAAGCCTTTCTTTGCTTGTCAGGCTTTTTTCATCCTTAGGAATTCTGCCATAATAAACATTAAAATTACCTTTAAAATTATTTTTTTCCGAACCATCCACAAGCAATGTAGGTGATTGCTTACTAAAATTCTTTTGTAAAATCCATTTATCCGCAGAAGATATGCCGAATTTTGGATCATCAAAAGTCATTGTTACAGGAAGTGCCCGATTATTTACTGCAGATTTTGTAAATTTAAATGATTGAAGTACGGGCTCAATTGCTTTTTCCTGCTTTGCCGATTCATTCAAATCTATTGAATAAGTAATCATTACAAGCGAATATCCATATGGAATATAATAGGTTACATTTTTATTGGAATAACTTGTAAAGGTAGCTTTCCAACCCTTGGCTCCTGCAAATATAACCTCTTCTTTTTTAAAATCAGGATAATTTTTTTTATATTTATCCATCTGTTTATTAATTTCATCCATATAGGCCTTATCTATTTGAAATTGATTCTCAAATGCAGCAAAAGAAAGTGAAGCAGGATTGCCAAGATTTTTTTGTGATACATAAAAACTATCCCCGTTTAATGCTAAAAATTCCCAATCAGAAGGCAAATCAACACTTACATATGGGTATTTATCCTGTGTATATGTAAAAGTAGTATTTGCCCTAGATAGCCTGGCCAAATTTTTTGTTAAAAATTCTTCAGCTTTTTTATTTTCTTTTGGAGTTTTGAATGTATTGTTACTAATCCAGCCTTTAGCTTCACTAATATCTAAAAAATATCCCACATTTGCTGCATAAGATCTTAAATAAGTAGGAATACCTACAAAGTTGCCGGATGCATCCAGTGCTGTACCGCCGGAACTGCCATGATCAAAGTCAGTGTCTGTTTTAAAATAATTATAATTATTGTATTTTTCTGAACCACTTATTTGCCCCTTGGTAATTGTTATAGTATCACCGCCGCTGCCAGGGTATCCAACTATACTTATAGCATCCTGATTTGTTGGTTTTTTAGAATTTTTATAATCCAGATACTTTAAAGCAGGAAGTGTGTTTCCAAATACATCTTTTTGGTTAACTTTAAGAAGTGCTATGTCCATATCTTTATCACTTGCCATTAGGCGTGCTGTATATTTACAAACAGGCTCTTTTTTGGTGTCAAATGTAATACAAATTTTAAATGCATCCAGATTTTCAAAATCATCTTCATCAAAAATAACATGATGGTTTGTAACAACGATCCCATCAGCACTAATTACAGTACCGGAACCACTGCCATGACCCTGTACATTATTAATAAATAATTTTTTATAGCTCGTAACCTTAACAGTTGGACTCATATTATTAAAATCCTCAGATGCAGATACCTGCGTAGGGATAATAAATAATAGGGTGGCAAGAAATGGGAGGAATAGTTTTTTAAGCATTATTATTTAATATTTAAGTGGGGGGCATAATAGCAGAAAATTATAATTTTTTATTGTAAATATCTTTATTTATTTATTAATCTATGTTATAATATACAGATATATCAATCAAAATTTCTAAAACTATGGCTACAGCAGCTACAGCAAACAAAGAAAGAGAAGATGCAAGGGTGAGAAGATTTGAACTTGAAGTGGATCTTAATAGGGTAATTGGAGAAGAAGAGAAAAATAGAAAAAAAGTTAGCACAAGAAGATCTAGGATCGAAGCAGCTCTCAATCAAGCGATTAATGAAGAGGCAGGAATACTGTTTTTGCAAAATAAAGTAGAGGAATTTAATAAACTTCGACAGGAATATCCACAATGGCATCCTAATCTTGCAGGCAGAGAAATTACAGATCTCCATCTCATGGGGATTAATCTTGAAGGGGGTTATTTGAGTACCAGTATGCGCAGATCAAATTTAAATGGTGCAAATTTAGCTGCCGCAAGTATATTTGCATTTAATGGTTTTATTGAATGTTCGTTAGCAGGAGCCAATCTAAGAGGTGCTGAGATAAATGTGGCTACATTTAAAGGATCTGATTTGAAAGGAGCTAACTTAAGAGATGCTATATTAGGGGGTGACATTGGATCTGTTGATTTTATCAATACAGATTTGCGCAGTGTCAATTTTGCAGGTGCTACTTTCGATAGCGTAACTTTAAATGGATCAGATTTACGGGGTTCCAATATAACGGCCGAGCAATTACTTATGGCAAGAGATTTTACGGGAGTAAAGGTTGACCCTGAGTTATCTAAAGATGTTATAAAATTGACTAAGGAGAGATTGGTAATAGATGATGAAGATGCTAATTAGGACTTTAAAATTTTATCACCACTGACTTTTATAGATCAGGAGGTGTATTTTTTGTGAAGTATAATTATTGATAACTTTATAAATTTTTTTATAATTGACTAACTTTATAAAGTTTGATAAAATTAAGATAGTTTATAAAGTTATCAATTTAAAGGTGGTTATGAACACATCCCAAAAGCTCCAAATCATCAAACGCCTGTCTCGGCTAACTCAGGAAAAACTTGCACAAAAGTTTGATGTTTCTTTTGCAACCTTAAATAGCTGGATAAATAACCATTCAAAACCCCGTCGAGAAGCTGGAAAACTGATCGATGAAATGTATAAAGAGTACACTGGTCAAAAAGTTATTCCAACAAGCCTTTTAAAGGCAAAGAAGTTATTTTTGTCCGACAGAAGTAACGCACATCCTGGTGTACTAAAAAAAATTGCTGGATTTCCTGATATCCAGGAGGAATTTGTACTATCTTTAACTTATAATTCTAATGGTATCGAGGGCAGTACTTTAAGTGAAAATGAAACAGCTCAGGTGATTTTTAGAAATCGCCCCTTGCCAAATAAAAGCCTTATTGAACAAATTGAAGCCAAAAATCATCAGGCAGCTTTTGAATATTTAATCAGGCACCTTGCGGGCAGAAAAAGGATTAATGAAAAGTTTATATTAAAGCTTCACGGAATCCTTATGAACAGCATACGCGACGATGCGGGTTTTTACCGTAATCACGGGGTTCGTATTGTAGGCTCTAATGTGCCGACTGCCAATTTTATAAAAATACCCTATTTAATGGATAAGTTAGTCAGATATATCAACAGAAAAAGAAAAGATATCATTCTGCATGCATCCAAAATTCACAGTCGTTTTGAACAAATTCACCCATTCTCCGATGGTAATGGGCGTGTTGGCCGTTTGCTTTTAAATGCAATTCTTATTAAGGCAAATTTTCCACCTGCAATGATAATGCAGGAAAATAAGCAACTTTATTACACCTACCTCCAAAAAGCACAAACTACAGATGACGCCAGCTTACTAGAGGACTTCATATGCGATGCTGTTATGGAGGGGTTTGAAATTTTGGAATAAAAAACATTGTCAAATCCTAATTAATATTCTAAACTCTTAATCCTTCTATATTTTAACCATTTTTAAAATGCCAGTTGCCGGAGAAACTCCACCAGAATCAAGTGAATCACCTGATGAGTCAAGTGCTGTAGCTTCGTCTACCAGAGAATCTGTAGATGTAGTCATTAGTGCTGAAGTTTTACACACTTTTGTGGGTATGGATGAAATGAGCAATCAATTGCCGGATGATATGAGGGCAACGATAAATACGGCATATGCAATAATACCTATCTATAGAGATATTAATGAGCTTAAGCCAGTAAGACAATCTGACGAAGAAATTGAATCTATGATGAGTGAATCTCAACAGGCATTGGCTGAATTAAAAGAGTCGCAATTTACTAATGAATTAAATAGTTTTATAGAACATGTATCTGTTTTACTGAAGTCTTTGCGCAGATTGATAAAAGAGAGGTCAATGGTATGTAGTGACGGCATTAGGCGATCTGGATGTTTTAGGTAAAAAAGTTTGCTTTTTTAACTCTCACTTGCTCATCAAGGTCTTTTTTGATACTCTTTTTAGGTTAATAATTCTATTGTTCCCAGCTCTCCCGATTTCATCGGGATCGCGTTTCCAAATAGTTGCCAAATTGTTTACTAAAATAACTATCTGGAAACTATTTGGTAACAACATGGAAACTATCTGGAAACCATTTGGTAACAACATGAAATTCAATCTCAAAACCAAATTCAAACCCACAGGCGATCAGCCGCAGGCAATAGAAAAACTGATCAAAGGTATAAAAAAAGGTGAAAAACACCAAACTCTTTTAGGTGTAACTGGTTCCGGTAAAACTTTCACAATGGCAAATGTAATTCAGGAGATTCAGCGTCCTACACTTATCATGTCGCATAATAAGACGCTCGCCGCCCAGCTATGCTCAGAATTTCAGGAATTTTTTCCGGATAATGCTGTATCGTATTTCGTCAGTTACTACGATTACTACCAACCGGAAGCATATATAGCAAAAACAGATACTTATATTGAAAAAGATGCTTCTATAAATGAAGAAATCGATAAGCACCGCCATATGGCTACGCATAATCTGTTAACTCGTAATGATGTTTTAGTAATTGCATCTGTGTCCGCTATTTATGGTCTTGGGGATGTATCGAGCTATGAAGATTTAGCCATTACATTAAAAGTTGGCGAATTTGTAAAACGAGACAAACTCCTTCGCAAACTAACCGATCTGCAATACAGCCGATCCCATAAAGATTTCAAATCCGGCATGTTCCATGTACTGGGTGATGTTGTGGAGATTATTCCACCAAGTTCAGATAATATGATTCGCGTTGAATTTTTTGGGGATGAAATTGAAGCGATGCAGGAGGCGGACTCATTTACAGGTGAGGTGATTAAAGATCTTACCGAAGTTAAAATCTTTCCATCCAAACATAATGTAACTACTAAAGAAAAAATTAATGAGGCAGTTGAGCAAATTCGGGAAGACTTGGATGTTCGCTATAAACAATTCAAAAAAATCGGAAAATTAGTTGAAGCGGAAAGAATTAAAACTCGAACGGAATATGACATTGAAATGATGATGGAAACAGGATACTGCGGTGGAATTGAAAATTACATCCGTTATATTAATAGCCGTGAACCAGGTGAACAACCGGCAACATTGCTTGATTATTTTCCTGATGATTATTTGATGATGATAGATGAATCCCATATCTCGATTCCACAAATAGGAGGTATGCATAGTGGAAATTACTCTCGTAAAACAAATTTAATAGAACATGGATTCCGATTGCCCAGTGCACACGATAATCGCCCTTTAAAGTTTGAAGAATTTGAAAAGCATATGAATAATGTGGTTTATACATCCGCCACACCTGGTAAATATGAATTTAAAAATACAAAAAAGAAGTACATTATAGAACAGATTATTCGCCCAACAGGCCTCATAGATCCGCCGGTTGAAGTTCGGCCAACTAAAGAGCAAATAGATGATCTTTTGGAAGAAATCAGGCAGGTATTAGAAAGAAATGAGCGAATACTTATCACAACTTTAACTAAAAAATCTTCAGAAAAACTCACAGATTTCCTACTCGAGGCAGATCATAAAGTTAAATATCTGCATTCAGATGTAGATACAATGGAAAGAATCGAAATTTTACGTGACCTTCGTTTGGGTAAAATTGATATTATCGTAGGAATCAACTTATTGCGTGAAGGCCTAGATTTACCGGAGGTATCTCTTGTTGCGATTTTAGATGCAGATAAGCAAGGCTTCCTTCGCTCCCGCGATGCACTTATTCAAACCATCGGCCGTACCGCGCGTAATGTGAATGGAAAGGTGATAATGTACGGTGATGTTATGACTGCTGCCATGAAGGGGGCGATTGATGAAACCAACCGTCGTCGTACAATTCAAATGGCATATAACAAAAAGCACGGCATTACTCCACAGACAATCCAAAAAGAAATCCGTGATATTCAGCAGGGAACAAGTAAACCGAAAAAGAAATACACTAAATCAAATATACCAGCTGAAGAAATCCCTCGTTTACTCGAAGAACTTAACGCAAAGATGGACATCGCGTCTCAAAACCTTGAATTCGAAAAAGCCGCAGGATTTAGGGATCAGATTGATGAGCTGAAGAATATTTAGCAAATTTTTTGCAAGGTATTATGTAATCATGTAGTGGACGCAGATCTGCGTCCACTACGTTTATACATATAACCAAAATTGACCAAAAAATTTGCTACCCTTTTTCTAGTTGTTAGCTATTTTTTACCTTACGAAAAGTATAGTAAAAGTATAGCATTTTCGTAAGGGTAAAAGCATCACATGCTTTTTAACATTATATATAACAAAATTTGATTTTTAACTAAAAAAAGAGTATAATAAATTGATTCATTAATTTTTTAATTTTACATTCGTTTCTCACCACTTACTATGAAAGAAATACATATTGATATAAAAATGGAAGGAAAAAAGCCATCCGAAGCAGAATCTGGCGCTGCACAAGAAATACGTGAGCTTATACAAAGTAACCTTGGGAATATTGTTGATGATTATGTTGACGATGGTGTTATTGGAATTGTAGCAAGGATGAAGGAGGAAAGTTTCATAAAATTAGAAAAAGAAATAGCGGCAATTACAGTAAGGCGGGGCATTCAGGGGATTATAAAAATTGAAACGGAAGATATAGATGAGGGCATTGAAGAATTGGCTGAAAAAATAGAACATACCGAAGTATGCAAACGCCTTTTAAAAATTTATAAATGTGAAACACTTCTTGAATTGTTTGTAGAACATTTTTATGAAGTTTGTATTGATTTTGCAAAACTTGAATATGAAATGGAATCGGAAGATTTTGCAGTTTTATTAATAATAGCAGCCACCATTCAGCCTGATGTTTTTTTCAATCTTTATGCTGAAAGACCGATAGAGGGGATAGAAGATACAGGTATGGAAAGTATAATTAAAAATGAAAAAGCGCTACAGGCAGCACTGGAGGTTGCTAAAAAAAGATCACCTGATAGTAAAATACCAGATGCTCCAGAAGCAGGTATGCCGGCTCAGGTTACAGAAGATACGGAGAGCCTTGAGGTAATGAAAGACCTTGAAAGCACAGATGATGGCGAACGCATTTTAGGTGCTGCAGAAGTAGATGATATTAATGAAATTTGGGGAGATTCGGAAAAAGTACATGCAGCTATTAATATAGTAGACACATTTCAATGGAGAATTGACATTTTACATGTTAAAACCTTTTTATTAATGGCTGCAGAACATCAGCCAGATACTGTTATAGAATTTTATGAAAATTTTAGGTACTCAGGCATCACAAATCAAGAGGTTCGAGAAGATGTTATATCCAAATTACAGGAACAAGACAAAGAAGTGGATCCTAAAATATTTGTAGCAAAAGAGACGGAATAATTAGCTTCCTTTTGTCATCCTGAACTTGATTCAGGATCCACCATTTACGTATAAAACGAATATGCGTTTTTTGAATAGTGGGCAAAATAGTATGTATGTAGATTAGCAATATTGCCGTTATTTTATTACATGGATCCCGGATCAAGTCCGGGATGACAAACAGCGGAACACCCTTATATCACTACTTCTATTTCCCCCACAACATCCGAAATATAGTCTTCATAGTATGATAGATTTCTTTGCTCTCAATAAGTATCCCAATCTTCTCCTCCTTTAATGTAATTATAGAAACTTTATTGTCATAAATATTTATCTCATTAGTAATATCAAAAAGTTCCGGCGGTAGTAGTCGCGACTGACGGAAGAATTCTTTATCCTTTTTAATCTCACTCCTCTCAATTGGTGTATCTTTTGCCAAATACATTAATGGAATTTGATTTTTTGCACGCTTTTTTACATACCAACTATCATATTCTCTGCCAAAAAGATCCCATAAATCTTCAACTGAGCTAAGACAGAGAATTTCTGTTTTAGATGTAAGTGTATCTTTGTACATCTGTTTTAATTCAGAAGTTCCTTCGTAAAATGTTACTTTTGGTAAAACATAATCAGTCCTCGTTATAGAGGCAAGCTCCGGAATGATCGTAGAAAAAGCACGCATTCCCATATCCATTTTTTCCATTGAGCGGATTTTATTTTCCTGAAGGTTTTTAAGAATCTGTTTTGGATCCTCCGGTACATAATATTGCGTTCGCCCCTTCCATATAACTCGGATGAACCCTTCTTTTTTGAGTTTTTTAAGATACACGGTTACCGTAGTGCGCGGTTTATCGAGCTTTTTTGCAACAACGCTCGCCGGTTGCGCACCGATTTGCAAAAGGGTTGTGTACGTATCGATTTCGGAGGATTTGAGGTTGAATTGTGAGAGGGCTTTGTTGATCATAATTTTGTTGGGTTATTTATGATTCCGTGAACAAATTCCAACAAAATTATATATTGACGAAAAATTTACGTCAACCTCATATTTTATCATCAATAAGCCTCCAAATGTAAACAAAATAACTGACGTAAGATTCTTGACAATACTTCCACAATACCCTATAATGAAAAGCACAATAGTAATAATCGTAATAATCATGAATCAATTTAACAGAAATCGACGACGCGTAAAAAAACGGCAGAAGCTGCGGTGATTTAGTGATATATCAATTTATACAGCCTCTGCCTAGTGTGGAGGTTTTTTTAATTAATAATTAATAATATGAAAACAGTAATTCTCGCATTCTCCGGTGGTCTTGATACCAGCTTTTGTATCCCACACCTTCAAAAAAAGGGATATAAAGTTATAACTGCAACTGTGCATACAGGAGGTTTTATGAAAGATGAGCTGCAGGCTATCAAAATGCAGTCCAAAAAACTTGGCGCAATAAAACATTACGAAGTTGATGCTAAAAAAGATCTATACGACAAGTTCGCCAGCTACATTATAAAGGCCAACTACCTCAAAGGCGGTGTTTACCCTGCATGCGTTGGTCCGGAAAGAAATGTAATTGCAGAAAAGATCGTCGAGGTAGCGAAAAAGGAAAAGGCAACTGCAATCGCACATGGGTCAACTGGTGCTGGCAATGATCAGGCAAGGTTTGATTTTGCATTTAAGGCTTTAATGCCAGAAGTTGAAATTCTAACACCGATCCGTGATGGGGGGCATACAAGGAAACAGGAAGTTACGGTCTTAAAAAAGGCAGGTATTAATGTAAATCCGGAAATAAAAGATTATTCAATTAATATTGGTTTACTTGGTACTACTATTGGTGGCAAAGAAACTAAAGGCACTGATAAAGAATTGCCGGATTCAGTTTTTCCCAATGTAAAAAGTATAAATGAGGCAAGTAATAAATACATTTCAATTTCTATAAAATTTAAAAAAGGCTTACCAGTTTCCCTTAATGGCAAGAAAATGGATGGTGTCAGCATTATTAATAAACTCAATACTATTACAGTTAGTCACAGCTTTGGAAAGGATTATCACATTGGCACCACGATTATCGGCATTAAAGGAAAGATCGGCTTTGAGGCTCCAGCACTTAAATTATTAATTAAAGCCCATAGCGAACTGGAAAAAATTACCCTAACTTCTAAACAGCTTTTTTGGAAAAATATTTTAGGGAATTTATATGGAGACCTAATCCACGAAGGACTTTTTCTTGATCCGCTGGTAAAAAATCTGGAGGCATTTTTAGACTCATCTAATAAATACGCTACAGGAACAGTGCAGATAAAATTATATAAAGGAAATTTGGAAGTTCAGTCTATCAAAAGTAAATATTCTCTACTTAATTCAAACATGGGAATTTATGGTGAAGAGGTTGGCAACTGGAGCGGCCAGGACGCAGCTTCTTTTTGTAAATTATATGGAATGGAAAGTGTCAACGCATATTTAACCCAAAATAATCATGACTAAAAATTTTATAACCACAGGGGATTACACTAAAGCACAGCTACAATTGATAATTGATAAAGCTATTGCATATAAAAAAGGACAGGAAATACCTGATTATTCAAATAAAATTCTTACATTAATTTTTGCAAACCCATCGCTCAGAACCAGATTATCATTCGAATCCGGTATGAAAAAATTGGGTGGAAAAGTTAATGTGCTTTCTGCAACTGATGCATGGGAATTTGAATATAAAAAAGGTGTTGTGATGAATGGTAATACACAGGAATACATCAAAGAAGCAGCACAGGTGATTTCATCCTACACGGATCTGATTGCATTAAGGAAAAGTGATTTGATGACTAAGAAAAGCAGTACTCAAGAAGTTGAGCAAACTTGGGAAGAGTTAAAAAAAGACCAACCAATTTATGAACTTGCCAGGTATGCAGATAAACCGATTATCAGCATGGAATCTAATATGTTCCATCCATGCCAGTCGATGGCGGATGTAATGACAATGCAGGAGCATTTTGGATCACTTACAGGTAAAAAGATAGTTCTTACATGGGCACCGCATCCAAAAGCCTTACCTTTAGCCACCCCCCATTCGCAGTTACTTACACCATCCATATTTGGCGCTGATGTAACACTTGCCTGTCCATCCGGATTTGAATTGGATGCAGATGTGATGAATTTTGCTAAGGGTAAGGCGGGTAAATTTTCAATTACAAATAATCAAGTATCAGCACTTGAAGATGCTGATGTTGTGATCGCCAAAAGCTGGGCATCGCTCAAATATTTTGGAGACTGGAAAGCAGAATCAGACTATCGCAAGAAATTTACAGATTGGATGGTAGATAAAAATAAGATGGATTTAACAAATAATGCCATTTTTATGCACTGCCTGCCTGTCAGAAGGAATGTAGTTGCATCAGATGAAGTACTAGACAGCGAACAGTCAGTTGTCATCCAGGAGGCTGAAAATCGCATGTGGGTACAAATGGGGATAATTGATTATTTGCTGGGATGACACTAATTAGGCTTGTAGGACGTAGGATGTAGGAATTTATTATAATAGAACATCCTACAAGCCTACATCCTACAAGCCTACAGCACTTACAAAAAGCACAAAAACAGCACTAAGCATCAAAATCATGAACATCACTTTAGACAAAATCGCATCAGTTACTTATAATTTAAAACTTCCTACAGAAGTTGAAATTTCAGATAATATAATTTCTGAAGAAGGAGCTGTTCTTGCAGTGGAAGTATTGGAAGATAAAAAGAAATATAATAAGCTGGAACTTCCTTCAGGTAGGCTCTCGACCCTTAAAAAAGGAGATGTTATTGCTGTATCGCTCGGTAACAGAAAGGCATTGAAGGGGTTTGTTGGAAATACTCCTGAGTCACTTGAGGTGGGGAATGTAATCAGCGTACTTAATTTAGGCGGAGTTGCAGGGGAATGCATCAGTGAAAACATAAAAGAAGTAGGACATGTCCTAAAAATCAAAGTACTCGGTGCCATAGTAAATAGTGGAAAAAATTTAAACATTAAACAGGCGAAATTATTTTCAGAGAAAGATAATTTAAAATCCAATACTCCGTTAATCGTAGTAAGCGGAACTTGTATGCATGTTGGTAAAACTTCAGCTGCATGTGAAATTATAAAACACGCATTGCACAACAAAATGACAATTTTTGGGGCTAAGCTGGCAGGTGTAGCAGCACTGAAAGATACTGAGAATATGAAAGATTATGGTGCTAAAAAAGTAACCTCCTTTGTCGATGCTGGCTATCCATCTACCGTTAATGGCTGTAAGTTACCAGTTACTGTTACCAAAGGATCTATTGATTATCTTTCTGAGGATAATCCAGACGCAATTGTAATTGAATTCGGTGATGGTGTTTATGGTGAATATGGTGTTTTAAATATCTTAAAAGATCCTGAAATTCAAAAAAATATTGTATCCCACATCGGCTGTGCCCACGATCCTGCAGGGGCATTGCAATTAGCCGAAATATGCAAAGAAATTGGTGCACCCCTAGATGTCATTTCGGGGCCAGTAAGCGACAATAGTGTGGGTGTTAATTTTATCAAAAAGAAACTCAATATTCCGGCTATTAATGCACTTAATAGTGGAGATGAATTATTTAACTATATTTTAATTAAGTCTCAAGTGCATGTCTCAAGTCTCAAGGTTTATTAATGTGCTACTTGAGACTCGCACTCGCACATGAGACTATAAAATTATGTCTAAAATAAGTATCTCAATCATCGGCGCTACGGGCTATACAGGACTTGAGCTAATAAGACTTCTTGCCGGACATCCAAATGTCGAATTTAAATACCTTATATCTAAAAATAATTCAGGTGAAACAATTAACAACGTATATCCACATTTAGAAGGTGTTTGCAATATTGAATTAACAAATACTGATCCGGCAATAGTTGCAAATGAAAGTGACTTGGTATTTTTAGCACTTCCCAATTTGCAGTCTCAAAAAATTATTCCAGAACTTATCGGAAAAACTAAAATAATTGATCTTTCCGGTGATTTCAGGATTAAAGATATCTCATTATTTAAAAAATATTACGGCAATTGTCATCAAAGTCAGAATTTAATAGGTAAATTTGCATATGGTTTACCGGAATACCAGAAAAAATTTATTGAAAAATCAGATAACATTGCTAATCCCGGATGTTTTGCAATAGCAGCCCAACTTGTATTATTGCCAATTACAAATTTTATTAAACATGTAGATATTTTAGCTGTCACTGGCTCTAGTGGTTCCGGCAAAACAGCCAAAGAAAATACTCATCACCCCATACGTGGACATAATATGAAGAGTTATAAAATCGGATCTCATCAGCATATTCCGGAAATTATACAAAGTTTAAAATTGTCTGAATCGAATATTAATTTTGTGCCAACTAGTGGACCATTTACCAGGGGTATACATTTAACTGCTTTTATTGATTTAAAGAAAAAGATAAATCAATCAGATTTAGATAATTTATTTAAAAAGGCATATCAAGATTTCCCATTTATACGTATGAAATCAGAAGTAGAACTTGTTTCTGTAATTGGCTCAAATTTTTGTGATATCAGCATACAAATTATTAATCAAAAAGTTGTAATTCAGGCCGTAATCGACAATTTAATAAAAGGCGCGGCTGGCAATGCTATTCAGAATATGAACCTAATGTTCGGCCTTAGTCAGTCCACCGGATTGAATTTATTTAGCCCAATTTACCCATGAATTTAAAATCATCCAAATTATCAGCATTAATTCAAACTTATGCGCAGTATCCTATAGAGATTGTAAAAGGGGATGGTAGTAGCGTCTGGGATAGTAAAAGTAAAAAATATTTAGATTTTTACGGTGGGCATGCAGTTTGTTTACTTGGCCACTGCCCACCACAGGTAGTAAAAGCAATAAAGGAGCAATCGGAAAAATTAATATTTTATTCCAATATTTTTAAGACGAATCCCGCTATCCAACTTGCAGATAAGCTAGCTGGCACATTAAAGGAGCCTTACCAGGTCTATTTTGCAAATTCAGGCTCAGAAGCAAACGAAACAGCTCTGAAAATAGCACGAAAAAAAACCGGCAAAAAACATATCATTGCTTTTAAAAATTCATTTCACGGCAGAAGTATTTCGGCATTAGGTGTAACAGGCTTGTCTTCATATCATCAATTTGAACCGAATTTAGATGAATATACTTGTTTTGCTGATCTAGGTGATATGGAAAGCATTAAAAAAGTATACAACAAAGATGTAGCCGCTGTTATTTGTGAACCCATTCAAAGTATTGGAGGGATTAAAATGGCAGAAACCAAATTTTATAAAAAGCTTGCAGAATTTTGTGAAGAAAAAAATATTTTACTCATTTTTGATGAAGTACAAACCGGACTTGGTAGAACCGGTACATTTTGGTTTTGCCAGTCAGTTGGTGTAATTCCGGATGTTATAACCACTGCCAAAGGCATAGCATCTGGCCTACCTCTATCTGCAGTTTTAGTCAAAGAAGATATAGCTAAAACAATTGGGGTTGGTGAACATGCAACGACTTTTGGTGGCGGTTTGGTGGTTTGTGCAGCAGGCTTGGCGACAATTAAAATGTTGCTTGAAAATGATTTTGAAGTAGAGAAAAAAGGAGAATATCTGAAGAAGAGGCTCAAGTCTCATCCACAAATTAACCAAATACACGGAAAGGGTTTGTTGATCGGAATTGAATTTAAAAAACCTGCACAGGATTTACCTAAATTATGTCTGAAGAATGGATTAATAATTGGAAGCTCTTCAATAAAAAATATAATCAGAATCATGCCACCACTTAATGTTTCGTGGGAAGAGCTAAATCAGTTTTTAGAAATTTTTACTAAATCAATAAAACAGTTGCCATGAATAATTTTCAGAAACAATTTTACCTCTCTAAATTCAAAAACAAGGTCTTTGTTTTAAAAGTTGGAGGTGAGGTGATTAATTCAAAGGGAAATTTAAAAAATATACTAAAAGATATTAAATCAATTCATGATTTTGGTATTCATATAATCTTAGTGCACGGAGGTGGTACACAGGCTGATGATCTTGCTTTTAAACTTGGCCATAGCCCTATCAAAATTAAGGGGAGAAGGGTGACAACTAAAAAAGATCTGGAAATAGTAAAAATGCTTTATGGTGGCACTTTGAACCTCGAAATTCTCAGTATTATGAAGCAAATTGGCCTAAAAGGCATAAGGGTTAGTGGACTTGATGGAAATTTGCTTGATGTTAAGAAGAGGGCAATTAAAAAAGTGGATTATGGTTATGTAGGCGATATCAATAATGTTAATCCACAAATACTTTCGGATCTGATCAGCAAAGGTTATTTACCTATTATTTCCCCCTTAGCAGTTTCAAACAATGGAACAATTTTAAACATTAATGCAGATACGATTGCAACTGAAATTGCGATAGCTATGCAGGCTGAAAAGCTCATCTTATTTACAAAAACAGATGGTGTCTATAAAGGCTCAAAGCTCATTAGTGTACTCACGCCAAAGGAAGGAATGGATTTAATTAATAAAAAAATCGCAAAGAACGGAATGGTTGTAAAAATTCAAAACTGCATTCATGCGGTTAAAAACAATGTAAAACGTATTCATATTTTAAATGGTCTTTCGGAACATAGCTTGCTTAACGAGGTACTTACACAAAAAGGCGTTGGCACTATGTTTACCAATCAAAATGAGAAAAATACTTATTTAAAAGAATGACATGACTAAATTACCTTCTTATACATATTATTTTAAAGGAAAAAATCCAGGTCCAACCGTGGTTATTACTGGTAGCGTACATGGTAACGAGAGGATAGGTGCGCATATAATAGAAATTTTGTTATTAATTATGCAAAAAGAGGATATTAACGGAGAAATTTACATTATTGTTGGAAATCCTCCAGCTTATGTAGCGGAAAAAAGATACATCGACTGCGATTTAAACAGACAATTTGGGTTTAACTTTGATTTACTTAAAAAGAAACAGGAGTCAGATCTTAATTATGAAGAAGAAAGAGCATTAAGTATTGCTCCGATTTTAAAAAAGGCAGATTTTTTATTAGATATTCATTCCACACTTAAACCTTCAGTACCTTTTATTTACACAAAATCGACAAAAGATCATTTAGATTTAGCGTCAATATTTGATGTAGGTTATATGGTCTCAAAAGCGTCAGATTTTAAAACTGAAGACCTTACCTCATCAATAGATACTTTTGTAGATGCACATGGGGGTATTGGTATTACTTATGAAACAGGATGGTATAGAGAAAATGGTAAAGAAATAATTATTTTAAAAAAAATTCAGCAGTTTTTACAAAAAATTGGTTCATGTTTTTTAAATATTCCTATATCTAATCAGTCTAATCCAAAGCATCTGATAATTTACGATCATATAGTGCCAAAATCGGATCAATTTAAATTTACTTCTGATTATAACAATTTTGATTTTTTGGATAATAAAACAATAATTGCACAAGATAATGGCCAGAAAATTACAATAGATCAAAATTCTTTTATTATTTTTCCTAAAAAGGACATTCACAAGGGGAAAATTGCTTGTTATTTAGCCACTAACCAATCAGAAAATGGGTAAATTATGGGAAACCTATCAAAAAATGCACCCAATGGTGAATCAATATATTATTGATGTAAATCTTGCACAGGATAAAATTTTACTTCCATACGACATCCAGGCGTCAATTGCACACGTTGAAATGCTCGCGAAAGTAAAGTTGTTAACCAAAAAAGAGGCAGAATCTCTCATAAAAGGATTAAAAGAAGTTTTAACTTTAAACAAGAAAGGCAAATTTAAACTTAAGCAAATAAATGAGGATTGCCATACTGCTATTGAAAATTATTTAACAAAAAAGTTAGGTGCAGTTGGTAAAAAAGTGCATATGGGCAGATCTAGAAATGATCAGATTTTGGTCGCCATCAGATTGTTTAGTAAGCACCAACTTAAGATAATCCAATTAGCTACGATTAAACTAGCTAAGACGATTTTAAAATTTGCTAAAAAACATGAGTTTCTACCTATACCGGGATACACACATATGCAGCAGGCGATGCCATCCAGCGTTGGGCAGTGGGCAGGTAGTTTTGTGGAATCGTTATTAGATGATTATCAGACAATCTCATCCGCCTACAATCTAAACGATCAAAATCCACTTGGATCTGCTGCAGGATTTGGCACAAGTCTACCTATCGATAGGGAATATACAACAAAAAAATTAGGTTTTGCCAAAATACAGATTAACTCGCTTTATTGTCAAAATAGCAGAGGTAAGATTGAGAGTTTTACCATAGGTGTACTTAATCAGACTATGCTAACACTAGGTAAAATAGCTAATGATTTAATTTTATTTACAACTAAAGAATTTAATTTTTTCAAAGTAAATGATCAGCTCACTACTGGTTCCAGTATTATGCCTCAAAAGAAAAATTTGGATATTATGGAGGTTCTAAGGGCGAATGTTAGTGTGGTTGCAGGAGAGCAATTCAAAGTTCAGTCAGTCAGTCAGAATTTAATTTCCGGTTATAATAAAGATTTAAAAATAACCAAGAAAGCATTAATAGATTCATTTGACATTGTACTTTCGAGCATTAATATAACAGAGCTCCTTTTTAACCATTTAAAGCCAAATACGAAGCAGCTTCAGGCAGCCTTTGATCCGGAAATTTTTGCCACTGATATGGTCAACGATATGGTTAAAAATGGCACACCCTTCCGTGATGCTTACAGGCAGGTTGCATTAAAATTGAAGGGTATAAAAAAACAGAATGTTGTGAAGAATATTAAATCCAAAACACATTTGGGTGCAACTGGGAATTTGGGGTTGAAAATTTTGGAGAAAAAAATCTCTAAATTTCGCATTTCTGATTCACTATTTGTCATCCCGACTAGCATGGAGGGATCCCTTGCCCTTTCGGTTGATCGAAGGGATTTCTCCACAGGGTCGAAATGACAAAAAGTGCGAAATCACAAATCTAAAATCAGAAATAAAAAAGGCCCGTCATTCTTCAAATATTTCGACAGGCCTTTTTATTTGTTTTTGTTTTTGTTTGAAAATAAAACTAGATGTTGGACGCTACCCAAGTAACGATTGATGGCGCGAGTAGTCCAACGATTAAACCGATAACCGCTCCGATAATTGCCTTTCTTGCTTTAGCAGTTTTTGCTTCATCCCCAGCGGCTGTGGAGTATAATACACCACCCCAAATCATAATCAATATAGAAACAACAACTACTAATTTACTAAGAAGTGAAATTGTTTTATCAACCAATCCCCCCAGATCTTTTTTTGTTCCGGTTCCAGCCAAGAGCTTTCCATCTTTTCCATCACAGTCTTCATCAATTCCATTACCAGCCTTATCTAGTGCGCCCGGATAGACTGAGCTACCGGAGATACTTGAGGTGACCTTAGATGTGTCGTATACGCCACTTGTTGCACTTACTATAGTCGCGTCACACCTAGATGGCTCAGCACCCTTTTTAAAGTTAAGGCTATTGCAGGTTTCTTCTGTGGTCTTTTTACCCTCTTTATATAATTTATAGAAGTTAGCCCATTGCGCTGCGGTAAAATTCCCATCAGCTTTGTAAGATGTTGCAGTTGGAACAACCTCCTTCATTATTTTGTCGGATATAGTAATATAGCCATCTCCATCTGTGTCGCATTCAACCGCTAAAGCAGATGGCGCCATAAGAAAGCCAAAAAAGGCAATCGAGAAGATCAAGCTTGTTAATTTGGTGAGTTTTTTCATGATAATTAAGTGTTGATTTCAGTGTTTATTGTTCAAAAAAAGTATACAAGAATCATTTTTTAGCACAAGGGGGAAATGATAACTTTTTGTAGACGTTTTATAATTTTATTGTTTTATAGCTAAAAAATGATTATCTCAGATTTCAGAACTCAGATTTCAGATTCGAATCTAGATTTAGGATTCTGATATTTATCATTTACTAACCATATTAATTAAATAATCAGATAGTAAATGTAAAAATACTAAATACTAAATCGAATCTGAAATCAAAAATCAGAAATCAGAAATATAAACCTATCCATAAGTCAAAACAGCTTCTCATACAATAGCCCCCAAAATATATTCCACTCCATATTTCGCAAGAATCGCTACCACTAAACCAATTACACTCCAAATCATAGTACGTTTTGCTTTTTTAATTTTTTCTTCCTCACCTGCGGCCATTGCATAAATAATGCCTCCATAAATTAGTAACATAACCGCAATTGCAGCAGCGACTGTCATAAGAATTCCGGAAATTTTTAATATAAGCTCAACCGCACTTGAATCCGGATTCACCACACTACTTGGCGCGCTTACGCAGCCAATTGAGGGGTCAGCCATTGTACCGTCTGAACAGGGGATTAATTTACTCATAATTTTTAGTTTTTAGTTTTTATTTGGCTAACTAATTAGTAGTTCAATAAAAATTAAAAATTAAAAAATAAAAACTAAATAAGATAGGCGATTACAGAATTTACTATTCCGTAAGCAAGTACTCCAATAATAAGCCCAAGTACTGCGTATCGTAAAGCCCGATGTGCTTTATTAATTTTATCTGCATCACCGCGGGCAAGCATATAATTAATGCCAGCGTAAATAAACATTAAAACCGAGAATGCCGCCACGAACCCAACCAATATATTAGTGGCATTATTAATTACAGTTGGCACATCGGTTAAATTCCCGGTGGTGCCTTGAGATGTTTTATGCAAAGTACGCATTAAAACTCCGGAAAACATCACAATTATAACAGCAATAAGTGATCCGAATACCATTTGTTTGCCCTGATTGATTTTTTCTTCATTCCCCGCAGATGTTATATAGAACAAGGCTCCGAGGATTATAAAGAAAACAGAAAATGCAATAATAATTTGTGAACCATAATTCCAAATCAATGAAATTAATTCACCAAAATTCGATACTTCTCCCAACGCAGTCTGAGTTTTAGTTACCACAGCCTTTTTTGCTGTTGTTGCAGTGCCACTTGCTGTTGTTGCATTTTTAATAACAGTGCCACCTGTTGTCGAACCTGCTGTATAAGCCATTACCGGACTTAATAGAAGTCCTGCAAGTATTACAATGCTCAGTGATTTTTTGAATATTGCTTTTATCATTTTTGTTTTTTGTCATCCTGTCCCGATTTTATCGGGATCAGGATCCATGGTTTGCCCGCAATCGGTGGATCCCGGATCCCACGCCTATGGCGGGGCAGGCAAGTCCGGGATGACAAAGTGTAAATGCGAAATAAGGCTACTTGCGACGACTTTTCCTTTCCTCTTTTATCTCATCAGATTCATCTTCGTCCTCCTTATCTGTATCCGCATCGTGTTGCGGATCTACAGCATCTTCGTCAGAATCTTCATCATCATTTGGTTTATTTATTTTTTTCATATCATCAGGACGCACATGTGCGTCCCCTACGGCACCACCTGACGTTTGTGCCGTATCTTTTTCGGGTTTTTCTTCCTTAATTATCTCCTTTTCTTTTACAATTTCGGTACTTACCCCAACTGGGTCCCCAACGGATTCCCGATTGGATCCACCTACTGGACTTTGTTCAGCTTGACTAATTTCCCCCATTACACGTATAGCCTCCACATCACCTTGTTCTGCACGTTTGCCAATTTCCTCTTTGACCGCACTAACCTTTTTTCTTTCCTGTGGGTCTATAATACTTTGTGGCTTTGCTAACTTTTCAATAGCTTTTTGATGTGAATTGCGAGATCCTTTATCACCTGATGCAAGATTAACCATACTCTTCATATCAGATTTTTCTAAATTTTCCGGTAAAAAATGTCCAGCATTTTCTATCTTAGGTTTGGATTCTCCTGTAGCAATGGTACCTGATGTAACATCACCACCTCTCATATTACCAGGTATTGCTGTTGCAGTGGTTTTTGTAAATTTATCATTCAAAAATCCTTTAATATCTTGAGTGAAAGATGTAGCTTTAGATTCTTCTTTACCTTCTTGCCCCGATTGGATCCTCCCATTGGATCCTCCCATTGGATCCTCCATTGGCTTTTGCACAGCACCTTTTTTATTAATAATAGTAGAAAGTGCTCCAGCCCATGTTTTTTGCCTGGTTAGCATAAATGCAAATATTATCGGCAGATATAGCATTATCAAAAACAAAATATATTCCATCATTTGCCCCGTTGTACTCAGTGTATTAGCTGTATCTTTGCCAGGCAAAAAGAATCCGATATTAGTAAACACACCAAACTGCCCTCCGGAATATGAACTAGTGATAGGCAGTCCTGTTGTTTTCCATATGTTCACAACAACCGCAATTCCAAGTGCCATTAGTGGGCCAATTAGTAACCATCTTGCATAAAGCCCAAGCCAATTTACAAAATAACTACGGGTTGCACGGAAGATTATTAGAAGGAATAGTGCCGGAGATACAATCATTAGTGCCCATAAGATCACGATCCGTAATATTAGAACTAATGCCATTCCAAAGTAGGCAAGGCTCGTAAGAATCATCATTACAAAAGCAAAAATTGAATGTTCCTGGTCTGGGTTAAATTTATTTGAATTGATAAGTTCAACATTCTGGCTGGCGTTTAATTTAATTTCCGGGTCATTACCATAAGTAGATAAAGAAATTGTCTCAGCTGTTTTAGAACTTTTTATATTACCGATAAAACTTGTTTTTGAAGGATCCTGGGTAATTTTCCCAACACTAATACTAGTCGGTTTGACAGTAATTGTGGGTGTAGTAGTTTTAGTTTTTGCACCTGCACCGGCTACTGTCGATTTTGTCGACGTACTACTTGCCGCAACTTTAGGATCACTCAAATTGAATGTAAGCTTGCTGGTATCCGCTTTTTTAAGAAAACCAGTTTCATTCTGATAACCAACAGCTTTTTTATCGTTATAACTCGGAATTTCCACAATATTTGTAATCTTTACACCATCCATAAATGTCTTTTGCAGAAGATTTGTTGTATCTATCAAAAGCTGATTCATCGGCAGTGCGAAATTCACAAAAATTACAGCCATTCCATAAATTAATACGACTCGCTTTAAATACGCTCTCGGAATCAAAATACTAAACATCCACATGCCAGCGATCGCAAGAAGTCCGATTATAAACAAGCTATTAACAATTGTAAGAACTTTTAAATAACTGCTTTTTATCGCAGGATTATGAAAACCACCGTCACTAATACCCAGTGTCCATGCCAAAGCTTCCTTACCCCGTATCATAAACTTTAAACCGGTTGTAAAAAGACCGCTTGTTTTCCAGTTTTTATTATTTGTTACATCAAAAACAGCAACTCCCTGATTTTTAGAAGGCTTTTCTAATTTAACACTTTTTGTTAATCCAAGTGCCGCCGGGAGACCCGCCTGAGATATTTTCCCGCTGGACATTGGGGCAATAGTAGTTGTGGCACTTGCGGAATTATTTTTGATATTGTCATTTGGATTATTTACATCATCTATTCGCGCAATTGCTAAAGACTTAGTACCAACTATTACGGCTGACTTTACGGATGCCTTGAAGCTAATGGTATTTGTATAATTTGCGGGTAATTTGTCGAATGTACAATAAACAGTAAATTTTGTGTCGATACAATTTTTTGAATCATTTAATGAAATTTTTTCAAAAATATTTTCATTGTAATCGATTGTCAGTTCAACCTTGCCGGATTTTGCATTGCCTTCGTTTGCATAAGTAGCCACAAAGGTT
This sequence comes from uncultured Candidatus Peribacteria bacterium, assembly GCA_964458485.1. Taxonomy (GTDB): domain Bacteria; phylum Patescibacteriota; class Gracilibacteria; order UM-FILTER-43-11; family UM-FILTER-43-11; genus CAYWJA01. The sequence continues at coordinate 44,415 of CAYWJA010000003.1, read as the reverse complement.
GTTGATTCTCCAGGCCCTGGCTTATCTGGTGTAATTGTTAATTTTTTAACACCAGGATCACTAGCAGCCATTACAAAATTTGGAATACATAATATTCCCGCAAAAAGCAGTGAAAACGCAATTTTTTTAAATATGTTTTTTGTTTTACTTTGCATATAGATACAAATATATCCCTTTATTATAGCATGAACAGGGAGGAAAAGCAAATTTGTCTCTATAATTTTCATCCTATTTTGAATGGAGTATCGCTTCACTATTTGTCATCCCGGACTTAATGGTATGAATGATATTGCTACCGTTTGTCATCCTCAGCTTGACTGGGGATCCATATGATTAATGAATTATATTATCACTTATTTACTTATAATCAGACAATCTGAATATGCGAATATTTTCGCAATATCAGTAAATAGGATAATTAGTGTATTAGTAAAATAACCATCACTTCATTATCTGGATCCCGCATCAAGTGCGGGATGACAAACAGGGTTAATACACTCCGTCTTCATACAAACTCACCACAACTACAAACCAGGATTAACGAAAAAACACCAAACTTGACAAATTTTTTACACAAAATCTGCAAAAGTGTCAATTTACGCTAGTCTGATTTTCAGTTTTTTATGCGCAATAAACCAAATAACGTGTCAACCCCAAGGAATTGCTCATTATAAGAAAATTTGCTATAATATTAAGATTTCCTTATTTGTTGATTTGTTATGAGATTTAAATTGAGCAATTGAGAAATCGAGTAATTGAGCAATAAAAATTAAATAAAAATGAAAAAATTAAGTTTAATAACAGCAACACTAACACTATTTGCACTAAGTGTTTACCTGGCCTTTATGCAAGGCAATACATCTGGTGTAGAATTGCACAACAGTGCTACAGAAAGTGTGCTAACCGGCGCACAGGTCAGTCCTTTGGTTTACACTGGGTTCAAAGCAGAAGTTGCTAAGATTTTTTCAATCGTGTTTAACAGCTTAATGCAAATGTCAGGTGGAAGTGTATTAATTTCCATCGTAGTTCTTGCTATTGCAGTTGAATTAATACTTTTGTATCCAAGTGCGAGAATTCAGTTTAAACAAAAAAAGATTCATCTATTTCACAAGAAGCTTGTGGATCGTTTTAACCGAGGTGAACTTAGCGTTGGTGCAGCTGAAGATGAATTACATAAAATTTATGATGTTAACGAAAGAATTCATCATCGTGGTGCAATACTTGTTGTTGCTCAAATAGCTTTATTCTTTTTTACATTCTGGGGATTAAACCTAATGGTTAAGGTTCCAGAAATGCTTTACGGATCGTGGAATATATTAAATTTTAGCCTGCTTTCAAAATCAACTAGTATCTGGATACCAGTTACAGCAAGTATTATTTATTTAATACATAGTCTTACAAAAATTTATTTTAAAACAAAAGAAGATTACATAAATCCTGCACAAATAATTACGGCAATGTTTTTTGCATTAACCGGATCAATGATAGTTTACTTCTTTGCAGGAATTTTTGCAGTGGCACTTTCTCTTTACTTCATTACATTAATTACATTCTCCACAGTTCGTTACATCTTAATAGAAAAATATACAAATCATTGGAGTAGGAGCCATGTGCACAAAGAACTTATGCAAATGTTAAAGGAGTCAGAACCACACAAAAATCGGTTTCAATATTTTTCTCGATTATGGAAACATTTACCGATTGTAAGACATATTAATTTTAATTTACTAGAGGAATCCCTATCTATGAGCCTCGGAATCCTTTTAGCTATGAACTTATTAACTTAAGGAATAAGGAATAAGGAATAAGAAATCAGTACTGATTTCTGACTCCTGACTCCTGACTCCTAGAAAAAAAATGGAAAACGAAAACCAAACAGAAATCAAAAAAACAAGCCACCTATGGCGCAATATTCTAACCGTATTCGTTGTGGTTGTAGTAACTGCATTGAGCATTGTGGCTTATAAGAATCCGAGTTTGTTTAAGGCAACTATTGGAGAAGGTAGAAGAGGGGCTCCTGCAATCGTAGTGGAAGAGGAAGGGGGGGCTGGTGGACCACAATCGGCAGAGGGGCAAGATAGAGCCATAGATGCTGCCAGAAATACTAGAGGTGTTGCACCAATTATACCGACAGATCCGACAGCTAGTCAAACCAGAGGAGGCTCACAAATTGTTGGGAAAACTACTGGTAGCTACGATAAATTTCAACTTGGCACAAATGATACATCAAAGATAGATGATATGTTTTATATACCAAATTATATTGCAGCACCAGGTGATTTTGATTATGTGGAAGTTAGAGCAGGAAGGAATTTAAAAAATGTTAAAGCATTTAAATTGACATTTATAATTTCTTCGGACGAATATGCTATATGGAAGATTGATAAGAAAGGGGCAAAATTAGAAAAAGAAAGTGAAAAAATTAATGTTGGCATTGGCGAATATTCGGTTGAATTTGGCCCTTTTAATAAATTATATGAGTTCAAAGATAATGATGTATTGTTTAAGCTTTTTGTATCAGTTAGCAATAAGAGTAAAAACAAACAGACTATATATATACGTAATAAAAAAATATCAACCTCCGCATCTTCTTCGTCTTATATTGATTTAGGGATTGGGGGTATAGGAGGTGCGCCAAGTTTTAAATCAGGACAAATAACCATAGACACATGTAAAAATATCAGCTGTGGTTATGGCACTTGTAGTGATGGCAAGTGTACATGCAATACTGGTTATGCGGGCACTAAAACCACCGTATGTGACAAATGTAGTGCAGGTTTTAAGGGCTACCCAACATGTGTTGTAGATAAGTGTTACGGAGTTACATGTAGTGATACAAATAGCTCGTGTGATGCATCAACAGGTCAGTGTAAATGTAGTACAGGTTATGTATTAGATTCCTCTAATAAATGTATTACAGATCCTTGTTCATCCACATCTAATGTATGTAAGAAAAATGGAGGAACTTGTAAGGCTACTAAGGGTGTAGCAGTATGTACTGCTTGTGCTACAGGTTCCAATCTTGATCCGAAAAAGGATTGTGCCACTTGTCTTGATGGTTATGAATTAAAAAGTTCAGTTTGTACATTAAAAACCAAGACAGCTACTCCCGTCACAAAAATCACAAGTACATTTAAAGGTGGTACAGAAAATGTTTCCACAGATACATCTACACCATTGCGTAATGTTTATATCCCTGCAGACTATACAGCTGAGGCTGGCACTAAAGGATATATAGATGTGAAAGCAGCTCAGGCAATAACAGGATTAACAGAACTGCAGATTAAACTTAAGCCAGTTTCGACCGCTACTCAGAGTCAATATGCCTTTGTTAATAATTATTCACCAGATACTATATTTAGTGGAGAAACAGTAGTTACTACTTTATCTACTACATTAAGCGGAAAAGATACAATAACTCTTAAGGTTAAACCTACGGTTGCTAAAAATGTGGCTGATAATGCTTTATTGTTTAGAATTCAAACAAGTATTTTGTCTGGATTGGCAGATGGTACAAAGATTCTTATAGACGCCGATGAAAAATCAACGTCAAATTCATATTATACAACTTCTGCCTCAGCAACTACAAAAAATGCTATAAATTTTAGACAAGGTTTAGTTACGGTAAAAGCAAAAGCTCCGTTACTAAAATGTGTATATGGGCAATACAACACCACAACGGGAAAATGTCAATGCAATACAGGATATGGTGGCACATCAGGATTATGTGATGTATGTGATTCTAAAAACGGTTACGGAAAGTCATCTAAAAGTACAACTACAAAATTAGCATGCGAAAAAAGTGCATTCAGTACTTTGTCGAGCCTTATTTTAACCTTACATAAAGACACAATCTCAAAATTAGATGTAATGGATAAAAGTAATGCATATAAAAGTGCATACCTTATGGTTAATTCATCTAAGGCTGCAGGTGCAACAATAACAATCGGAAGTACCACAAAAATAATTCCTACTCTACCTTCCACATCTACAGCTACAACAGAAAAAGACAAAATAAATGCTATATTAAATGATCCTGATGGCAAAGCTACAACAAAAGATGGATTAATCGATGCACTGAGTGAGTTGAATGGTCAGCCATTTATTAAAGTTACAAAAGTATCAAATACACCAGGTCTTTTAAAATTAACACCTGCAGATAGCACAATTTCTCTAGAGGATGTTACAACCTCAAGCGGGGAGGTGATAGTTGTCCCTGCTGTAGAAAGCAAATTAGCATTGCATCCAAATTCAACTTATAAATTGCGCATTCTTGGAAAATATCTAGATGGCTCCATGAAGGAATTAAATTTCAATGACGTTACATGGAAATATAATCCTACCAACAAATTAAGTAACAAATATTTAACTTCTGGCATTTTGGCAAAAGGCGACACAACTGGTACTACTAATTTATATGTACAGATAGCAAAGCCTGATGGGACAAAGGTTAATAGTGTTAACACATTAACCGTAGAGGTGTCTTCAAAAGCCATAATTGATTATATAAAAAGAATTGGTAGTAATCCTGCCGAGAAAGGTGGGCAGGTTAAATTGAGTGTAAAAGTAACTTCACCGGAAACAATTGCCGACATTGACCAGATCAATTCTTATATTGTTAGAACAGAGAAAAAAACTTATCCGACAATAAAAGATGATAAAAGCGCTGTTTGGTATACAGCTACTACACATGTAAATAATGTAACAACAGCGAGTAGCGGAACGACTAGTGGGACATCCAGTTCTTCAAGTAGCTCAAGTTCATCTAGTTCAAGTTCAAGCAGTTCTTCAAGTAGTTCCAGCTCATCTTCAAGTAGTCCTTCTTCTGGAGGAGGTACAACAACTACTGCAAAGTATTATAAAATTTACGAAATTCCAGTTCAAATTCCAGTTGATGCAAATATGGCGGATGGAAGTTATACATTAGTTTTGCAAATAGTTGATAAGTCAGGAAAGGTGACAAGCGCTGTAATGCCTATATATATAGGTAAGGTGGCAAGTGGTGATGTAGATGGTGATGGAAAAATTACAACAATAGACGCATTAATAGCTTTTCAGATTGCAGGAGGTAATTTACCAACTGCTACAGCAGCCCAAAAACAGGCTGCGGACATGGACGGTGACGGAGATGTCGACATGATCGACGTTGCAGTTCTTTTTAATAAAGTAAATAAGTAATCGAAAGTGGACAATCGTTTGTCCACGTACAAATAAATAACAAAAATAAAATGGACGAAACAAACACACAATCAATAGGGGATCCAGTAGGAGATCCAATGGAGGGATCCAATGGGGGAACTCAAACGGATGATCACAATAACCCCGATGGGATCACCAATGGATCACCAATGGATCACCAATCGGAATCACAACCGGCGAAATGGTATCAAGTCCCAAAAATAAAATATGCACTAATAAGTGTGGCAGCTGTATTTGCGGTCGCGGTGGGTGTACTTGGCTACACAAATCCAAGTTTGTTCAGGGCAGCTCTTACGGAGGTTAAAAAAGCTCCGGCAGGATCTGCAGCTTTATATATTCCAAGTTACACAGCAGGTCATGCAGATAGTGGAAATATAGCAGTTAAATTAAGGCAGAGTGCAATTACCTCAGATGTAAAATTACATAGTATTAAATTTAAATTAAAATATAGCCCAGTAACCGCACTTACTTTTAATACCAATTCAATTGTATTCGATAGTAATGCTACAACCGGTACAGTATTTCAGTCTGCAGATTTAAAAAGTGTAAATACAAGTACAAACGGAGAAGTAACAGTATCTCTTTTTTCAAGTAAAGCAGTTAATTTGAAAAAGGACGATACAAGACCTCTTATAAAATTATCTACAAAGGTTAGTGGTACTGCTGGCAGCAGCATTACTATGACAACCTCCAATGTTGAAGTAGTTGAGGCAGCTGCAGGATCAATTCCTTATAAAACAAGTAAAACTTTTACTAGTATAGATACGGGAACATTAAAGCTAACCAGCAAGGCGAACCTGCGGGCTTTTAATGCAGAAGCATTAAGTAAAGATCATATAGTTGTTCGTTTTTCCGACCTTTTAACTAATGTTGGTAATGCAGCAGATTATGTATTAACTCATAGTTCAACAAATACACCTGTAGCTATATCAAGTGCAGTAACTGGATATGGCCATTTAACATTTACAGGCTATGATCAAAAAACAGTAATTTTAAAAACAAGTGCAGATTTACAGAAGGGACAGCAATATGTATTAACCTTAAAGAATAAAAATATAACGGGTAATACAACAGGAGCATTAGGTTCAAAATATAATATAGTTAAATTCGATGGATACCAAAACCCAGATGGTATTAATGTTAGTGATGTATTGCTAAAAACTGTGACTGTAAAATCAAGTACAAATGTAGCATTAACTTTTAGCGGAGCGCTTACATCTAGTACAGTCACCCCTATAAATATAGAAATTTATGATAATTCTTCCGCAAAGGTAACACTTGTAAAAACTGAACTAGATACAGCAGGTACAACAATAAATGTAACACTTCCTAAATTAATTGCAGACAAAAATTACTTTATCAGATTCAACGGAGTAACAGACTCAGGTGGATTAAAATTGGTAAATAATACTTTAATGAACTTTATTGGGTACAAAGCAGCTTCAATTAGTGTAACTAAGGTTACTCCATCTACTATTACAAATGATGCTGATAAAACAGTTGTAGCAGTTGGTACAAATTTAGATACAGTTACGAAAGTACTTGTTGGCACTGTAGAGGCAAAAATTGCCAAACAAAGTTCAGGAGCATTAAGCTTTACAGTTGCCAAGGCTTTTACTGCAGGAGTTTATGATCTTAAATTTATAAACAAAAGTAGTGAAACAACAACTTTTTCTAAGGCATTGGTAGTAAGCGGACTTAAAAAACAAATGAAAATTGTATCTGCAAGTTCCAAAGCATTACCTTATAAAGTAGCTCCAGATGGAAAAACTAAGGTGACTTTCTGGGTGCTTGTAGAAGATGAAGTAGGTTTGAATAATATAGATAGTGCAATTATTAATCTTGCACAAATTGGTGGTAATAAATCACAACTTTTAACAAAGGCAAGTGGTATTCAGCCAAAAAATCAACAATATTACACATATACAACTACAGTTTCTACAATCACACCAACTAGTACTACAGCATATGCATTGCCTGTAGAAATTAAAAAAGGATCGGAGGCGGTTAAAGGTACTGTTTCTTTAATGGTTACTAAAGATATTTACAAGAGTGTGGCACCAAAGATAGATCAGGCATATATTAGCCCTACTACTATTCCGCCAGACGGTAAAACTACTGCAACAATTTCTGCAAAAATTACGGATACTGATGGAATTGGTACTATTAAATCAGTTGTAGCAGACTTAGGAGCTTTAGGTGCCGGATTCGTAACATTGAAATCAGCTACTGCATCTACATCAACTACTGCATCTACATCAACTACAAGTACTACAAAAACAGCCAGTACTCCGACAGAACAAACAACAGGATTTTATGTTTCTGATAAATTCACTATACCTACAACTGCTACGCAGAAAACATATTCAGTAAAAATTACTGCTTCAGATAGCACTGGTGAAAGTGTTACAAAAACAATAAGTGTAAATGTATCTGCTGCAGCAACCGGACCAAAAATTGATAGTGTAAATAGCTACGTTTCTCCAGGGAAAAGAATTGCAAGAGATGGAAAAACTTCATTTACTGTAAATGCAATGGTTAGCGACTCTAGTGGCATAAGTGATATTACTAGCGTAGTTGCTTATTCATCTTCAATGGGCATTACACCTACCGCGTTAACAGCAAGCACAACTGCTTCTAAAACTGCAAAAAGCGCGCTTTATTCATCAAAAGCAATTATTCCCCCAAAAACAGCAACTTATGGTGTCCATAAAATTCAGGTTATTGCTACAGATTCAAATGGCACAACAGCAAGTATGATTTTACAATTAGACTTAGCCAATCCGAAAATAGTTGGAGATGCACCAATAGTTCTTTCTTCAAAATCATATACATCTCCAAAAGTTGCAATTAACGACGGCAAGACAACCACTACACTTTATGCATTCGTGCGTGATGATGATAGCGATTTGTCATCAGTAATTGTAAATCTTTCTAAAATTGGACAATTAGGTGCTGTAACACCACCTGATTTTAAGCAAGCCAGTACTACCACTAGCGCAAGTAGTATAGGAATTGGTACAAGCTCATCTAAAACCAGTACTAGTACCAGTAGCTCATCATCTGTTAGCAGTGCATGTAATACAAATTCAAAAACTATTGTGTGTATGAAGCCGAGCTATAAAGAAGGAAGTGCCGGCCAATGGTTTGTACTATCCGGAGTTACTATTGCAAAAACTACACTAGGTAGCTCCAAAGCTTACGATGTCGAAGTTGTAGCTACAGATAAAAGCGGAAAAGTAGGAAGGGGTAAAATTGCCGTTATTGTAAAAGACAGTAAAGGCTATACAGCAGACAGTACTCCTCCAAAAATTGTAGCAGCAGTTCCTACGTCTTCTACACAGCTTGAGGTTACATTTAATGAAGAAATATTATCTTCAACAATATCAGCAAGTGGTAAAGAATTTACAATTACCGACAAGAACAACGTAAGTAAAACTCTAAATGTAATTGGTGCCACCATTAATGCAACAAATAATATAGTTACCCTTACTACAGCAAGTCAAACGTCAGGCACTGAGTATGCAGTAAATGGCAGCGGCAAAATAACAGATTCATCTGGTATTTCTCTTTCTTCCGGAACAACTAAGGCATTCTTTAAGGGGTATACAGCAAATACTTGGCCGCCGGTTGTACATTATGTGTCTGCTACATCTTCTAATACTGTAGAAATTGAATTTCAGAAACCACTAAGGCCTTCAAGTGTAAAACTTGGTAAATCATCAAGTTCGAATGGAGGCAGTTATGATTTTGAAATATTCCCTGAAAATTCATCTACAAAATTACCTATTTACTCAGTTGCATTCGGAAAAACAGGTAAAGATATTATTTTAAAAACTGCAACTCAAACATCTGGCAAGCGTTATAGTGTACAAATAAAAAATATTGCTTCTGCCGGAGGAGTTAAAATGAAGGCTCCGGTTGCAAAATTCTTTAAGGCTGTAAATGTTAGTGCAGTTAAAAAGGCGGCCACTACTATGCAGGGAGATTTTAATGGTGATGGAAAAGTAGATTTTATAGACTTTACGATGTTCTCTGCGATGTATGGAAAAACATATAGTACGGGCAAAACCACAAGTTCATCTGCAGCATCTAGCGCAAGTACAACAACTACCACTACAACAACATCTGGTCAGGTATTAAAACCTATAAAAAAGACACCAGATTCAACAGTACCTACAACATCTGTGCCAGCCGGTGGGACTGTTATTAAGACTACTTCATCTCCAAAAATACCAACAATACCAACTAAATAATAAAAATTAGGATGTAGGATTATAATAGATCCCTACAAGCCTACAACCTATAAGCCTACAACCTAAAAAACAAAAATAACCCAAACAATTATGAAACCTAAGGATATAATCATCGCAACGGCAGTCATTCTAATCCTTTCCAGTTTACTTACTGGTTGTAAGGATGATAGTGCAGTTTCAAAAGTCGACAATAAAAAATCGATAACCAAAACTGTAAAAACATCAAAAAAATCTACAACAGAGAGCATTCAGGAAACATTAAAAAAAGCCAAAGTTGCTGCAAAAGATGTGAAATTAGTGCTTAAATCCACAAAGGAAGATAAAAAAGTAAAAGTAACCATTGTTTTAGATAATACAAATCAAAAGCCAATAACTTCGGTACAAAGTTGGTTGAGTTATGATCCAACGAAGTTAAAAGGTGTGGAAGTTGATGTTGCAAAATCAGCTTTTACGCTTAATGCACCATATGCTAATGCATTCGATAGTACAAATGGCTTAATGAAATTGGGGCGTTCTAGCTCTACAGCTGTTACAGACAAAGAAATACACGTTGCAGTAGTTACTTTTGAAGTTTTAGAAGGAAAAAGTGCTGCAATTGATGCCTATGACTATCGTGAAGATTTAACCGGACATACTTCCGCAAATACATTAATCGATACAAGACCTTATAACGTACTCGAAAAACCGAGTAGCCCACTTTTAATTATTAACCAATAGGGAATCCAATGGGAGATCCATAGGGAATCCAATAGGGGCTTAACCGCTTAACCCCAATCGGATCACCAATCGGATCACCAATAGGATCACCAATAGGAATGATGAAAAAACTAATAACAACACTAACGGCAATAGTAATAATCCTATCAGGGATTGTGCCAACATACGCAGCAGCTACAAAAGATGCAGAGCTTATGCTGAAATCTTCTGTAACTAGTGCCAAGAAAGGCGATAAATTTAAGGTGGATATTGTATTAAAGAATCCAAGTGCAAATAAGATAATCTCCGTTCGATCTTGGTTAACTTATGATGCAAAGTCTTTAAAAGCCACTGGAATAGATACAAAAAGTTCACTTTTTACATTATCTGCGCCAGGGGAAGATACAGTTGCTTCATCTGAAGGGCGTGTTAAAATTGGCCGATCTAATATTTCCGGAGGTGTAACGAAGACAGAAACAACAGTAGCCTCTGTGAACTTTGAGGTTATTGCAGCTACTGCTGCAACATCCAAAATCAGCTTTTATGATTATCAGGTAAGTGAACTTGGCCATGCGAGTGTAAATATAATTGATTCAGGATTTCCTTTAAATATTTTATCTAAAAAACCAGCAGAATTATCTATTACATTAAATCCAGGAGTTATTGCAGCTCCAACGGTTACAACACCACCTGTGGTAACAACTACAACTTCAACACCAGTAACCACATTAAATACAAATATAGGAGGGGGTACATCGGTAATAACATTAAAACGCCCTACAAATCTTAAAGTTAATACAGGGTCTGGATATGTTGATTTAAAATGGGATGGTACAACTGATTTATATAGGTCTGGTTTCAATATTTATTACGGACAAGTTAGTGGTCAATATTCCAGACGTAGAGTTATAGGAAATTTAACCAGTTACCGACTTAGTGGTCTTACCAATAATCAAACCTACTATTTTGCAGTAACTGCTTACGATAGTAATAATAAGGAAAGTGATTACTCAAATGAAGTAGGTGTGATAGTAAATCAGCCACTTAGCTCAACGCATCCTTTTGCCACCTTATTTCAAAAAACAGTTGCCAGTATTCCTTTGCAGCCGCAAAACGGCCCACTTGTTGGGTGGTTAATTTTTTCCGCGGCAGGCCTTGGTGGTGCAGTTGTTTTTGGGAGGAAAAAGGGGAGGAAAATTAAAATAAATAAATAATAAAAAAAATGAACACAGAAAATAACCCACAAAACACACAGGGTAATGTGACGGCACAAACGCCCACACAAAATACTGCACAGCCTGTAAATAAATCGGCTCAAAGTATACCAATATACAAAAAACCATTATTTATTGGGTTAGCTTCTGTATTTATAGTTTTAGTTGTTGCAGGTGCACTTAACTTCAATCAATTATCGAAGTTATTAAAAGGAGATTTAACAACAACAGATACAACAGTAAAAACAACTATAGAAAAAGTTGAAAAGACCCCCGTAGTCACAGATCCCACAAAGCCTGCGGAGGTACCAACAGACTCATTAACAAAAGTTCCGGTTTTTAAGGATGATGTATACCCTCCAAAAACGCCTAGTGACAAAATGGTGGATAAGACCACCGATTCGACTAAAATTACACAATTACCATCTGATCAAATTACGGATAAAACAAAGGCTCCTGTTGCGATCGACCCAACCAAGCCTGCTAAGGTGCCAACAGATGGGCTTACAGATTCAAAGTCCGATGCAATTGATCCAACTAAACCGGCCACAAGGCCATCTGATCAAATAGCAAAAAAAACTTCTACTGCCGTTATTCCAACAGGCTACACAGCTGTAACTGTTTCAACAAATATTTCTGATGGTAAATATTCTATTCGATCAATTGACAATCCAATAGATGAACCAAGAACGGGAACAGGAGAATCTACTATAAATTTAAGCTCAGGAGATAACCCGGGATTAAAATATAAAATCACATTCGATAGTGTTACAGGTTATATAACCCCAAGAGATATTACTTTTAGTTTAATTACTAATCAGCCACAAAGATTCTCTGGTACATATATTAGTACTTCGTCAGATAACACTAGTTCTTCATCCAGAGGTGTTACAAGCGTAACGGTTAAGCCAAATATAGAAAAGGGTAAGTACACAATCAGATCCCTTACCAATCTGTTAGATGAACCAAGATATGGGATAGGTGAGAAAACGTTTAATTTGAGTTCCATGGGGGAGCCCGGTACAAAATATATGATAATTTTTGATAGTGTAATAGGTTTCACAAAACCAAAAGACATTACATTCAATTTGATTACCGGCAAGCCACTAAGATTTGAAGGAACATATATAAGTTCTTCATCTGGTAGTAGCTCCGGTAGTAGTTCATCTTCCAGCTCAAGTTCATCAAAAAGTAGTGGTAGTTCTTCACTTTCAAGTGAAACTACACAAATCACAGTTAGTACCAATAACTTGAGTGGTTTTTATACTATTTCTTCAGTTACCGATCCAACTTATATAGATAATTATGGCTCAGGGAAGACTCCAGACAATTTTATGCTTAAATCAAGTGTTAGCCCTGGAATACAATATAAAATTGTATTTAAAGCAATATCCGGGTTTACAACACCAAAAGATATAACATTTAATCTTATTTCAGGAGCTAGTCATGTTTATGTGGGGAAATATATTAAAAAATCATCTGGCTCATCTTCAAGTTCTTCCAGTAGTAGCTCCAGTAGTTCTTCATCAAGTTCTTCTTCCGGTTCATCTTCTTCGTCTGGTGGATCTGGCAGTAGCTCAAGCAGTTCTTCATCCGGTGGTGGCTTGGGCGGAGGAGGTCATTCTTCTACTTCATCTTCCGGCGGAGGTACCATGTATATTGGAGAATTAAGATTAGAAGTCAGCAAATTAGCATCTATTGATGGCAATGTATATAAAGAGGCAAGCGTAAAAAGTTCAGGTCTTGTTTTACCAAAAAACAAAACCACCCGTGTTTATTTTAAGATGAATATTAAAAATCCGAGTGCAGTTTCAGCAGCAAATATTCAGCTTGAACCATATTTTAGCTCTGCGACCGGTGATGTGACTGCTGGTGCAATAGAAAATTTATCAGGGGCCAAGTTAGATAAGAATAATAATATTATTATAGATAGTATTGCTGTTAATAAGATCGCCACCATTACTTATAGCAGACTTGTGACAACGAAAGATAAAACAGATGTAGCAATAGATGGCATAACACTTAAAGACCTTAGCTCAAAATTACCAGTAACATCTAATGTGACTATTACAGGGAAAGGGGCAAAATATTTAAGTTATTTACAGCCAGGTGTGGTAGCTACTCAAACATCATCAAACACAAGCTCATCCACTTCTACTGCTAAAACTGAATCAACTAGCTCATCTACAGATTCGAAAACAACAACTACTAACGATAGCAATGCAAAAAAGACAACAAGTAAACTTTCTAATACAAGTTTGACCAAAGTACCTAGTCAGCCGAAAAGTGGTCCTGTTGCAGTATGGATTGTAATTTCCGCTTCCATGCTTGGTGGTGCTGCCATTATCGGCAGAAGGAGAAAGAATAAGTAAGTAATGAAAGCGAGGATGAATATCCTCGCCAATATATAACTAATAAAAAATAAAAATAACAAAAACAAAATGAAAAAAGATACAAACTGGGTAACAATACCGGATGATGTATTACATACACCTGCATCAATCAGTAAAAAAGTCAGCAAGAAGAAGGCCGATGAAAATCATACGAAAAGTAATATATTTTTCGGAGCCGCCTTTGTTGTTTTGGTTTTAGTAACTTTTGCATTACTTGCCCCAAATCAATTTAGTGGACTTTTAAAGGGTAGCTTGTTTGACACTAGCGATGTAACGAAAAAGGATATGAAGATAAATTTATTACCAAAACAAACTTCAACATCCTCAACCAGTTCAAGTACATCCAGTAGTGGTTCTGGTTCAAGTACTACCCCAAGCACATCAACAGGATCATCTTCTAAGCCTACTGCTACAAGTACTACAACAGGGACTTCTACTAAATCTGCCTCATCTACAACTGCCTCATCTACAACTTCATCTGGCTCGTCTACATCAACTAGTTCCGGAGGATCATCCACTGCTAAATCTACAAATGTTGTTAAGCCAGAGAGCAAAGCTGTATCTATTTCAATAGCTCCAACAGCAAAAGACTGTAAAACTGATATGAGCTGTTTACTTCCTTATTTAAAAGATTGTAAGTTAGCCAAGGGTACTTACAGCTATAAAATTGACAGCAAAGATTTTGAGACGAGTGCCAATGTTACTGGTGCGGAAAAAGACAATTGTTTAGTTACAGTTAAAGTTACTAAGAGTCCGGATACATCTTTAACTAGCACAGAGGCAAAATGTAAAATTAAAAAAGGTACTTATACTAAAGATGCTTTAGATAAACTTTTTGCAAGCACAACAGATCTAAATAAACAGTTGTCTGGTACTTATTGCACAGGTACAGCAGTTACTAATATGAGTAAATATTTAGCTGGAGTTGAAAAAGCAAAGGCCGCTGCAGTAAAGGTTAAAGCAGATGCTGCCAAAGCAGTTTCCGAAGCTAAGGCGGTTGCAGATCTGAAGGCAGAGCTTGAAAAATTAAAAAAACAGCAAAAAGCAGATGCTGCAAAACTTCAGAATTTAAAGTCTGCAGCTTCAAAATCAACCACTACTACTACAACACAAGTGCCAACTAGTGTCACATCTACATCAACAATCGGACAGCCAACAGGAATAACACCGGGTTTTAAAGCAAATCCTTATAAAGTGTCGTCTACACCGCAGCAGGTATTGCAACAGAATCTGGCAAGCGGGTATACTACATCTCAAAGTACTGCTACACCTGCAGTTTCCACCTCATCTACTGCAACAAGCGGTAATACAGTAACTTATCATCAGCCATATTCAGTCTCTGTAACTAAGGCAAATAATACAAATAAATCTCTATCTAACATTAAAAAAACACCAAGTTCCGGGCCGACAGAAATGCTTTTAATTACATTTGTTATTACTTTTCTTGGTTTGGTTGGCTGGAAGTTTAGGAAGGTGTTTGGATAAAAAATTATATTTACAAATTTATTATTAACTAAAATTAAAATGCAAATACAACCAGAATCACAAGATAAGCAACGACAAATAAATGTTGCAGAAGTAGGACCAGCTAAAGATATATTTACTGAAGCTGTAAAGGGTATGCCTGAGAGGAAAAAACCCATGCATGTTCGACTTGATAATAAGACAATTGTAACATTACCTCCAACCAGAGAAATGAGTGATGATAGATTACAATTTCAGATAGACAAACCAGGAGTTGAAGGCACTATGGTTGTAGTTTTAAAACCAGGAGATCTTGCAAATTCAACTGTAAATTTTGGAACAGGAGATTATCAGACAAACATAGATCTTACAACTCCTTCATTATGGAGCAACGCAGATTCTGGCACAGTTGTAATAGGAGATGAAATATGGAAGGCTCTTAAGGACGTTACTGCTAAAATACAAACTGGTGAAATTAAAAATGACTGGCGTAGTTCAGTCAGACAAGTTTTTGGTGGATTACAAAATCCTGATAAGTGGAGACATCCAGATCAACAAGTTCATTTTAGAGATAAATAGGATTTTAATAAATTTTATCCAATTGTATAGCTATTGAAAGTAGTGTAAAATACTTCCGCTTTTTAACTATAAACTTATGAAAGTAAATTTTCATGGAAACACATGTTTTTCTATAAATGATAAAGATTTTTCGGTTGTCACAGATCCACACAGTAAAGCATCTGGGCTGAAGGCAAATGTTGTTACGGTAAGTAGTAAAGAAAATGACAGCCATAATGTTGATGCGGTTGAAGGTGAAAAAAAGGTTTTTAATTGGCCTGGAGAATATGAAATTTCCGGAGTACATTTTCAGGGGATTGCAACATTCCATAATCCAAAAGAATCTAAAGAGCAAAAAGAAAATACAGTATTTACAATATCATTAAATGGTGTGCATTTATGTCACCTAGGTGGCTTGGGTACATCTTTAACAGCTGAACAAACCGAGGAGATTGGTGATGTTGATATTCTTTTCCTCCCAGTAGGTGGCAAAAATACAATTGATGCCAAAAAAGCCAAGGAAGTTATTGAGCAAATAGAACCACGCATTATTATTCCAATGGCTTATTGTGACGATGACCATAATTGTGATGTATCAGCTCTGCAGCCATTTTTATCTGAAATGGGCACTAAAGATATTGAACCATTAGATGAATTCATATTAAAAAGAAGTGAGCTACCGGATGATACTAGTAAGATTGTGGTTTTGAATAAGAAATAATACTCGCTCCCATGAACCACTCGCTCGCTTCGCTCACTCGGATTCATGGTTCGCTCGATTTAGGATTTTTGATTTCAAATTTTTGATTCGAATCATCATTTCAGATTTTAGAATTTATCATTTACTGATATTTGATTAATTAAAAAAGAGTAAATGAAAAAATGCTAAATCTTAAATCGAATCAGAAATCAAAAATTTGAAATCAAAAATAATATGTGACCCCGTAGTTCAACGGATAGAATAAGGGGCTCCTGGTCATTTATCTACAAATTTTAAAGCCCCCATAGTTCAATGGATAGAATAAGGGACTCCTAAGCCTTAGATGCAGGTTCGATTCCTGCTGGGGGCACCATAAAATTTGTAGATGCTTTTGCTGTACAGGTTCGATACGAAAAAGAAGGAGCCGACTACGAAGTAGGCGTGCGACGACTATTTGAGCACTAGAAGCAATCCCGACGAAGTCGGGAGCAGTGAGAGAATTCCTGTCGGGGTCACCATTTAGGTCCCGCCTCAACAATATTTTGCGGTATGCTTTCGAATTGCTTAAAGTTTTCAACAAAATCTATTGCAAGCTCTTTAGCCTTTTCATTATAAGCTTCTTTATCCTCCCAGGTATTAATCGGATCTAGAATTGTACTATCTACCATAGGGCACTCCTTTGGAATTAGCAGGTTGAAAATAGGATGATTTATATATCCTACATCATTTAATTCGCCATCCAACGCTGCAGTTACAATTGCACGTGTGTCGTTGATACTGATCCTATGGCCAGTGCCATATGGTCCGCCTGTCCAGCCAGTATTAACTAAAAATACCTGTGTATCATATTTTTTCATATATTCCGCAAGAAGATTTGCATAAACCATTGGTTTTTGGGGCATGAAAGGTGCTCCGAAGAAGCATGAAAAAGTTACTTTTGGCTCAACAATTCCGGTTTCTGTGCCAGCTAATTTACAGGTGTATCCGGAAATAAAATGATACATAGCCCGTTCATAATCTAATTTTGCCACAGGCGGAAAAACACCAAAAGAATCTGCTGTTAAAAATAGAATGGTTTTCGGATGCTTACCTCTACCACTTAATTCTGCATTATCTATAAATTCAAGTGGATAAGAAACACGACCATTTTGGGTAATGCTGGTATCGGTATAATCAAACACACCATCATCATTCATAATTACATTCTCAACCACAGAACCAGAACGGATTGCATTGTAAATTTGCGGCTCAAACTCCTTTTTTAAATTAATTGTTTTTGCATAGCATCCTCCTTCAAAATTAAAAATACCATCTTCGCACCATCCATGTTCGTCATCGCCAATCAATTTACGGTTTTCATCTGATGAAAGTGTAGTTTTACCTGTACCTGAAAGTCCAAAAAATAATGCGGTGTCGCCATCTAAGCCTGCATTTGCTGCACAATGCATAGGAAGAACTCCCTGTCTCGGCAACATAAAATTCATTATTGTAAAAATGGATTTTTTAATTTCGCCTGCATATCCGCTACCCAAAATTATTACTACTTTTTTAGTCAGGTTAATACAAATAGCAGCTTCACCCTCCTCAACCCCATCCTCTGGGCCAACTTTTAAACTAGGTGCAGCTATAACCGTAAAATCCGGTTTAAAATTTTCAAGTTTATCATCTTTTAAGCGAATGAACATGTTACGCGCGCATAAATTTTGAGAAGCGAGCTCATTTATTACGCGAATATTCATCCCATATTTTTCATTAGCCCCAGCCATGCCATCAAAAACATATAATTTATCTATTTCTGAAAAATGCGCAGTTATTCTATCGTATAATTTATCAAATTTTTCTTTTTCAATTGGCAAATTATTATCACACCAGCATATTTCATCATGATATTCATCTCCACTTACAAAAAATCTGTTTTTAGGCGCTCTGCCTGTGTATTTTCCGGTTTTAACTAAAAGGGCACCAGTGTTATTTAACTTCGCATCTTCACTGCCAAGAGCCTCTTTGGTTAATTCGTCTGGCGTTAAATTTCGTAAAATAGTCCCCTGGACATTTATGCCAAGATTATCTAAAGAATCTTTCATGAGATATCGGATTATAGAATACGTCGCTAATTCTACTCTTTTGATTTCAATGAAGTCAATTTTCTTTTTTGGTTGTTGAGAGGTATAATATATTCTGTAAATCAAAATTTATGGAATGCAGACATTGTAAATCATCATTTGAAGTAACCAATGAAGATCGTAAATTTTTTGACAATATAAGCCCTATTTTTAATGGAAAAAAGTGTCAGATCCCAGATCCAACATTTTGTCCGGACTGCCGACAACAACGTAGGATGTCTATGTGTAACGAGAGGAATTTGTATCCGGGGGAATGTGGATTATGCAAGAAGCGAACTTTAACTGAGCAATCACCAAGTAGAAAGCAACCTATCTACTGTCGGGAGTGTTGGCATAGCGATAAATGGGATCCAACTGCTTATGGTCGGGACTTTGATTTCAATCGTCCATTTTTTGAGCAAATGCAGGAATTAAGAAAAGCAGTACCAACATCAGCATTAAATACGCAGGGTACCAATATTAATTCGGATTACATTCATTATGCAGGTTCATGTAAAAATTGCTATTTAATAATGCATGCGGATTATTGTGAAGATTGTTATTATGGATATGGGTTTAAGCACACTCTTTTTTGCGTAGACGGTTTTTATAATTTAGGGTGTGAGCTTTGTTATGATTGCGTGGATGTTCATAAAAGCTATGGACTTATTGGTTGCCAGGATTGTATCAATTGTAGCTCTAGTGCATTTTTACGGGATTGCATAGGATGCAAACATTGTTTTTTATGTGTAGGTCTTAAAAATAAGGAATTTTGTTTTAAGAATGAACAACTTACAAAAGAAGAATACGAAAAACAAATGTCTAAAATTGATCTGGGCTCATATAAACAGTGTCAACAATATAAACTAGAAAGAAAAGACATTGAAAAAGATCATACATTTAAAGAATTTCAAGGCCATAATCTACAAAATTGCTCAGGTAATTATTTGAATAATTGCAAGGATGTAAATTGCTCTTTTGATTGTGAGGATGTGGATACTGGTAAATATCTCTATCAGGTTGTTACGGGCGCCAAGAATATTTATGACATTTATCAGTATGGCTTAAATTTACAACAGTCTTATGAGTGCACAATCTCCGGAGCGGATAGTTATCACTTACTTTTTTGTGATAATTGTCACGAGAGCAGTGCAGACCTTATATATTGCTGGTATATGGAAAGTTCAAAAAATTGTTTTGGTTGTGCCAGTATGCACAGAAAAAATTATTGCATTTTAAACAAACAATATACAAAAGAGGAATATAATAAACTCGCCCCCCAAATTATAGAACACATGCAGTCCAATGGTGAATGGGGAGAATTTTTTCCATCAGATATTTCACTTTTTGGATATAATAAAACTTCAGCACAATTATATTATCCTTTAAAAAAAGAGGAAGCTATAAAGCAAGGGTCTAGCTGGGATGATTATGAATTACCACCACCGAAAGTAGACAAAACTATTCCTGCTAATCGTCTTCCGGATAACATTAAAAATACTCCAGATGACATCTTAAGCTGGGCAATTGAGTGTGAAATAACAGAAAAGCCATTTAAAATTACAGAATTGGAATTAAAATTCTATAGAAAACAAAATATTCCTATTCCACGTCGTCACCCAGATCAGCGCCATATCGATCGGTTTAATCAAAGAAATATACGTAAATTTTTTGACCGTAAATGTGATAAATGCTCATTTGCCATAAAAACCACATATGTACCCGATCATCCGGAGAAAGTGTTATGCGGGAAGTGTTATCTTGAAACTGTTTACTAGGCCTGTAGGCTTGTAGGCATGTAGGGTGTCAATTTAGGATGTAGGAATGTAGGATGTAGGAATTTAAAAAGCCTACAAGCCTACAACCTACAAGCCTACAAACCTAATTAAGTACCTACAATCCTACATCCTACAATCCTACATCCTATGAAGTGTACCCAATGTAAATCACAGTTTGAAATAACCACCAAAGATAAAGATTTTTACAAAAAAATGTATGTTCCTGAGCCTGGCCTATGTCATAATTGCAGACAACAAAAAAGACTTATATATCAGAATCAAATCAACCTCTATAAACGTAAATGTGATGGATCTGGAGAGGAGATAATATCCCACTATCATCCAGATAGTCCTTTGACAGTTTATAAACAAGCATATTGGTACAGTGGCAAATGGGATGCTTTGGAATTTGGACGAGATTTCGATTTTAATCGTCCGTTTTTTGAGCAATGGTATGATCTTTACAAAGTCGTACCAAGGCCAGCGCTTTTTGGCGGGTTTAGTTTTAACGAAAACTCAGAATATGTAAATTATGCCGGTTACAATAAGAATTGTTATATGATTTTTGATTCCGATTTTAATTGGGATTGTTATTATTCTTTAGGTTTAAATAAAAGCAAAAATTCTATCGACTGCCTACGGAGCAAAGAATGTGAACTGAGTTATGAATGTGTGGATTGCTATCGTTCTTATAAACTTTATTATTCACAGGATTGTGATAATTGCAGTAGTAGCGCTTTTTTAAAAAACTGCATTGGGTGTAAGCACTGTTTTATGTGCAGTAATTTAAAAAATAAGGAGTATTTTATTAATAATCAAAAATACAATAAGACAACCTATGAAAAATTGATGAAAAGCTTATCCAGGCATTATGAAATTCAAAAATATTTGAAAAATTGGAATGATTTTAAGGTTAAATATCCTCAAAAATGTACTCATGGATTTCAGAATGAAAATGTTTTAGGTGATTATTTGGTTCAGTCAAAAGATTCAGATTATTGTTATGATTCTATGGAACTTTGGGATTGTAAATATTTTTACAGATCCTTTGGATCTGCTAAAAATTGTATAGATTGTGATGAATGTGGAGATAATGCAGAGCTTTTATATGAATCTTCAGTGTGTGGGTTTAATATCCAGAATTTTAGATTTGATGCATTCTGCATACAGCAATCATCAAATTTGGATTACTGTCAGTATTGCAATTGGTCTTCCAATTGCTTTGGTTGTGCTGGGCTCATAAGAAATAAATATTGCATATTTAATAAACAATACACAAAAGAAGAATATAATGAGCTTGTACCTAAGATTATTGAACACATGAAGACCTATGGTGAATGGGGCGAAAATTTTCCGGAAAAATATTCAGATTTTGCCTATAATGAAACTTTAGCTCATGAATATTTCCCGCTTACAAAAGAAGAGGCTTTGGCTACCGGTTATCGTTGGCGTGATCCTGATAAAAAAGAATATTTATCAGCTACTTCTCAGATTCCAGATGATAGCATAGAAGCGGATCAATCTATTTGTAATGAACTTTTTGCCTGCGAGTTATGTTCTCGTAATTACAAAATAATTGAACAAGAATTAAAATTTTATAAAGAACAGGGTGTGCCAATCCCCAAAGAATGCTTTTATTGTCGTCATGCTCATAGATTTGCCATGAGAAATCCACGAAAAATTATTGATCGTAAATGTGATAAGTGTAGTGTTGATATTAAAACGACTTATTCAACTGATCGGCAAGAGAAGGTGTATTGTGAGAAGTGCTATCTTGAAACTGTTTACTAGGCCTGTAGGCTTGTAGGCATGTAGGACGTAGGAAAAATATATAATTCCAAACCCTACAATCCTACATCCTACAATCCTACATCCTATGAAGTGTGCCCAATGTAAATCACCGTTCCAAATAACCGATAAAGATCGGGAATTTTACGCGAAAGTAAAAGTTTCAGAGCCTACATTTTGCCCAGACTGCAGAATGCAACGTCGTATGACCTGGCGGAATGAGCGTAATTTATTTAAACGTAAGTGTGATCTTTCCGGACGCCAAATTGTCTCGATTTATGATGAAAATGTGACATTTCCTGTTTATGGCGTAGGGGAGTGGTGGAGTGATAAATGGGATCCTTTTAAGTACGGTCGGGATTTTGATTTTAGCCGTCCATTTTTTGAGCAATTTTATGAATTACAGCAAGTCGTTCCTCATATGGGATTTATTCAAAGCAAGATTGAAAACAGCGAATATACTAATTGTGTATCTAATTTAAAAGATTGTTATTTACTTTTTTCATCCGATTACAACCGCGATTGTATGTACGGTACGGCGGTTACTAATTCTAAAGATAGTCTTGATAATCTAATGATCGATTTATGTGAGTTAACTTACGAAGCTGTGTTTTCACAAAAAATTCATAGTAGTAAATTTATTTATTTTTCATCAGAATGTTCGGATTCAGCCTTTCTTCTGGATTGTCGTAATTGTATGAATTGTTTTATGTGCTGGGGGTTGCGCAATAAAAAATATCATATTGCCAATAAGCCTTATAGCAAAGAAGAGTATTTTGAAAAAATCAAAGAATATCCTGTGTCATCTTATTCCAACTTAAAGCAGGCCAAGCAACATTTTGCCACGATTATTCAAAAGGCTATTTACCCACCCATGAGAAAGAGGGGTACAGTAATGGATTCTACAGGTGATTTTTTAACTGATACAATGAATTGTAAGGAATGTTACATGCTCCGAAACGCCCGTGATTGTAAATTTATCTTAGGAGTTTTTGATCTTAAAAATGCTTATGATTGCACTTATGGATCAGGTGATTTGGGCTATGAAAATTGTGAATGTGTTCCCATGCCTTTTAATTCCATTGGTAATGTAAACTCATATGAGGGCAGTGATGTGTTTTATTCCGACAGTTGTATGAATAATTGCAGCAATATATTTGGATGTATGAGCTTAAAGCATGCTAAATATTGCATATTGAATAAACAATATTCAAAAGAGGAATTTGAAAATTTGAAAGCAAAAATTATCAAACACATGAAGTTAACTGGGGAGTGGGGAGAATTTTTTCCATCAAAATTTTCACCTTTTCCTTACAACGACACAGAGGCTTATGAAAATTTTCCATTAAAAAAAGAAGAAGTTATTAATCGTGGTTGGAAATGGAGATATCGTAATGAATCTGAATATCAAAAGCAAATATATAATATTCCGAATGATATTAATGAGGTTTCGGATGATATTATAAATGAGACCTTAGCCTGCGAAGAAACTGGTAAGAATTATCGAATTATTAAATCTGAACTTGCGTTTTATCGTAAGCTTAACTTGCCAATTCCAAGATTATGCCCGGAAGTTAGACATAATGAGCGTTTAAAATGGAGAAAGCCTTATAAGCTTTATGATCGCACCTGCCCTAAAACAGGCAAGATATTTAAAACTACTTTTTCACCTGATCGTCCGGAAATCGTATATAGTGAAGAAGCCTATTTAGAATTTTTAAATTAATAGATTATGAAAAACTGCAAACAATGTTCTATAAAATTCCAAATAACCGACAAAGACCGGGAATATTACGCAAAAGTAAAAGTTCCGGCACCGGAGTTTTGTCCGGACTGCCGCCAACGCAAACGCATGATTAATGCTAATCAAATTAATCTATATAAACGTAAGTGTGATGCAACCGGAGATATGATAATTTCCGCTTATCATCCAGATAGCCCATTAAAAGTATATAATCAACCTGCCTGGTGGGATTTGGACAAATGGGATGCTGTAGATTTTGGGCAGGAATTTGATTTTAACCGCCCATTTTTTGAGCAATGGTACGAAATGGCCAGCAAAGTACCAAGGCCAAACCTACATACAGGATTCCAGTTTGATGAAAATGCAGAATATACAAATTATGCAGGCTACAACAAAAATTGTTATATGCTTTTTGATTCTGATTTTAACTGGGATTGTTATTTTAGCATGGGGGTTAATAAGTCAAAAAACTGTATGGATAATTATCGCCTGAAAGAATGTGAGCTTTGTTATGAATCCATTGACTGCGTTAAATGTTATAACCTTAAATATTCTCAGGATTGTGATAATTGCAGTAATAGTGCATTTTTAAAGAACTGTATTGGCTGTAAACATTGTTTTATGTGCAGTAATTTAAAAAATAAAGAATATTTCATATGCAATAAAAAATACGATAAAGAAACTTTTGAGAAGTTAATAAATAGCCTATCTAAACATTCAGAATTACAAAAATATATGAATGATTGGGATAAATTCAAATTGCAATTTCCACAAAAATACATGCACGGAATTCAGAATGAAAATGTAACAGGAGATTATTTAACTTATTCTAAAAATGCAGAAGAGTGTTTCGATTCTATGGAGCTTTGGGATTGTAAATATTTCACTCGCTCTTTTGGAGATTCCAAAGATTGTATGGATTGCGATGAATGCGGAGATAAAGTGCAGTCACTATATTATTGTGCTTATAGTGGCTATAACGTACAGCAAATGAGATTCTGCACACTGTCTTTTAGCGAATCTCATGATTTAGATTACTGTTCTTACTGTAATTTTAGCCAATATTGTTTTGGTTGTATGGGTTTGGTAAGAAAAAAATACTGCATCCTTAATAAGCAATATACTAAAGAGGAATATGAAGAATTAGTACCAAAAATAATTGAATATATGAAAAAGACAGGTGAGTGGGGGCAGTTTTTCCCGGAGAAATATTCAGATTTTGCCTATAATGAAACTCTAGCTCAGGAGTTTATGCCGCTTTCAAAAGAAGAAGTTATTAAAAGGGGTTACAAATGGCGCGAAAAAGATGAGAAAGAATATTTACCAGCAACAGCTCAGGTACCAGACGATAGCAAGGAGGCAGATCAATCTATTTGTAATGAACTTTTTGCATGTGAAAAATGTTCCCGTAATTATAAAATAGTTGAACACGAATTAAAGTTTTGTAAGCAGCAAGGTGTACCAATCACTAAAAAATGTTTCTATTGTCGCCATAAAAATCGTTTTGATATGAGAAATTCACGCATACTTGTTGATCGGAAATGTGATAAATGTGAAGTTGAAATTAAAACAACTTATTTAACTGATCGGCCGGAGAAAGTTTATTGTGAGCCTTGTTATGTAGAAAGTCTGAAATAAATTATGCGAAATTGTAAACAGTGTAATACTAAGTTTGGAATAACCGATAGGGATCGGGAGTTTTATAAAAAAATAGATGTACCCGCACCAACCTGGTGTTCTAAATGTCGTGAAATGAGAAGGATGTCATGGGTAAATGAGATGATGTTGTATCCAAATAAATGTGAGCTTTGTAACAAAAAAGTAATTACTCAATTTCACCCAAAAAATCCTCGACCTATCTATTGCGTGGATTGTTGGTGGAGTGATAAAAGGAATCCTTTGGAATATGGCAGAAATATTGATTTTACTCGCTCCTTCATGGAGCAAATTCACGAACTAGAACTAGAGGTTCCTCACTGCTGTGTATCTACTGATGTTAGTAATGAGAATAGCGATTATACTCATCATGCGGGGCAGGAAAAAAATTGTTATATGCTTTTTCATTCTACATTTGCTGAGGATTGTTATTACGGATATGGAATAAAGAAGTCTAAGAACTGTGTTGATAATCATTACTGCCACAGCTCCGAACTCTGCTATGAATGTGTAGATATAAAAGATTGCTATAATTTATCCTGGTGTCAGGATTGTTCAAATTGCAGTGATGGTTTCTTTTTGCAAGATTGTAATGACTGTAGGGACTGTTTTGGATGCACAGGCCTTAGAAATAAACGCTACTATATTAACAATACAGAATATTCAAAAAATGATTACAATGAATTTTTAACCAAATTTAATACAAATACTTATTTAGGTGCCCAAAAATGTAAAAAACTCGCAAAAGATTTCTTTTTAAAAATGCCAAAGAAGGCTCTTCGCATGATTAATTGTGAGAATAGTTTTGGAGATCATTTGTATAACACTCGTGATGCGATTAATTGTTTTGATTGTAGTGACATTGAACATTCTAAGTATTGTACGCAGATGCAGCTCGGAGTTAAGTATTGTATGGATATTTATCAATATGGTGTTGGGGCAGAGCTTTGTTATGACTCCTCAATGATAGGAACCAATGCTTATAATTTACATTTTTGCTA
Organism: uncultured Candidatus Peribacteria bacterium; assembly: GCA_964458485.1. Lineage (GTDB taxonomy): Bacteria > Patescibacteriota > Gracilibacteria > UM-FILTER-43-11 > UM-FILTER-43-11 > CAYWJA01. The sequence goes on along the minus strand of CAYWJA010000003.1, from coordinate 17,866 downwards.
TGCATCTCTTTGGGAAGTGTCCGACCTTACCTATTGCATAGATTGTTTTACAAGTCATAATTGCTTTGGGTGTACACAATTAAATCATAATAAATATTGCATACTGAATAAGCAGTATTCTAAATCTGAATATTATGATCTAGAAAAGAAAATAATTGAAAAAATGAAATCAGATGGCGAGTGGGGTGAGTTTTTACCTATTAAATATAGCCCATCCGCTTATAATGAAACAACTGCTCAGTTGTGGTATCCAAAAACAAAAGAAGAAGTTCTTAAAAATGGTTGGCAATGGGAGGAGGATTTACCAGGCACCATAGGGCAAGAAACTTTAAAAGAAATTCCGGATGATATTAATGATGTTGACGAGAATATTATTAATGAAGTACTTGCATGCAATAATTGCAAAAAGAATTACAAAATAATTGAACAGGAATTAAATTTTTACAAAGAGCAGTTATTACCCATACCTCGGAAATGTTTTATGTGCAGAAGGATAGCTAGAATGGATTTAAGGAATAGAAGGGATATTTATGATCGGGAATGTAATAATTGCTCAACGCCTATTAAAACTACTTATTCACCTAATAGACCTGAGGTTGTATACTGTGAAAAGTGTTATTTAAAGGAGGTTTATTAATTTAAATTAAATCCGATTTTTCGTTCACTATCTGATGGAGTCGTTAATTTTTTAAACATATTCCATATTTTTTTAAATTCCCTGTCATTCTCGTGCGAATGTTTCAATATAAAAGATTGCAATTCATTTATTCTTTTATCTAGATCTTTATGTATGTTTAATGCATGCCTGAGTTTAATAAAAGTTCGTATGATTTCTATATTTATTTTAGTAGCCTGCTTACTCCGTAGTACACTAGAGAGCATAGCTAAATCACTATCTAGCATAACCTTTTGACCTCGAATTATATAAATATATTTTTCAATATCTACTGACAAATCTTTTTCATTCATAATAATTCATTTAAATACTACGTATGTCCTCATTTTAGTAAACATTTGTTTACTAGTCAAGATTTTTTTGTAATGTATACTGTAAGTATGAAAAATTGTATCCAATGCCAATCACCATTTAAAGTCACAGCCGAGGACAAAAAATTCCTCAAAAAATTTGATATGCCCGACCCTACCATGTGCTTCGATTGCCGGCTGCAACGCCGTATGGCTTTTTATAATCGCTATAAACTTTATAGACGCAAATGCGACTTAAAAGGTGAAGACATTATATCTATTTTTTCACCAGATAAAGAATTTAAAGCATATAAAACCCGCGAATGGTATTCAGACAAATTTGACCCAATTCAATACGGTCGTAATTTTGATTTTAATCGTCCGTTTTTTGAACAATTTGCAGAATTTTATAAATCCGTTCCACAAAATGCACTGGCTATACTTGGTGATAATGTAAATAGTGATTTTACAAACGATAATTATAAACTGAAAGATTGTTATTTGGTTTTTGATGGTGAACAGGCGGAAAAAAGTTTTTATGGACAATCTTTTGTGGGGTTAAAAAATTGTTTAGATTTTTTCTTTTTACATCAATCTGAACTTTGCTACGAAGTTATCAGCTGTCATAATTGTTACAATTTAAAGTATTCACGATTCTGTAAAAATTGCTCAAATTCTTGGTTCTTGGGGGATTGTATTGGATGTAAAAACTGTTTTGGATGTGCAAGTTTACACCAAAAAGAATATTGCATTTTTAATGAACAGAAAACCAAAGAAGAATATGAAAAATTCATAGCAGAATTTCAATCAGGTAGTTATAGCTTGGTGCAAAAAATGAAAGAAAAAGTAGAAGAATCACATTTAACTCAACCTGTTAAGGCAACCCGTGGGGTACAAAATAGCAATGTAATTGGAGATAGCCTTAATAACTGCAAAGATTGTTCTTATTGTTACGATTGTAATGATCTTAGAGATTGCAGATATTGTACAGATTGCTTGATGCAAGCTAAAGACTGTATGGATATACATATATGGGGAGATAGAATGGAAAGATGTTATAACTCGGCACTTGTCGGAGCAGGTTCGCTTAATATATTTATGAGTTATTATGTTCTTGACGGAGTACATGATATTTATTATTCAGTTTGGTGCACAAGAAATAGTAAAAATTTATTTGGCTGTGTAGGTTTAACACATAAAGAATATTGTATATTTAACAAACAATATTCAAAAGAAGAATATGAGAATTTAAAAAATAAAATTATCGATCATATGAAGTCTACTGGTGAATGGGGTGAGTATTTTCCGCCCGAAACATCTGCTTTCGGATATAATGAAACCCTTGCTAATGATTATTTTCCGCTTACAAAGAAAGAGGTAATCAAAAAAGGATGGAAATGGTGTGATTTTGAACCAGAAATAAAAGCAAATAGAGTAATTCTTGCATCTAAATTGCCGGATGATATCAAAGCCACTCCAGATGATATTTTAAATTGGGCAATTGAATGCGAGATAACAAATAAGCCTTTTAAAATTACCACTCAGGAATTGAAATTTTATCGTGAGCATAATTTACCTATCCCACGACGTCATCCGGACCAGCGACATTTGGATCGACTAGCATTAAAACAGCCATACAAGCTTTTTGATCGCAAATGCAGCAAATGTTCATCTGGCATACAAACAACATATGCGCCAGATCGGCCGGAGAAAGTGTATTGTGAGGAATGTTATCTTGAAACTGTTTATTAATTTGGGATTTTTAAGATTTGTAAGATTTTTGGGATATTATGCCCAGTGAACCAGATAATAATCCTAAAAATCACAAAGCTCACAAAAATCCCAAACATCACATGAAAAAATGTAACCAATGCAAATCACCATTCGAAGTCTCAATCGAAGACAAAGCGTTCTACCAAAAAATAGACGTTCCGGAACCTCAAATGTGCCCGCGTTGCCGTATGCAGCGACGGATGATGTTCCGCAATTTTTTTAATCTGTATCATCGTAAATGCGATTTAACTGGTAAAAATATAATTTCAATGTACGATGATGTGCCCTTTCCGGTTTACGAAATGAAGGAATGGTGGAGTGATAAATGGTCAGGCTTGGATTATGGTCAGGATGTCGATTTAAATAGATCCATCTTTGAGCAAATTAAAGAAATCCACCTTAAGGCACCGAGGATGAGCATAGTAAATCAGCAGCCATGTGAAAATACTGACTATTGCAATCTTTCATATAGCAGTAAAAATTGCTATTTGGTTTTTGGTAACGTATTTAATGAAGATTGCTGCTATGGTCATATTGTATGGAAGTCTAAAAATTGTTTTGATTGCTTGTATACTTATAAGTCAGAAAAATGTTATGAATGCATAGATTGTGTTCAGTGTTTTGGGCTTTCTTTTTCGCAGGGCTGTGAAAATTGTTCAGATTCAAAATTTCTCCGCGATTGCACAGGTTGTCGTAATTGTTTTGGTTGTGTAGGCCTTAAAAATAAAAAGTATCATATATTCAATAAAGAATATGAAAAACAAGATTACGAGAATAAAATGAAAGAATTTAATAGCGGAAATATTAAATTAATTGAAGTTGCAACAAAACGCGTTCAGCAATTAATAGGGAGTCATATTGTAAAACACTATCACGGAATTAACTGCGAAAATGTAACAGGAGATTATTTATATAACTGCAAAAATACTTTTGATTCATATGATGCAAAAAACTGTGAAGATATCCGCTACTGTGCTACTGTAGAAAGTTTTAATAATTCACATGATTGCAACTATAGCCCGGATAAAACAGACTGGTCATATAATTGTGTGGCGATTACAGGTCATGCACAAAAATACTGTCATAATTGTACCCAGTTTTCAGCAAATTTAGATTATTGTGATAATTGTTATGCCTGTAAAGATTGCTTTGGATGTGCTGGGTTGAAAAAACAAAAATACTGTATTTTAAATAAACAATATTCCAAAGAAGAATATAAGGCATTGCGCGACAAGCTAATTAGCAAAATGAAATCAGATAATGAGTGGGGTGAGTTTCCGAGGCCGGACTTTAGCCCATTTTCATATAACGAAACTATGGCAAATGAATATTTTCCGCTTACAAAACAAGAAGTTGAGGCAAATGGCTGGCGATGGAAAGATAAAAAGGATGATAAACCATTAAAAAATGCTGGCTATAAAATTCCGGATGATATAAAAAATGCAGATGATAATATTTGTGAAAAAGTTTTGATTTGTAAAAAGACAGGAAAACATTATAAAATTATCCCAAAAGAGTTAGAATTTTTGCGTACACACAATCTCCCAATTCCTCGTGTATGTTGGGAAGAGCGGCATAAGAATCGTATGAAACTCCGGAATCCACGTATTCTTTTCGATCGTAAGTGCGACAAATGCTCGTCTGCTATTAAAACAACATACGCACCGGATAGGGAAGAGAGGGTTTATTGTGAAAAATGTTACCTTAAAGAGGTGTATTAGAACATTTTTTACTATGAACCTGTTGAATAGTGAAGAATGTTACCTGTCCGAAGTACACTGAACAAAGTGAGGCATAAGGTTGATCTTAAAGAGGTATATTAATAAGGGTATTTAATTTTTGTATAACCTCCTGAAGAACCTTCTTTCCAGCTTTTTCACAGAATTTTGTTTTACGAGTTTGCCAATCTAAATTTCTAATGTGATCTGATAATATATAGCCTTTTGTTTTAAGTACTTTTGGTAGGCTTACTTCAAAAGGATACCCTTTGCTTTTGCTGGTAACAGGCGCACAAATCATCAGGCCTACTATTTTATTGTATTTAAGAGGAGAAATTACAATAGCAGGGCGTTTGCCAGCTTGTTCTTTTCCGGATTGGGGATTAAAATTCAGTAAAACAATATCCCCTTGATTTGGAATATATTTTTTTACCATATTTCTTTACCTAAAGGAGTTCCCCAATCGGTTTCTCCATGGATATTTTCAGGGCTTATCTGTGCAAGTAAATCATCCAAACTATTAGTCTTTTGGATCAATATTTTATTTTTTTCTATCTTCATTTCAATTTCATCACCTTGTTCTATATTTAGTAATTTGGCTAATGTTTTAGGTAATCTAATGCCAAAGCTGTTACCCCATTTGAGAATATAAGCTTTCATTATTATTTTAATAGTAGTATATTGTAATTATACATTGTATATACATTAAAAGTCAAGACTATTTTGATTTTTAATTCAATTTAAACTATTATTTGTTCATGAAAATCTGTCAGCAATGTAAAATTGACTTCCAAATATCAAAAGCAGAACAATCCCACTGCGATCAAATGAACGTACCTGCATCAGATTTATGTAGGGAATGTAGAATAAGAAATTTAATGGCTGCGCGAAATGAATGGAAGTTGTATCGTCGTAAATGCGACTTTTCTGGAGATGAAATAATCAGCGCCTATCCGTCAGATAGCCCATTTACTATATATAAAAATGAGGTATGGTGGGGGAATGACTGGGACGCCCTAAAATATGGCCGAGATTTTGATTTTAATCGCCAGTTTTTTGAACAATTTGCAGAGCTTCAAAAGGAAGTCCCGCGCGAAGGCACTACGGTTTTTAACTCAGAAAATTGTGCTTATAATAGTCATATTCGCGAATCAAGAAACTGCTATTTATGCTCATTGGTATATAAATGTGAAGATGTTTACTATTCTTCCTGGGTTGTGAATGATAAAAATGTATATGATTCTTTGTATACCAACAGTAGTACACTTTGCTATTACTGTTCAGATGTAAATAATAGCTATGAGTGTATAGCACTTGAAGAGTCAGATAACTGCAACAATTGCTATTTTTCTTATCAATTACGCGGGTGTGATCATTGTCTTTATTGTAGTAATTTAGCAAATAAAAGTTATTATTTATTTAATAAACCTTGCAGCGAAGAAGAGTTCAAACAAGCTAAAGATAAAGCTATAAATGGATCCTGGACGCGCTGGCAGGAAGCATATCAGCACTATCTGGAAATGCGCAAAAAAGCAGTGCGTAAATATGTTAACAATTTAAATTGCGAAAATGTAAAAGGTAATCATTTACATAATTCTCGTAATTGCGATGATTGCTTTGAGGGATTTAATAGCGAGCATTGTGTTAATAGTGTCTCACTTGGTGACGCAACTAGTGCTCATAGCTGCTATTCAGCAGGCTGGCCAGATTGCCAAGGGCCAACTTATATGTCTCTTGTAACAAGGGCTGGTCAGGACATCGCTTACTGTAATTACACATGGTTTTCGAGTGGTTTAAGATATTGCGACAGCTGTAACACTTGTGAGAGTTGCTTTGGATGCATTGGTCTTCATCATAAAAAATACTGCATCTTGAATAAGCAATATTCAAAAGAGGAATATGAGGAATTATTGCCAAAGATCATCGAGCATATGAAATCGACGAATGAGTGGGGACAGTTTTTTCCAAAAGATTTATATACTTATGCCTATAATGAATCAGCAGCAATGGATTTTTTTCCATTATCCAAAGATGAAGCTATTGCAATGGGATTTAAATGGCGTCCGAAAGACGAAAAAGAATATCAGCCAGCAACTCTCTCAAATATCACAGACAATATCAGTGATGTGGATGATAGCATTATGAATGAAATTCTTGCATGCGAAAAATGTTCTAAGAATTACAAAATTATTCAGCAAGAATTAAAGTTTTATCAGGAAAATAATTTACCAATACCACGATATTGCCCTACATGCCGGCATGGTATGCGCTTCCAGCTTAGGAATCCTTTAAAATTATTTGATAGAAAATGTGACAAGTGCCAGAAGGAAATAAAGAGTTCATATTCGTCGGATAGAGATGAGAAAGTATTATGCGGGGAATGTTATCTTAAAACTGTTTACTAGGCCTGTAGGCTTGTAGGCATGTAGGACGTAGGAAAAATATATAATTCCAAACCCTACAATCCTACATCCTACAATCCTACATCCTATGAATTGTACCCAATGCAAATCGCAGTTCCAAACAACAAAAGAGGACGAACTAGTCTGGAAAAAAATGAATGTACCTGCACCAAAATGTTGCCCAGACTGTAGGCAGCAGAGAAGGATGGCCTTTAGAAATGACCAAAATTATTACAAAAACACCTGCCATCTTTGCAAAAAAGGTATAATATCAATCTATTCACCAGATACACCTATAAAAGTACTTTGTTCGAATTGTTATTGGGGTGATAAATGGAATCCTTTGGATTATGGTCAGGAGTTTGATTTTAGTCGTCCATTTTTTGAGCAATATGCAGAAATGCGAGCAGAAGTTCCAAGGCTTGCAATTTTTAATACACAAAGTGATAATTCTGAATTTACTGTTCACAGCTCCAGAAATAAGAATTGTTTTATGTGTAGCTCTACGGTTGATAGTGAAGATGTATATTACAGTGATTGGGCTTTTAATTGTATGGACTCAATGGATTTACTTTTTTGTAGCAATATGGAGATGTGCTATGAGTGCACAGACTCACAGCATTGTACCAATTCTAATTATCTTGAGCTTTGTACAAACGTAACTGATTCATATTTAGCTTTTGACTGCCGTGGATGCCAGAGAGTTGTCGGCTGTGTTTCTATTAGAAATCGTAAAAACCACATATTGAATCAAGAGTCGTCAAAAGAAGAGGTGATAAAAACAATTCGTCAACTAAAAACAGACCCTAAATTTTTTAAAGAGTTTGCAAAGAAATATAAAAAATTAAAACTATCGATGCCAAAACGTAATGCATGGGCAAATAATGCAGAAAATTGTAGTGGTAATTATGTGGTTGATTCTAAAAATGCTCGCTTCGCATATAACGTAAAAAATATTGAAGATGCAAGGTATATTTATGAATCCAAAGACGTAAAAGATGGATATGATGTAATTCGTATTGGAGGAGGAGAGTTTCTATATGAATGCAAAAGCATTACTGATCTCCAATTTGGAAAGTTTTGCAATTTAACTTATCATTCCGATAATATGGCTTATTGCGATAATTGCGCTAATTGCAGTTATTGTTTTGGATGTATGGGGTTAAAACAAAATAGATATTGCGTTTTGAATAAGCAGTATGTACCTGGTGAATATAGAAAGTTGGTACCGAAAATAATAAAACACATGAAAGAAACTGGTGAGTACGGTGAATTTTTCCCAATACAACTTAGCCCATTTGGATATAATAAAACAAAAGCTCAGGAATTTTACCCACTTAAAAAAACAGAAGTGAAAAAATGCGGATGGGATTGGTCGGATTATGATCAGCCTATTGATGATACCGTCCAAATAATTCCAGCTGATCGTTTACCTGAAAATATTAAAGACATTCCGGACGATATTTTAAATTGGGCTATTGAATGTAAAAAGTCAAAAAAGCCATTTAAAATTATGCCGCAAGAATTGAAATTCTATCGCAAAAAAGGCCTTCCTATACCACATTATTGTCCAAAAGATCGACATCAATACCGTGTTGCACTCCAAAACCCTCGCAAACTTTATACGCGTAAGTGCGATAATTGTTCGAAGAAAATGGGTACTACTTATTCGCCGGATCGGAAGGAGAAGGTGTATTGCGAGGAATGCTATCTTTCATCTGTATATTAAAAAGCATAATTAAAAAAGATACTCTTTATAATACAGCAACAAGACGCCTTCTAAGTGGATCATATGCTACACTTGCCTTACCTTTTCTCATTAGATCCAAAGCACTCATATCTGGATGAACGGTTTTTTGGATTGCATTTCTTCGTCCTCCTATTAATTCCCATGGCCGCCCTATTAATTCCCATGGCCGATGTAAATCGACACCGACATTTTTATCAGATTTTTCCATATTTTAATTAATATTTGTATTATAAATTATCAATAAACAAACTGGTTGTCAAATTAATTAACTACCAATATACATATTTGTTTTGATAATCACTTAGTTTATTTTACAATTAAATTGCGCATGAACTGCAAACAATGTCAATCATCATTTAAAATAACAGAAGGGGATAGGGAATTTTATAACCGCATAAGCCCCATTTTTAATAATAAAAAATACCAAATCCCAGAACCAACTTTGTGTCCGGATTGTAGATCGCAACGTCGATTGGCCTGGCGTCCGGAATTACACCTTTTTAAAAGAAAAAGTGATTTTTCCGGAAAGACTATTCTTTCAATGTACCCTCCTGAATCTAATGCAATTGTATATAGCCACAAGGAATGGTGGTCTGACAAATGGGATCCTTTAGATTATGGTCGCGATTTTGATTTTAGCTGTCCATTTTTTGAACAATTTTCAAAATTGATAGCCGAAACCCCAAGTGTAGCACGTTTTGTTGGAGAAAATGAGAATAGTGATTATATAAATAGCGCATCTTGGAATAAGAATTGCTATCTTCTGGCTGCAGCTAATTACAATGAAGACTGTTATTATGGTAATTTTATAAATAAATGCAAAGTATGTTTAGATAACAGTTTTGTTGCGGAATCTGAATTTTGCTATGAATGTACCGATTGTTCCAAGTGTAATAATCTTAAATATTCGTATAATTGTCATAACTGCTCTGATTCTTATTTTTTATATAATTGCAAAAATTGTAGAAATTGCTTTGGGTCCGTGAATCTGGCCGGAAAAGAATATGTTTTTATGAATAAGCAACTTACCAGGGAAAATTATACTAAAAGGCTGGATAAGCTTGAACTTCATCGTCGTAGTCGCATTTCAGAGGCTTGGAATTTTTTCAAAAAGCATCGTTTAAAGTATCCACATAAATATATGATTGGTGAAATGAATGAAAATGTCACAGGCAATGCAGTGATTCAATGCCGTAATACATTTGAGTCATTTGATGTGAGCAATTTAGAATCCTGCAAATACTGTTCATGGTTTCATAATAGCAAAGATTGTATGGATATTTATGCTTGGGGCTTTCCAGGATCATCTGAATGTTACGAATGTATGGAAGTTGGTGATACGGCTTTTCATACTCTTTTTTGCGCTTCAACTTATAATGGCACTGATATGATGTATTCTTATAATAATCGTGCCTGTAGTAATGTATTTGGATGTGTTTCTTTAAGAAATAAAAAATACTGCATACTGAATAAACAATACTCAAAAGAGGAGTATGAAGATTTGGTTCCAAAAATTATTGAACACATGCAAAAAACCGGAGAATGGGGAGAATTTTTTCCTATGTCAATTTCACCTTTTGCATATAATCAAACAATTGCACAAGATTATATGCCAATTAGTAAAAAAGAAGCTAAAAAATTAGGCACAAAGTGGGCTAATGAAAAGATTATTAAAAGTCCGGATAAAAAATATCAAATTTCGGATTCTATCAATGATGTTGATGAGAGTATTTGCAATAAAATCCTAACTTGCGAAGAAACCGGAAAGCCATATAAAGTAATCTTCCAAGAATATAAATTTTATAAAGAAAACAACATTCCAATTCCGAATTGTGCATTCGAAGCTAGGCATAAAGCCAGGCTTGCCCGAAGAAATCCTCGTAAACTTTGGGATCGTGAGTGTATGAAATGTGGTAGGTCTATTCGTACATCGTTTGCGCCGGATCAGCCTGAAAGAGTTTATTGCGAGGAATGTTATTTGAGGGAGGTTTATTAATGTAGATGAAATCCGATTTTTCGCTGATTTTTCGCAGGAGTCATCAGCTTATTAATTGTATCCCATATTTTTTGAAATTCTTGATCATTTTTTTGTGAATTTTTTAATACAAAAGATTTTAACTCTTTCATTTCTTGCGAAAGCTCTTTGTTGATATTTAACGCATGACGCATTCTTATAAAAGCTCTGATGATTTCAATATTAATTTTAGTGGCCTGTGGGCTTTTTAGTACACTAGAAAGCATATTAAGTAGCGAGAAACACGTTCCGTAATGAAGGTAATTTGGCACGGAGACAAATTGCCGCAATGGAGGATAAAAGTTTGGCAATTTATGCAATAAGATGGAATAAATTGTTAAACTTTTAAGTGTTTCCCTATTGAGCGACACCATGTTCGGTAAAAACATATGGCCTTTTTCTCAGACCCATTTTAATTGTCAAATTGGATGTCACAAATTGTGACTTCCAATTTTTAAGTTCTTCTTTTGTTAGCTGAAACATAAAATCATCTGGGAATCGATCAATATTTCTTCTTACTGCTTGGGTAAGCACACGTGTTTCAACTTCATAGAGCATAGCTAAATCTCTATCTAGCATTACTTTATGACTACGAATAAAATAAATATAGCTTCCAATATTTTCAATATTAACTGTTAATTCTCTTTTACTCATTTTAATCATTTAAATACTACTTATATCTTTATTATAGTAAACATATGTTCACTTATCAAGTCTTTTTCTACTTGATATAATTAAATTATGCAAACTTGTAATCAATGTAAATCACCATTCCAAATAAAAAACGAAGACAAAGCCCTTTATGAAAAAGTAAGTCCGATTATAAACGGTAAAAAATACTCAATCCCAGAACCAGCAATGTGTCCGCAATGTCGTGAGCAACTACGCCTTTTATGGAAAAATGAACGTAAACTCTATCACCGTAAATGCGATTTATGCAATAAAAATATAATTAGCATCTATTCACCAGACAAACAACGCACAGTTTATTGTCAGGAATGCTGGTGGGGTGATAAATGGGATCCATTTGAATATGGGAAAGAATATGATCCAGGCCGATCATTTTTCGAGCAATTTAATGATTTACTCCTTAAGGTTCCAAGAGTTGCAACGCATCACAATAATAATGCTGAGAATTGCGAATATACTACTAGTACAACTCGTAATCGTAACTGCTACTTAATCTCTTCATCCGGAAATAATGAAGATTGTTATTACGGTATCTTTATGCCGAGGAACAAGAATTGTGTCGATTCAACCCATGTAATGGACAGCGAACATTGTTATGAATGTGTTGATGTAGATAAGAGCTATAATCTTGCCTGGTGCCAGAATGTTAAAGATTCCAGTGATTCTCGCTTCCTCTACGACTGTCATGGATGTAGAAATTGCTTTTTATGTGTAGGGCTTAGAAATAAGGAATATTGCATAAAGAATAAAGAATATAAAAAAGAAGAATATGAAAAAAAGATTTCGGAAATTGACTTCACTTCTCATTCAACTGTAAAAAAATTAAAATCAGAGTTTTATGAATTTTATAAAGACAGCCCACGCCTGTATTATACAGGTCAAAATAATGAAAATGTGACATCAAGTGACAACATCTTTAACTCAAGAAACTGTTCTTATTGTTTTGATTGTAATAATTTAGAGGATTGTAAATTTTGTGGTTGGTATAATGATTCGAAAGATAGCTACGATGTTTATGCTTTTGGATATGGAAATGAAAAATGCTACAACAGTTTAGAAATAGGCACAAATACTACCAATATGCTGATGTGTATTTCTTGCTTTGATGGAAATAGTGATCTTTATTATTCATTTTTATGTCAGGCATCACAGAATTTACTTGGGTGTGTAGGACTTAAACACAAAAAGTATTGTATTTTAAATAAACAATACTCAAAAGAAGAATTTGAAAATTTAAAAGGTCAAATTATTGAAAATATGATTAAAATAGGAGAGTGGGGTCAGTTTTTTCCATCCCAAATGTCGAATTTTGACTATAACGAAACAATGGCGCAGGATTTTTATCCACTCACTCGCGATGAAGCATTAAAACAAGGTTTTAAATGGTCGGATCTGCCAGATGAAGCTCCAAAAGCGGATAAGGTTATACCTGCATCTCGTTTGCCAGACTGCACATCTGAAATACCGGATGATGTGCTTAATTGGGCAATAAAATGCGAGGCAACTGACCGTCCATTTAAATTAATCGCACAAGAGCTCAAATTTTATCGCGAGCATCAGCTGCCAATTCCGCATTTACATCCGGACGAACGATACAGAAAACGTTTTTCACTTCGCAATCCGCGCATTATATCCGATAGAAAATGTGATAAATGTGGGACAGATTTAAAAACAACATACCCATCTAATAGTAATAATATTATTTATTGCGAGAAGTGTTATTTAGAAAATATATATTAGCGAAGCTTTGAGTTTATCGAAAAGCGAAGATTGTTATTAAAAGAGAATGCATTAGAGAGAAAGCTATTGACAAAAGACATTAAATATTGTTAAAATATCTACCTATTTTTATAATATTGTGTATTTTTGTCAGAAAAGCCTAAAAATCGCAGGCCTGTAGCTGCCACAAAAAGTCATGAGTATGTAAGTCATTCAGTTAAGATAAAAGGTGATGATAGATATGATGCAGAACAAAGCCCTGATACCCCCATGCTTACATCAGCAAATCATGCTTTTTATGTAGGAAAAATAATCCCAAGATTATTTAGGGAAGGAATAAAAAATCTTTTAGGATGGGGTTCGTCGCAAGAGCGCATTTATAATTCTGAATTTTTAGCAGGAGCACTAGATTATCTTTTTGCCGACATTAAAGAGGGGCACAGGGCGCGAGTTGTTGTTTGTAGAAGCTTAAGTGAGCTTTTTAATGGCTCAGAAGACGTAGAAGATGCGCTTACAACAGAACAGGAAATAATTCTTATTAAAAAAATTGCAAAAAAGAAGTTTAAAAAAGAAGATTTATTAGAGGTCATGGATTTAGAAGAACAACCTCAACACAAAGCCCTATTTGAAGCTTTGCGCTCATCTGTTGATTCTGAAACTGGATTAGTTAATATTGAAAAAGCCCTTTCAGATGACAACGGACAATCTGTTGTTGCTGAAAATGATTCATTACAAATAGCTAAAATGCTTTTTAGAGCAAATCAGGAGTCAGAAGAATTAAGTAAAGCGTTTAAAAAAGCAATACCTGCAAGGTTAAAAGATAGTGCTGAAGATAATCCCACTGCACAATATTATCCACTTATAGAAGTAGCAATCCGCCTCGCAGATAATCTGCATGGCATGCATATACAGGGAGGATCAGAACGTCAGGCAATTTATAATGGAATTATAATTCAATTAATTAAAGGAGAAGGGGGAAGATATAAAGATGTTGAAGAATTAAAACATCTTTTTGAAGTTTTGCAAGGATTACGTTTTGAAACATTACATCTAAGTAATGAGAAAAATGAACATCGAATTAAAAGGATGAAAAATCTTTTCAGATGGCGTATGGCAATTTATACAACTTTATTTTTATCTGTTTTATCTGCAGGAGTCGTGATTGGACAATGGCATGAGAAGAATAAGCAAAAAAGAAGGCAGGATGAAGTAAATGAAATATTAAAAACTGAATTAAAGGATCTAATTTTTTATTTAGACAGATTTGAAATAGGCAAAGAACATAACGTGAAAATTTTTAACGAATTAGTCAGGAAAATTTTAGATGACCTAAGAATACGTTATCAGATGCCTGATGAAATATGTGAAGAGCTAAAACCTTTTGTACAAAAATATTTATTAGACAATAAGTTACTTTTAGGCTCTATGTACCGCAGTAATTCTACAAGAATAGATAGATCAGATTTATTTGTAAGGATGCATGATATCTATTTTAAAAATAAGGGGGTTGATGCAGGTAAACCATATGGTCACCTGTATCGTTATGTATCAATGCTTAAAGCACTTTTAGAATCTGATGAAAATTTATCATTTAATACAGAATCCATAGATCCAGTTCATCCGACTGGCAAAAAAGAAGTGGAATATGTTGGAACATTTATTAGTGGTAGAGATTATGGCAATAAATACGAATTTTATTTATATAAAGCTGACGACAGGGAATATCTTGTAGCAAGAAACAGGAATAAAGAAAGATATCAAACCAATGATAGGCACTATACTTCAAAAAGGGCAAAAGAAGGAGCAGCGGCATTTTTACAAATGATAAGCAGATATGATGCCCTACCTTTGAATGATCTTAATTCACAAATTCATAGAATGACATATTGGTCAGAGGACGACAAAGATAGAGAGTATTGCGAGCAAAGGTCTGTTTCCCAGAGAACTGCCACATTATTATCTAGCCCTATAACGTATAGAGATACCTTTGGAAGGTTTGAATATAGTGTAATAGAAGATAATGGTTATGATAGAAAAAGAGAGGAGTCTGTAGATTGTTTGCTTGCAAAAAAACCTAAAGATAAAGTTTTTAATCATTCGCGAATGACAGAGGTTGTAAGAAGATATGGCAAGGCAAGAGGATGGAGAAAATAATATTATCTAAATAAATTCCAATTCATTTCAAAAGCTTGTTTTTGTAATTCGTATAATCTGGGATGCCTAATGCGTATGCCCGTTATTTTGTCACGCGCGTCAAAAAATGTGATATTCCCTTCATAGATAAAGCAATTAGATTGAAACATATATTTTTTTGGCAGAAAAATAGTTTTTCTACAAGAGTTTGAGTCTTTTTTTTGGAATTTGCGTGCGAGTGGCGTATCTTGCATTAATAATCGAGTATATATTTTTTTCTGAATTCTTTCCTTAGTCCATTCCCCTTCACGCACAGGATCAAGGGCTTTATAAAATTCATCAAGATTTATCCATACCATTAATTCTTTGGGATGCGCGCGTAATATGTCTTCGTACATTTCCCTATACCCTTCTTCTCCTACAAAATGATTCACCTGAACACCTGACTGGTGTAATTGTTCATCTTTTAATTTATCGATTACGGTTTTTGCCAATCTCACTTTTTCTTTTTCCTGATATAAAATTTTATTTACATCATCGATAACAAAATAACTATACCTTCCTTGTTTGAAAGATGTTATTAAATTTCTTGCTATCAGACTATTAAGTGCATCGTAAACAGAAGTTCTTTTTATCCTGGTTACACGCGCTAGGGTAGATGCAGGTGATGGGCCATATGTATTAAGTGCCAAATATACTTCAGCTTCTTTTTCTGAGAAATCTAATTTGTAGAGATCTATTTTATACACGGGATAATGAGATTACTTTTGTCGACAAATTTCGACACATTAATTATATCATATTTTCCCTCTAAATAAAATAAATATTATAACATATATTTGATTTGTCGATAATTTTCGGATAGAATTTAATTCTGAGGTAATGGATGAAATGTTATTTTAAAACCGTTTATTAATTTAGGTTGTAGCTTGCCCGCCTGACCGGCCGGGCAGGTAGCTTATTAGCTTGTAGAATTTACCTAAGAAGCTAAAAAGCTAAGAAACTAAAAAGCTATGAAAAAATGTAACCAATGCCAATTACAATTCCAGATTTCAGAAGCTGATAAAAAATTCTATAAAAGAATTGATGTTCCCGAACCTACACTCTGCCCATCATGCCGGTCGCAGCGTCGGCTTGCCTGGCGTAATGAAAGAAATCTTTACAAAAGAAAATGTGATCTTACAGGAAAAAGTATTATTAGTATTTATCCGGCCGACAGTCCTTTTAAAGTTTACGGGCCAGATGTTTGGTACACCGATAAATGGGATGCTATGAATTATGGTAGGGATTTTGATTTTAACTCTAAATCAAGCTCAGGGTCATTTTTTGAACAATTTGCCGATTTACAAAAAGTTGCGCCACGTATTGGCCAGGTTGTCATTAATCTCGAAAACTGTCCGTACGGTAATCAGATGTGGTATTGTAAAAATTCTTATTTGTGCTTTGATGCAGGATTTAATGAAGATGCTCTTTTTTGTGATGCTACGTATCATTCTAAAAATGTCGCAGATTGTTCCTTTGTAAGAAATTGTGAATTTTCTTATTTTCTTACGGATTGCATAAAATGTTGTAATTCATTTTTTTTGCAGGATTGTATCAATTGTTCAGATTCTTTTTTTAGCATTGATTGTGGAAGCTGTCAGAATATAGCTTTTTGCCATAACTTACGCAATAAAAAGAATTACTTATTCAATCAGCCTGTATCTGAAGAAAAATTTAAGCAGGTTATTTCAGATATTAAATCAGGTTCTTATATAAAATGGCAGGAGTATAGAAGGCAATTTAAAGAAAAAATACTAGCATTAGCTGTACATAAAGAAAATCACAATATTAATATTGAAAATTGCACTGGCGATTATCTGCAAAATTGCAAAAATTGCCAAAATTGTTTCGATTGTGATAGTAGTGAAGATCTCAACTATGTAACTCGTGCTGATGAAAAGATATTTTTATCAATGGATATTGATCACTGCTCTATAGCTCAATCTTGCTATGAAGGTATTTGTATTTCCGGTAATAATATAAATTTTAGTTTTAATAGTTATCATCCTAATAATAGTGAGCTGTATTACTGTGATTCTATGGCAAATTGCCAAAATTGTTTTGGATGCATTTCCCTCAGTAATAAAAAGTACTGCATACTCAATAAGCAATACTCAAAAAAAGAATACGATGAGCTTATTCCAAAAATTATTAAATATATGCAATCGACCCCGCCTGCTGCAGGGCAGGCAGTCGAATGGGGCGAGTTTTTCCCGGTCACACTTTCTCCATTTGCATATAATGAAACCGTAGCAAACGAATATTTTCCGCTTACAAAAGATGAAGTAATAAATAAAGGCTGGAAATGGCGTGATCAAAATCAAAGAGATTATCAAAAACAAACATATGATTTACCTGATAATTTAAGTGATATATCGGATGATATATTTAAGGCAATTTTGGTATGTGGAGATTGTAGAAAAAATTACAAAATTACTTCACATGAATTAAAATTTTATCGTAAATTTAATTTACCTATTCCACGCAAATGTAACGACTGCCGACATAACGAAAGATTAGCCTTTCGTAATGCTCGTATGCTTTTTGATCGTAAATGCATGAAATGTAAGGCGGATGTACGGACAACTTATTCACCAGATAGGCAGGAGAAGGTGTATTGTGAAAAGTGTTATCTTGAAACTGTTTACTAGGCCTGTAG
>CAYWJA010000002.1:0-101003 GCA_964458485.1 uncultured Candidatus Peribacteria bacterium | reverse complement strand
AATAACTAAAATTTATGCTTAAGAAAATTTATTCAAACCAAAAATCTCCTGCCCCGCCATTATTTGTTTATATAAAGCTAAATTAGCATATCGCCTGAGCAGCTTCTATTCCCATCTTTTGCCCTTACAGCATCTTCATGTGATTCTAGTATTACCTTTAATTGATCCCGTAAGTATAATGCGGTTTCGGAGTAAAGACGTTCATACCTTGTAATTAAATCCTTAACGCAATCGATGGGGAAATCAAGTGGGAAAGACTTATAATGCGCCAAGCGCCATATTCCACATTGTTCCATAATTTTATCATTCATCCCATCTATCATTTTCTCTATCTTTTCTGATGTAACTATTTTCTTTTCAACAGCATCAAGGCGTTCATTAAATTCCGTTGCCCTTGCTTGGTCTATATTTTTATGATCCAAAGCCTGCTCAACTCTCTTTCTTAAATCATCAACCTCTGGCAAATGCTCAATTAAAACACTGCCTCTTTCTTCGGCTCTACAAATATCGCGATCTATAAAAGATGCTTGGACTTTTGGTGAATGACGGAGGTGCTCTTGGGGATTGGAGGACATGTAAAATTATTTCAGATTTCGGATTTTTGATTCACTGCTTGTCATTCTGAACTTGATTCAGAATCCACGATTATCCAGTTTGCGATGGATCCTGAACTAATACCGCATCAAGTGCGTCACAAGATTCAGGATGACAAAGGGTAAGTCTAAAATCGAGCGTCAGCGAGCATTTAGGCATATTTTATACCATTATATAACTACTATTGTCAAATCAATTTAATTAGGATATAGTTATATACTAAATTAACTTTCTTAGTATGAAACCTGACGTATTAGAAGAAGAGGATATTGAAATTATCGATGCCCATGCCCACTTAGGAAATATAGCAGAAGAAAATGGTGGTGCTATTATTCATCAGACAGGCTTAAGGCCAAATATAATAGCACGTTTTATTGGATGGCTTACAGGTAAATTTAAGTATCAATTTGGTGAGTTAAAAGAGCCGGGAAAAATAGCAAGAGAAATTGCAACTTATTCCGGAAGACAAAGAATTGCTGCTGCAACACTAGAAAACATGCAGGCAGAAATTACCAGGGCCGGCATAAGCCAGGTTTGCTGTTTGCCTATACCTCCATACGTAACTTTTGAAGACTTAAATGGAGCAAGGGATGAAGATAAAAGAATAATCCCTTTCACTGGTTTTGACTTTGAAAAAATGGGGGGATATGAAGACAAAATAACAAAAGATGTAATATGGGGAGCTAAAGGTATGAAAATTCATCCAATTATTCAAAAAATATCCCCAACCGATGAACGTGTACTGCAGGTTGCTGAAGAATTTGGAGGTAAACACGGACTCCCAATTTTATTTCATACAGGCAGAACCACATATTATCATGGCAAAGAAAAAGAGAGGGAAAATAGTGATTTTGGCAGACTGGAAGAAATAGAAAAAATGCTTGAATCGCTCAGAAGTGATATTACTATTATAATTGGACATGCAGGTATGTTCCAATTTGGATATGTGGTAGAAAAATTTGTACGCTTTCCAAATGTTCACGTAGATACCACCTTCCAGCATCCGGAAAGAATTAAACATCTATTAAACGCATTTGGCTCACATAGGGTTATTTATGGATCAGACTGGCCTTATGGAGATATGGTGCCGCATATTCAATGTGCAAAAGAAGCACTTGCGAACGAATCCGATAGACGCGTACATGCAAGAGTTTTTAGGGATAACATTAAAGGGTTGATGGGGATGGAATAAAATAGGACTTGAGACCCGCCCTGCGGCCATGAGCTCAGGGCCGAATGGCACTTGCACTCGCACTGCTTTTTTGGTATAATATAAAGATAATTTTTAATTTGTAGTTTTTAATTTTTAAACTTTTTGACAGTCTTGCATAAATAAAAACTAAAAAATATAAACTAAAAATTAAGAAATGTCCCAACCACCAAAACCAACACAGGCACTTGCTGCACCAGCAGATACACCTGACGATCTTGCTAATATTCCGGATATGAGTCATGAATTGGTAATTGTTGAAAAAGGGCAAAGTACGGATCTCGACAACATACCATTTGCACCGGAAAGTGCAGTCGTAGAAGTGCGCGACCAACATTCTATAGTAGTAGATGGCAATGTTATAACATTAGAAAAACTAATCAGGATGGAAAATTTGCAAAAACGTATGGATTTATTTACGTTATTTTTGGATAAAATTCCATTAGATCAACTCATTGGATTCCTTTTTCCTGGCGCTGGTGATATTGGCACTGGTGCACTTACATATTATAATATATTAGAAGCTACAAAATTGGGTTGTCCGCCTGAAATAACAAAAAAAATGACCGTTAATTTGGGTATAGATATAGCAGCTGGCTTTTTTCCAGGCATAGACCTTCTTCTTGATTGGGCATGGAAGGCAAATAAAAAAAATGGGGAACTTTTCCGTAAGCATTTAAATAAAGCAAGAGCAGAATATCAGGCAATTGATCCCGAAGGATTTGCTGATGCCCAAAAAAGAGGCCTGGTAGCATTAGAACGTGTTAAAATAAGAAATGTGCTTAGTGGTATAAAAAAATTGCTTCAAGGTAAATAAACTATTTTTTACCAACATTTTTCACATTCATTCATTTCTCCTTTACAATAATCATTCTACATGCTATAATTATACTATTCATTAACAAAATATATTATGAACTTATCAAAACGCCCAAGCACAATCGACGATTCTGCCGAAAGAAACGAAGTAAATGCTAAACTTAATGACTCTGGTGCAGAAGCATCTGATGAAGCAGTTGAAGCAAAAGCAGAAGACAGAAAATTTAGGGATAGTGTTATAGAAAAAGAGGAAAAACGATGGAATACACCTGCAAAACAAGATGAAACAATCAACAAAGAAAAAAATGCACTAAGAACCAGGCTTGATAAATATGCCTCAAAAATTGAAGAAGGCATTAAAAGCAGAAAAGAACCTTTGTTAGTAAAGGAAGAATTACCTACATTTTTAAGAGAATGTGGTGTGGATGAAAAAGATGTAAGAATGTTAGAAGACGCATTCCCCGATCATGCCGATGGCGCAGAACCACAATATAAACACATGGTTAATGCACTTTACGAAACTATTAATAGTTTATGTGCACAGGATTCATTCCCAGAAGGCTCCTTTGTTGCTAAAACCATGAGAAGTTTTGAGGAAAAAAGACGAGCATCTTTCATTGAAGATGATACAGACCGTGCAAAGTATTTAGATCGCCTAGGAGAAGGTTTTTATCCTAGCGAAGAGGGGGAAGCGTTCGTACGTGAAAAAGCAGCTGAAGAAGTAAATCCTGTTGATGATGCTGTAGCTGCTTAAATATTGAAAATCACGCATCCGTCTCCTCAATCATTGTAAGGATTGCTTTTTTTGCTTTAATAAATTCCGGGTGATCTTCCGGGAATTCATGTATAGGCATTTTACCAGCATAAAGATAGCCCTCATTTGCATCCACGGTAACAAAATCTCCATCTTCCAAAATTGTATCACCAATAATTATTTGATCTCCTTCCTTGGCCCAATCAACCCTAACAATACATGAAAATTCACCAACTGATTTTATAGCCGCATGAGCAGTTGCACCTCCCTCTTTTGATATATACCCCGTAATTTGTGACTGATCTTCAATCTGATCTGGTAAATTACTTGTTACAATAAAAATTATATCTTCACCTGGATAATCTTGTATTTTTGATTGGTTACTGATAATTCTACCTGTAACAACTCCACCACTAACCGGTTCACCATTTGCGATAGGAGGATTATCCCTTTTACTCTTTCCATCCAAATAAGTATTAAGTAATGGCTGAGTTACAATTTGTTTTGTTCTACGAACTAGCTCAGTGCCAGTAATCACACCTTCCTGGTGCAACTTATAGTTAGTAACAACAATAGCCATTGGTGTAAGTAAAAGCCTACGAGTTTGCAATATATTAAGAATTCCATCCCTAATTGCAAATTCAATATCATTTGGGTGCCAATATCTCTTTTCTACTATGTCCCCCACCTTTCCTAAAATTCTATATTGATCCAAATACATTCGTTCAAAATCATCACGAGTTAAAGGATTTACCCTTCCTCCAACCAAATCTTCACCAAAATCATGTACAAATTCAATATGACCCCTGCCTCCATCGCGTGGATCTCTCGTAAAAAACACTCCTGAGCAATCTTTGCTGCTTAAAACTGGCAAACACTCCTGTATAAGGCAGGCAGTTTGGTATTTAGGGGGAATATGCCTGAGCCTAACCTGCCTTTGAGCTTCTTTTGTTTCATAAGATTTAAACACAGCTCTTATGGAGCTATATAATTGTTCATAACAATTATCCGGCACCTCTTCGCCACCTGTTTTGATCTTTATAACAACTTTTACCTTTTTTATAATTCCTTTTAATTCGTCAATATCCTCCACACATAAATCTGCTACATGTGCAAAATCAAAACTATCTAAAATAGCTTCTGGTTTAATACCAAAAACACTTTCAGCATAATTAAATAAAAATCTTAAATATGCATGATACGCGTAGTGAGGCTCTTCTAGTGTTTTCGACCACTCATCCACAATCTCATCATTTAAACCAATATGTGCAATAGTTGCTAACGTGCCAGGCATAGAAACAATTGCACCTGCGCGAGCAGCTAAAATCAGTGGGTTTTCTGCATCACCAAATTTTTTACCTGTACGCTTTTCCAATTCAGAAAGCTGATCTAAAATTGCAGAAGTCAGCTCTGCTCTTTCCTCATCGCTATTTTTAATTCTTGGCCATGTACTTGTACTTAAGCCGAATCCCTTTGGTACATCAACATCTTGCAAACCTTTTATCCTTATGAGATTTGACATCTCAGCAAGTGATGCCCCCTTGCCGCCCATACGCCATGCACTCTTAGCACTATGTGAAGGGTCATCAATATCCGGACCAAACTGAAAAACAGATTTTGATATTGGTTGATCTTCTATATTTGCCTCAGATGATCTTCTTTGTCCTTTTGCAATCTGCGCTGCGATTTCTTTGTCCGACCCTCCTACAAATGTACGAATGCCATCTAATAAATTACCTAATAAATGTGTAGTTTTCTCACGCACAACATCGTTTAATAGCTTGGTATTAAGGCGATCCATATATCTTTTTTGATAATCAGCCGGCTCGGGATTTGCGGCATTAAGTAAATTTTTTACTTTTTTCCTTAGACCATAAATATAATTCAATAGCTCAATATGCATTTCATCTATACTGGAGGCCACCCTGTCATGTTTGGATTCTATCTTTCCTGCTTCAGCCAATTGAGATATATACAACCCAAAACGCCCCAGACTTTTTGTACCCTGGCCAGTGGCTCTTGCACAAAGTACTAATTGAACTAATACATCTATTGCCCTTTCATAATTATCATCATTTATTTCAACAAGCTCAACATTCACTATATTTGCATAATAAATAAGCGATAAATTCTCCAGAATCGTATCTAATGTCATTAAATTAAATATCATTTTACCGTCCCTACTCCCGTTTTGACCCATTGCACCAATTATTGCATTCCTGAGGTAATATCTTAAAAGACCTAAATTCATTGAAGAAAAATCACCACTTTCTATTACTTTTAAATTTTCCTTTAAATGTTTCGTAAAATTAGCCCCATTATCAAATAACTGCATTGCACCAATATAAGGATCTGAAAGCTGACGAATAAGCCTGACTGCATTGGATAAAAACTCTCTTGATCCAGAATCATCCAATGTAGCATCCGACGATGCAGCCTCTTTTCTTGAAAATGGATTGTTCCAAATCAGCTGAAGTTGCTCTTTTACATCCAATAGAGTTTTAAATGAATCTGAATCGAGCTCCCTTTCCTTATCACCTTCTTCTGTAAAACAAGGCTTACTTGCTACAAAATCAGATGGCTTATCCGAACGTAAAAAAGCTATATATTCATCTATATATTTAACAGCCTCAAACGACAACCTTCTGTGAACTGCCTCTCTTATTTCGCCAGCACAACCCATAAAAGGATCATCAGGAGAACGATCTTCATGAAAATCTGCTATTTTTTCACGCAATTCTACTATATCTATTCCAAAAATATCAGTTTTAGGCATAATACCAACAAGCTCTCGAATCCATGGATAAATGTTATAAAATCTGCCACTATAATTATTTAAAAAATTTATTAAATTTGGTTCTATTTGTGAAACAACCACATCCCCTTCAGAAGTTTCACTACTTCTTAAATCCCCCTCACTCCTCATATAAATAATAGCCTGTGCAAGTTTTGTTCTTACAATTTCAGGATCGATACAGTTCTGAAGTCTTATTAAAATTCTGTTTACATCCTCAGGTGAACTGGGCATTGCAGCAGCTTCGTCATACGCTGCAACAAAATCCTCCGGATCATCTGACAGCCCCCCGTCTTCCGTAGACAATCTATAACGAATTTCCTGGGCAATACCTATATCTAAATCAGGATATGTCTGGCTAATAAGATCATCATGCTGCTTTTCAGACTCTGCCATTAATTGTGTTACATCTACCATAATTAAAAAATATTTACTAAAAAGAAAATCATTATAGCATATAGGCTATTTTTTATTGACAACCCATCAACAATACGATACACTTCCCCTCCTCCCATAGACCTCCCGGTTTTAATTCTTTAATTTATATAATTATGAAGAATAAAGAACCGAAGTACATGATTACGTACCTGTGCCCCCAATGCGGTATGGATTTTGCCGTAACCGAACTGGATAAAGCCAAATGTTTTTATTGCCAGGCTTCAGATATTGAGTTTATTCAGAAAAAGAAGCAAAAGCTTACCCCAAAAGTGATTAAGGAAAGGCTTAAAATCACTACAAACAGAATGATGGAGAATCTTCAAAAAGCTTATGTGGCTGGCAAAGAAAGTGGTTGTGATGAAGATACCGATGAGCTGATTGATGTACTGGCACAAGCTAAAGAGCTGCAACAGGAAATAACGGATCTGAAATTAAAGGTTTAAGAATGGAATATGGAACTTAATCCTTAATTCTTAATCCTTAATTCCAATTTAAATAATCACTTGCATTATCTAATTAGATAATATATAATTAATATGAAGATAGTATGTTACGCATTTAAAAATCAGGATAATAAACTGGAAGCGTCGTTTCTGGAATACCCCGAAAAGTATTCATTTGGCAAAAATGATTCTGAAAAGGATAAATTAAATAAAAACAAGAAACTTGGTAACATAAAAATGTATCTGGAGTATTTAAAAAATAAAAAAGGATTTTACAATATTCCACCTATCGTTCAAAAATACCACAATCATTCAATTAGTATATTAAAAATTAAAGAATCAACAAAATTAGTTCGTATTGCATTTTTTACAAAGTCAGGAGATAAAATAATTTTACTAAACGCTATCGATAAACCCAAATTATATGAAAAGGGTATTAAGAAAAAAATAAACAAAAAAATTGCAAAATTTTTAATCCAAGCAGAGCGATACATGAAAGATTATCTAAAAAATAATTTATTCTTACAACTAACTCTTATAAAATAATGAAAGCTAAAAAATATACTAATTTTTCTAAACAACTTAAGGGTGATTCAAAGGCCGAAGCCTATATGCAAGAATCTATGGCAAGAATTAAATTAGCTGTAGCTTTACATAAAGAGCGTACCTTTCAGTCTCTTTCCATGGCAGAGCTTGCCAAAAAAGCAGGCACTACCCCAGCTGTAATCAGCCGTATTGAGAACAGACAGGTTTCCGCGGGGATTGATCTTATTTATAAAATTTTTAAAGCTCTCGGGAAAAAGGAGTTTAAGTTGGAGCTTGTGTAAAAAAATAATTCCCTGCAATCAGAACCAAAATTATTTTATTTCTTCTTTACAACTTTTTTCTTCGTAGTTTTCTTCTTCGCTGGTGCTTTCTTTTTTGTGACCTTTTTAGATGCAGGCTTCTTGATTGTGGTTTTCTTTTTTGTCGTTGTCTTTTTAGTAACCTTTTTAGCTGGTGCCTTTTTCTTCACTGCTTTCTTTGCTGGCTTTTCCTCAATTGGATCACCCACTGGATCCCCAATCGGATCCCCTATTGGTTCAGCCTTCTCAATAATATGTGTCTTTTTAGGGTTAAGAATATTAAGGATCTTTAAAACTTTGTCTAACTTTTTATTAAGCGCTTCAAAGTCCTCTTTATAACAAACTCCCCCCTTATTATTACCACCCTTATCTCCAAAACAATCATCACAATAAACAGGCTTACTGGAAGTTGGTTTAAAAGGAACTTCGCACGATTTATTACATTCTGAGCAAGTAACTTCATACATTTGTCTATCTCCAGAATTCGACCTTCCTCCAAAATCTCTACCACCTCTGCCACCAGATCGACCACCACCTCGAGAATCAAAATTATCCTCTCTCTTAAAACAGTTGTTACAATAAACCGGCTTACTGGAAGTTGGCTTAAAAGGAACTTCACATGAATTTCCGCAGTCCGCACAAGTTGCCCCGTGCATTTGAGGCCTACCTTGATTTCTTCCGCCAAAACCTCCTCTTCCTCCACCACCTCTGCCACCACCAAAACCACCTGATCTCCCTCCACCACCTCTTCCTCCTCCAAAGCCGCCTGAATTTCTTCCTCCAGATCTTTTGTTGTCATTAAAATTTCTCATTATAAATTTGGTTATTTAATTAATCGAGCTGATAGACTGTAAACTTAAAACATATAAAAAGCAATCAATATCTTAAGCAGCCTTATGCGTATCTTCTTCTTTTGATATTGTATTTATTACTCTTTCTATTACAAATCTCCATTCCTGATCTGTAAATGAATTAACAACACTTGGTGCCACCTCAGATGGTTCTTTTGCCGGAAGTTCATTAGATTTAACCTTACATGTAGTAGTATCAAGGCTTAATATGCTAACCACTTTATTTCGTACGCCTTCTGCTATTTTTTCAGATTCTTCTTGTGCTGCAATTTCTTTATCCTGAGAACTTATTACTGGATCTTCTTGGAAAGTTGCCAGTATTTCGTCAATCATTTGATTTGCTGCATAAATTGGTTCATCCATCATTTGTTTTTCTGCGGGCGTCAGCGACCGTGGTTCGGCACCTGAGTCATGCATAAAGTACCTACCACTATCCTTAAGCATCCCGCTGCCATCAATAACAAAATAAATCCGCATATCAGGCCTATTACTAGCTATATCTATAGAATATCCATCATTAAATTTACTAATTGAAGCATCACCAAATTTTGTCATACCATCAACACTATCTCTTCCTTTCAAAATAGCTTGGAAATCTTCAATTCTCCTATCAGGACTACGCATTATATCTGTCATGAAAAATCAGTTATTATTTAGTTAATTATAATTAATTATTTTTATTTTGTCAAGGTAGAATAAAAAATAAAACTCACATGCTAAAAATTGCTTAAATAAAAACTTTATGCTATAATATTAAGAATAACTAATATCTATGAAAGACCGCCTACTATCATTAACGGCAAAACATAAAACGCAAGTAGAGTCATCTTCAGAATATAAAGCCACTGAACAATATTGGGAAAAAATTCGAACAAGTTTAACTGCATGTCTTAAAGGTATTAATACTAACATAAGTCCCGATGAACTTGGTAGGCATATTGGAGAACAAATACCTGAGCTTGAATTAAATCCTAATATAATACCAAATTATCGTGGCCCTCAAGAAAAGCCGTTAAAAGATAGATTAAAAATAGGCAGTCTACTTTCACCATTCTATGCAGATGAATCAGAAATATTAAGATTTAATGATGAGCCATCGATCTTTAAATTAAGAGAAGTTGAAAAAAAAATGCTAAATGAGGCTGTGGAAACAGTTTTTGATGATAGCATGAAAGCAATCTATTTTTATCCGGCCTGGACACCTACGGCAAACTTTCCATTCAGAAAAAAGGGTACTTGGACCTATTTAGATAAAGATCAATTAGATGGTGAAGGATATGAAGAATTAACACAAAGGGCATTCTTTGATGTCAACCCAAGAACTTCATTTATTACTCACGGCGTACGTAATACAGATATTCCACCAGGACTGGAAGAATCCTCATTTGATCTATTTGTATTTATAAAAGACTGGCCAAATAACGGTGCAACTCCACAATTGGCAGTTAAATTATGTAAACCTGGCGGAATTATTGTTACTACAGATGCAGTTGCAGAAGGAGTAAAAGGACAACCTGGATTTCTTGAACAAGTTGGTGACGCAGTAGAGCATATTGCTACCTATCGATTTGCAGGCTACAGCATTTTTAGGAAAAAATAATAAAATAAAAAACGAATCCCTAACTATGCATCACTTTTTATTTTTTTAATTTGATCAGGATAACGACGTTCAAATTCCTTAACTGCTCTTGCAAGTACTACTAAAAAAGAATTAGGACCACAATCACAACCTGTTACAGGTACACTTGGCTTACCATTTTTATCTATCAGCCATCCATCCGGTGTCATTTCAAGTGTATATTCCTTAAGAACCACATCGTCTGGATGTTTTGCTGCATAATCCTTAATATGTGCCAATGCTGCTTCTTTTCTAATCTGCTCAAATATTGGGTCACCTTTTAATTTTGCATATATTTTTTGAGCTCTATCAAATGCTTTTTCCTGCTCAGCATCTTTTAGTGCCTGCTCTGCATCTTTACGCTTGCGCTCAATTAAATATTTCTTCCTTAATTCCAAATACCTTTTTGCATCTTCTTGCAACTCATTTAATGGCACATTTTGCTTAATTGGTGTATTTAAACGTTCCCTTAATCCCCTTCTTAACTTACCCCTATCTTCAAATGACATATCACTGTCTACCTCAGATTTCGCTTTATCGATAAAATCCTGAATAGTAGTTTGCAGCGCACCTGGCATTTGATTTTGTATCTGAAAATATACATGAGACCAAAAAGCACGTGCGCGATCTTCTGGTTTTGCTACAAGAGGTGTAAACCTTAAAAAATCTACACCCTCTAAATCTGAAGATTGAATAATATTGCCTTTGTAAGATATTGTAGGATCACCAATCGCGTCATCGGAATATTTTAATGCAACTAAACTGCCTGGGGGAATCAAAACCCCGTTTGTATAAAAATGCTTTAATGAAAGTGCGGAATGATTATCACCCAATCCTACTTTTTCTATAAAGATAGCCTCACCTTTTTCATCTAAAATAAAATTCATTTTTTTATCACCTACAATCGGCCAGCCAGTATCATATAAATATTCGAAAAAATAAATTTCCGCTGTAGTACATGTTCCAATTTCAGGCCTCTCTCCTAAAGATGGTAGCTCTGGCACATGAGATCTTTTTGGTCGTGCGTCATAAATATCTGCCAACATTCTAAGGATAAGTTTGCTTTCAGGTTTCATGTCTTTCATATCGCCTATGTCTCTCATATCGATTGCCTCTAAGACTTCTCTTTTAGAGCTATAATATGCTGATTTAATTCTATCCGACTTTTCCCTTATAGACTCAGCTAAAAAACGAGTAGCTTGGGTAAATCCGCACCCCTTTCGTCCACCTTGATGTCCAGAATCTTCATTAAGCATCTCCTTTAAACCAACAGGCATTTCGAATCCGGCATTTTCAAGCACTGTAATAACTTCATGATTTTTACCATCTATTAACCTCTTGCACTCTTCATCCTGAATCCGATCAATGGCGTCACTTTCTGATTCTATTGCCTTATCATTTTCTGGGCCTATATTCATCCCACTACAACCTGCTTTAGCAAGTCGTTCTAACATTTCTGATTTAGGCAAATCATCTGTTAAGCCTAATAGCTCCCGAATAACCCTTCTTTGAGCATCTGTAGATTCCCCTCCTGCTATGTCAACCCGTTCATTTATATCTGATTTCGCAGTCATAATTAACAAAATAATATTAAGTCTATCTAATCATTATACCACAAAAAAACTAATTTGTAAATAGGCATAACCATATTGACATATATTTTATATTATATATAATAATACCCTTTATTTTTTAGCAATGAATCATAACGGTAACGGACAGCCAAAGGAGCCAGATTTTAAATTTTCTTTAAAAAAAGAAAATTTAAGACACGATGGTAGTTTGCCTTACGAAATCCCATGTAACACTGAGGGTAGCACATACAAACAAATACCTAAGCAATTTTTATTAGACAGAGCAAGATATGCTATTACCGTACTAAGAAGCAGACTAGATATAACAACTGCTAAGCATTTATCGGACATGAAAGGGTCTGTAGTAACAGATATCAATAAATTAGATGATGAATTGATAGATATTATAAAAAAAGGTGTGCCTGATAATTTTATAGAAAATGAAAAGGAATTAGCAATGCTATGTAGAAAGATTAGTGCGGCTGTATTAAGATTTAAACGCTCTAGAGACAGTGAATTCAAAAATATAAATACAAGTGCCGGGTTCATTCTAAAGGCAGAAAGAGCTGCATTCAGAAAAATCTTTTCCTTATCAGATGATCCAGATGATGCAGAAGATAGTTCTGAACTAGAAACTGAAAGGGTCGAAATAACCTTAGGTAAATTAGGAGAAGTTTGTAAGTTATATAAAAAAATTTATGACTTATGTATAGCCATAGATTCTCAAAGTTATTCATATCACAAGGCAGCACTAAAATTGCTGGACAATTCCTTTAGGTCAAAAGTTGCAATTGTATTTAGGTTATTTCCAAATAAATTGGCTTTAGAAAGCCAACCCATAAAAAAAAGGAGGGAGTATAAAAAAAAATATGATGAATTTATAGAATCTATAAAAAAGATAATAGAATTAAATAAAATACTTATTGAATTGAGCGCTGCACTAAAAGATATCGAAGAAAGTTTATATTCCAATGAATTTATTGATGATACATATGATTTAACAACTAGATATCAATCCGGATTTACAATAAAATCAGAACTTGGGAGTAGTATCGAAGAAATATCTGCGAATATTGAAGATCTAATAATTCAAGCATCTGCACTTGCAAATAGAATGCAAAATTTAATACAGGAGGTAAAAAAATGCGAAGAAATACAAATGTTAGCAATAAAAATGTTGAATTTTAGAAATAATTCTTATTCTGAGGAAGGGTAAAATAAATCTCTAGGCCATACAACCTGATCTCAAGCAAAAACAATTAGGCAAAATGCTATTATTAAAATGTAATTCTCTGTGAATTATTGTATTCTTTTGATATTTCGCAGACTTATATACCATCAACACAGCAATTCAATTAAGTGTTACATTGCTCTTAATAATTCCTATATTGTTTATGTTTTTGAAGGAAAGGAATTAAGTTATAACCGTAGTTTTTATCTTATTTAAGCCATGAAATAGAGTTGTCTCCTCATAGCGAATGAGGTTCAAACCAGGATTATTCAAAATTAGAACTAATTTTCCATATGCCTTTTTCACGAAACGCTGGAATATTTTGGCGACGTGCTGCATTTAGTACAGCAGGAGCTGATTTTTTGTGCTTCTTTGTATACTCAGATAACATAATAATTTTATCGTCCTTAAGATATGTATTTCGTTTGTGTAGGGATTCTGTAAGTGCAAGAGTGATGATTTTTTCCATTGGTTTTGTATTTTTTTTGTCATCGTATTGTCGAAAGGTTTCATAGTACTTATTCTTACCCTTATTTTTAATAATAATATTGGGAAATCCCAGTTTATTTAATTGGTAATTAATCAACAAGCGCCCCATTCTTCCGTTACCATCAATAAACGGGTGAATATGTTCAAAATCAAGATGAAATTTAGCAATTTTATCAATAGGGAATGACTCAAAATCATTTAAATATTCGCTAATCGCATCTTCCATCATTTGCTCTACATGTTCTGGGGGCGGGGCAATGTAATAACCAACTCTTACATATTCCCCCTTGGCTCGAAATCTTCCCGCTATGTCATCATTAATATTGCTAATCAGCATTTTATGCAAAAGTAGGATAAAATCAGTATCTAATTTTTCCCCCTTATTTTTGTTTCTAACATATTCCATTACCCGAGCTAAATTTTTAGCTTCAAATACTTCTCGTAAACTGACATTACGAGAAACTTCCATTTCTAATAAAATTTTCTCAGTTTCCTTTAGTGTTAAGGTGGAATTTTCGATAGCATTGGAGTTGTAAACACTTTCGGCAATTTCTGTTTCACCTATCATTGCCAAAAGTGAGTCTTTATCCTTTCTTAATGCATCGTATTCTTTTTTAAGTCTTTGTACCCTTTTTCTAATTGGAGATGTGGTAGTCATAAAATATTAGTTAATTTATACTTAAATAATATCAAATTCACTAAAAAATGTCAATAGATTAGTTAATTTATACTTAAATAATATCAAATTCACTAAAAAATACTTACCTAGACCATAAAAAACGGGGACCAAAAAAAATGCAAAGTAGGCAATGGGAGGGGTATTTTTTTGGGAAGGAGCAAAATTTATATGTAAGCTGAAGTAGCCGATGTAGTTTACGAAGACGGATACGTAAGCTGAAGTATAATTTTGCGATGGCTCCCCTTACTGGACGATATGCGAACCAAATGGTATGAGGAAATATTGGGATTTGGAAAGCATGTTGAAATACTTAAAAGGGTATTTGAAACTAATAAGTTTATATGTGACATATAAAAAATTATATCTATCGTCCAATTAGCTTTAATAGCCTGCCAAGTATACACCCTTGTTTTTTTACCTTTTCTTATTACAGCTTTGCTAAGCTGTAGACTCTTCATTAAAAGCAAATTGTAATAAATTTGTTGAATTTATTATTTGCCTTAGTAGATCTCTGATTATACTACATCTTGGTCCAAATTTTGGTCCAAATTTATTGTGTAGTTTAAATGGATATGTTGTTGTTCCATCAGCATTATCAACAAGATAGTTAGGTTTACACTGAAACCCAGCTGATCCAATTGCATCAACCATATCACCCATTACCATTCTATGTAAATTGACAAGAGCACTTTTTGCATCTGCGTTCTCCTCTTCAATTAACCTATCCACCTCATTTTGATCCAATGTTACAGAAAAAGATTGAAAATGGTCAGGTATGCTTATAGCTTGCGTCATAAATTATTTTAGTTAAAAATAGGTTATCAATTATAATGATTTTTCATTAAATGTCAATATGTCAAAAAACGGCTTACCTAAGCCATAAAATGATGGTGGCTCCCCCGACTGGATTCGAACCAGTGACCTACCGGTTACACTTATCCTCATGTTTCCATGAAGTGTGGACTATATCTTCACCATATCCAATATGGATTTAGGTGCCTCGGTATCTAGTCTCTACGGCGCCCCCGACGTGATGTCGGGGTTCCCACGGTATTAGCATGTCTAAGTGTAAGATTTAGCCTTCACCGTTATCCCAAGGAGTTTCAATCCGCCTTTCGGACGGAAAGCTGCGTTACACCATTTTCTACTTCGCGATGACAATTTGCGCAGAGAAGTATACATTTATCAATTTCATCTTTTACCTTATTCCAACTTCTTGTATATCCTTTTTGGGATATTCCGAAGCTTTTATTAGATATGTGATGAAACTCTAATGCTTCAATGCACCTATTGTAACCGCAGAGTTCACACTTACCGCCTTTGTATTTAATTGCTTTTTGTCGAATCGTCTTACGACGCTTTGTGACAGCAGCTTTTAAATACTCTGCACGGTCGGCGTATTTTCTTTTATCTTTCATATAAAGATATGCATTACACAGCCGGGCGCTCTACCACTGAGCTACAGGGGAACATTCTACGATTTTGCATTTCGGATTTCTGATTTCTGATTGTAATAGAAATCTAAAACTAGAAATTGCTTATTTAATTTATCTAAGCTTTTAATTTTTAGCAAGAGAATTTTTTAAATTATATAATATTTGACAGTACCAAATAAAATAGATTAGAATCGATTCCTTTATTAAATAAAATAAATATTATGGAAAAACTCAATATACCTGAAGAAATAGTTATATCTCTAGGTGGAAATGCCCTAACCTTGGGGAGAGAAGGAATCACAGTAGAAGATCAGCACAAAGCATGTGAAATTGCATGTAAAATTATTGCAAAAGTATTTGCAAGAGATAATGTTAAAATGGCTTTATGTCATGGCAATGGCCCACAAGTTGGCTTTATATCAGATAGATTTGCCTGTGCGGAACAACATGGGATTCTTCATCACGTTAAATTAGACGCTATTGGTGCAGATACGCAAGGTGCTATCGGGTATATGATAGAACAGGAGCTATATAGTGAACTACATAAATTAGATCCTTTAAAGGCAGCACATATTGCAACTTTAGTTACACAGGTATTAGTTGATCCTGAGGATGAGGCTTTTGATAGTCCTACTAAGCCTATTGGTGTATGGATGACCGAAGATGAAGCACAAAAAAAAATGGAAGAAGATTCTGATTTACACATAGAGCTTCTTGATCAATCAAGGGAAGATGGTTGGAGGCAAGTTGTTCCATCTCCAAAGCCAATGCATCTTTTAAACGCCAAGGCTATTAGGCATAATGTTAATGGAGGATTACTAACAATTGCGGGTGGTGGCGGAGGAATACCAATTGTAAGGAATCCTGATGATGGCAAGCTAAAAGGTATTGAAGGTGTAATAGATAAAGATAGAACGTCTGCGTTAATTGCAAAAATTGTGAGAGCCCGCATGCTTGTTATTTTTACAGAAGCCCCTGGAGTGATTGACCCGGAAGAATTCAGAAGAAAAGATATTGATGGAGAAGTGATCGCTCAGCTTACTACTGCTGAAGCTAAGGATATGATATCTCAATTACCTACCGGAAGTATGGGGCCAAAACTGGAGGCTTGTGCAGATTTTACAGAAGAAACCGGCGAACCTTCTATAATTGCAAATTTTGGCAACGCAGAAGATGCTATAGTAGACAAAGGCGGAACACGCATTGTTGCTCAATAATTTGTGGCAATTTTACAGCAGCCTGCAGTCTATTTGGCGTCTATTTGCTCAAGCGCCTTCTTAACCCTGTCATTATCCTCAATTTGTGTCAATCCAGCACCATAATTTGGAAATTTCTGTAGTATATAAGTCTGAAACTTCCTATCTATATTAAAAGCTATCAATAGTGCAATAATTATCATAAGTACGCCAAATACCTTTTGAATTGATGAAAGATTATTTGTAAGCCATCCTACCCGACCTAAAAGCTGCCGCCCTCCATACATTATCCCGAACATAGGGAGTGCTGTTCCAAGTGCAAATGCAAAAACTATTAAAGCTGCAGATCCTGTTACTTGGCCAGTTAATGCCAAAGAAATAACAGATGCCAATATCGGCCCAACGCAAGGCGTCCAGATCAAGCCAAGACTTGCACCTGTAGCAATACCAGCGCCAAAGCCATTATTAGATGGATCTTGTTTTACAGATGCCCTTGAAGCCAGGCCGGACATTAACTTTGCCAAAAAATTCTTTGCCGCAGGAATTATTAAACTTAAGCCGGCTAAAATTAGTATGGCTACTGCAACATAACGCATTACATCAGCTGATATACCCAATGCCTTCACTATTATCGATAAAAAAAGTGTAAATATAGTAAAACTAAGTATAAAACCAACAATTACCCCAATTGGCTTTCTTTTACCTCCCACTGCACCAGAAAGTATAATAGGGAGTATTGGTAAAATACATGGAGAGGCGATTGTTACAAAACCTGCGATAAAGGCGAAAATTAGTAGTATTAACATAGCTTATTAGCTTATTAGATCGTAGCTTCTTAGGGGCTAATTAGTCTTTCTAAAAAGCTAAAAAGCTACAAACTACAACCTTGAATTAAATTATTGTAATTTTCGAAGCAAAGTATCAACATCTCCCCCATTCCATTTAGCGACCTCCTTTCCTACGCCATCTACCTGTACAAATGTATGCTGATAAGTTATACCATATGTCTTTTTTAATGCGGACTCAGTGTCATAATCTGTTTTAAATACAGCAACCCCTGCAGGTATTTTAGATAAATTTGATTTCAAATCAGAATCTGCGCTTTTACATGAAGGGCACCATGCTGCATGAAAAAAGTACACACGTTTTTTGTCTTTTGCAGCATCAAAAGCTGTTTTTGTATAAGCAATATAAGTTGCCCTTGTGGTTTTAGCAGAAGAGTCCATCATAACATCTTTTGATTCCATTTTAGTGGCTACCTTGGCAACTGACGTGTCTTTTGCCATTTTATCAACCGAAGAGTCCATCATAGCTTTTTCGGTACTAGTATCAGACCCTTGAGACTTGAGACTTACACTTGAGACTCCATTAGAACATCCTGCAAGAACAAACAAAGTTAGTGCTAGTAATGAAAATATTTTTAGTTTCATAATAAATTTAGTTAAATAATATTTCACACACAGAATATCAATATTATTTTAAAAACATTGTAGCATGAGTTACATATGCCAATGCCAGATGGTTTAAAAATTAGATATTTGGATTTAACATTTTTAAAGTAGGACAATAGGATCACATAAAAATAATCCAAATTCTGCAAACTTTATTTCTTTAAAAAAATATATTTTTGAGATACAATAGAAGACACATTATTACTATATATATAAAATTATGATAAATGACGATGAAAATAATTTAAAAACTGAAGATGGTGAAGCATTCTGCGAATACCCTAAGCACAAAAACTCTGCATTGCCAGCGGTGGCTATCGTAATATTAGTGCTCTTATTGATAATAGGTGGTTTTTATCTAGTGCGTTATTTAAAAAAAGTAGATAAAACTACAAATGGTACAGGTAATAGTGTAGTATCTACGGAGGTAAAAATACCTGAAGGAAAAAAGACAGAATCTGCCTTAAAAGTTAATAAAAAACAAAAGTCTAAAACAGAGCCGGAAAAAATTGTGGATAATTTTTACAAATGGTATACAAACAGTAAAGGTAATCCACTAAAGGATGGCTCTTATAAAACAAATAAATCGGTTTCTGATGACCTGGCTGCTAAAATAGCAAAAGATGCAAATACAAAAAAAGATTTTGATCCTTTTATTTGTGCTAATAGTAAGGCTACAGGATTCAATGTAGGGCAGCCACAAATTTCCGATAAAACCTCCAGTGTTGTTGTTAATATTACATCCGAATCTGGCATAACGTTGCCAAAGGTAAATATGCAGCTTTCAGATGGTACCTGGAAAATGGTTAATGTAGCATGCTTATCTCCATCCGGAACCATAGGTACAATAGAAAATTTAAAAAAGGATATCGGTCTGAACTATGTTACAACCAACAATGTAGAATTTATATGGAGTTCTGCAAATTACAAAGGTGCTAATGCGGTCACATTAAAAGGAAAGGGCATTAAAACAACAAAGGCAATAATTAAAACTAATGCTATTAAAAACTTTTTAGTTAAAAAAGGATTTAAAGTAGATAATTATAATACTAATGGATATAAAAAAGGTAATGTTGTATGTATTTATACGGATAAGGTTAGAAACGAAAAGCATGATGTGAATGTGAAGTGTGGAGATATCAAATAGCAACCATATTGTTACCCGCTCGTTTTACTCGCGTTCCCAAATTGTTGACAGATCGTTTATTGAATAACCATTTGGAAACTATTTGGGAACAATTTGGAAACTATTTGAAAAACATGAACTTTTGGCAAAACCTCAAAAAACCAATACTAGGCCTCTCCCCCATGGACGGCATTACAGATGCTGCTTTTAGATATATGACTGCAAAATACAGTAAACCGGATGTAACCTATACGGAATTTGTGAACGTAGAAGGTTTGGCACGTGGGGCAGTTTCTATGCTGGATCATTTTATATTTAATAAAATAGAACGCCCGATAGTTGCTCAGATTTATGGGATAGAAACAGAATCTTTTTATAAGGTTGCCCTAATGGCTTGCTACCTTGGCTTTGATGGAATTGATATCAACATGGGATGCCCTGCAAACAAAGTAGCAAGACGCAATTCCGGCGCCGGACTTATTCGAGTACCAGAGCAGGCTAAAAAAATAATCCGTACCGTAAAACAAGCTGCGCAGGATTGGGCGAATGGTATTAAAGTAGATGAAGCCGGCCTTCGTCCTAAAATCATTACAGCATTAAAAAAGATGCAATCCCGATCTGCCACGCGCAAGCTTTTACCAGTTTCGGTTAAAACCCGCACTGGAATAGATGAAATTATTGCGGAAGAATGGGTGAAGCATCTGCTAGAAGAAGAGCCGGCTGCAATTGTTTTACATGGTAGAACTTTGAAGCAAATGTATACAGGGCAATCTGATTGGGAAGTAATTAGAAAAGTGGCCAAAATAGTTAAAAAAACTGACACATTATTCCTTGGCAATGGTGACATCCAATCTATTGATGATGCGCATGAAAAAATCAAAAAATATGGAACCGATGGCGCCCTTGTAGGCCGTGCAACATGCGGCAATCCCTGGTTTTTCAGCAATGTAAAACCTACGACTAAAGATCGATTTAAAACAGCCATTGATCATGCCAGATGCTTTGAGGAAATGAGCATGAAAAATGCCTTTTATGCCATGCGCAAACACCTCACCTGGTACTGCCGGGGGTTTGATGGAGCGAGGGATTTAAGGAAAAAATTGATGCAGACGAATAGTTCGGAGGAGGTTGAAAATATACTTGATTAGTAAACAAATGTTTACTATACTTCTTTTGGTCATCCGTAAATGATACAGAAGGTT
This sequence comes from uncultured Candidatus Peribacteria bacterium, assembly GCA_964458485.1. GTDB lineage: Bacteria > Patescibacteriota > Gracilibacteria > UM-FILTER-43-11 > UM-FILTER-43-11 > CAYWJA01. The sequence goes on along the minus strand of CAYWJA010000002.1, from coordinate 80,253 downwards.
ATATTTCTGTTTGTCATTCCCGTCCCGCCAAGGCGGGACGGGAATGACAAAGGGTGAATCCTGTCTACAAAAATAAAAAACGACCCCTGCCTTCGCAAGAAAGCAGGGTCTCGGAGGCCGAAGCCATTTTGTACCTTAATTTTAGCAAATAATCTAGTAAAATATAAGGATTATCTTACTATTTATTCCTGTATAAAAAGTTCCACCACCCTCTCAAGCACCTCCACACCCTCCAAATAAGAAAGCAACACCCCATAGTTCGTAATCGGCACACCAGCTTCCTTGGCTTTTAATAAACGACGGAGGTATTTTTGACGGTCAATCATACATGCACCGCAATGGATAATCAGTTTATATGGCGACAGATCATCTGGAAATGGACGGCCGAAATTAAAATCAATATCAAGTTTTCCACCAACCTTTTTTTTAAGGCGCTTTGGAATCTGTACCGTTGCAATATCATCACATTGCCTGTCGTGATTGCAAGCTTCTACGATCAATATTCTATCCCCTACTTTTAACCCATCCACAGCTTTTACACCTTCAACAAACAAATCCAAATTTCCATAACTCATGTAATTAGTCATCATTACAGAAAAAGATGTAAGTGGGAACCTCTTAGGTGACCATTTTGAAACTACATCAAATGCCTGGCTATCTGTAAGTACTAATTTTAAACCCTCATTTGAGGATGAAGTTGTTTTAATCACATCTAAAAATCTCTTTTTCTCTTTTTTGTCATTACTACGTGCCTTTTTTAAATCCATTCTATATAAAACCGGTATTGCATAATTGCGAAGCAGCCTTTCTACTGCCATATCCTGTGGACGAAGTAAGCGCAAAGTCGGAGTTTCTTCATCCATCGGAATGATTAGTAATACATAACCGCTGCCCTTAATCGGCAAAAGATCGATATTACGGCTTTCTTTTATAAGATGGGATTTAATAAAAACAGTCAGATCTGTTTGGCGCTTATGATCTGATGCATTGATTATAAGGCTTGGTAATTTCTTTCCTAATTTCTTATCCAGATCTGCTTTTAGCTTATCAAGCTTATCGGACTTAATTGTACTATCGAATTGATTATAAATTACAAGACCCTGTTTATTATGCTTTTGAATTCGTTTTATAATCTGGCGTTCAACTGAAACATCTTTTTGCTTGATATCCAAAACAACTAAGCTTAAATCCGCCTCCTCAATCGCCTCTTGAGTTTTTTTACGTTTTTTATCTCCCAGTTTTGAATACTCATCCACCCCAGCTGTATCAAGTACTTTAAATGGGCCCATGCTGTGAATTTCCATAAGTGCAGTAACAGTATCTGTTGTAGTACCTGGTGTATCATCCACAATCGCATAGCCCTTTTGCCCACTTAAAAGATTAAGCATGCTGGATTTACCCACATTCGTGCGACCTACTATGCTGATTATTGTTCTTTCTTGTTGCTTTGCCATATATACTATTTTTCTTTTTGTCATCCCGACCCTGTGGAGGGATCCCTTTGTTATATCGATTTTTCTAAGGGATTTCTCCACAGGGTCGAAATGACAAAGGAGGTTTAAAATTTATTATATTTTAAACACTTTTTCAATCTATCAATATAATGAATTGCATCCCCTCTTACCCCAAGTACAGGATTCAACCCTGCCAACCTCACCTTATTAACACTACATCCTGCACAAATATGTGCATGGCCATCTACGCAAGGTTTATTTTGATACAAAAGATAATCATTGCGATATTTATTCGGAGTTACGGAAGGCATAATTACATTAGCACCTGCTTTTAAAGCCATAACTCTACCTTGCTTATCAAAAACATCAAGCGCAGTTGCCGCCGCAATATTGCAAGTAGGCATTGTAATGCGAAGCAAGGCAATAAAATTCAAGGTCATATTAAAAATTTTCTCTTTATTTGCCTTCCACCATTTTTGAACAACTTTATTAGAAAGAGGTGTGTCTTCATGAATTACATAAGGCCCAAGGCCAAACATATCAAAATCCATTTCTTTGAAAAACTTTAAATCCGCAATTATATGATCAAGTGTTTGACCAGGTAATCCAATCATATTGCCACAGCCAACCTGATATCCAAGCTTCTTTAAATCCTTCATACATGCAATTCTGTTTGCCAGGGAATGGGTAACTGGATGAAGCTTTTTATACAATTCCGGAACACTGGTTTCCACGCGAATTAGATAACGATGTGCACCGGCCTCTTTTAATTTCTTTAAAAATGTATAAGAGAACTCTCCACATGAAAGAGTAATCCCCAAATCCGGATATCTGGTATGCACATAATCAACTAACCCCAAAAGAAATGATTTAGTGGAAAGAGTATTGAGTTCACCAGACTGCAAAACCACAGAACCGTATTTGGCGCGTTTAATAAAATCCAGACAATCCTTAATTTCCTTCAGGCTCATTCTATAACGATTAACCTTTTCATTTCCTTTACGTATACCACAGTAATAACAGTTTTTCTCACAAATATTTGAATATTCAATAATACCACGGAAGTAAACATTTTTTCCGATTACTTTTTCCCGAACACGATTTGCCTCGGCGAATAGCTCTTGTTGCTCTTTGCCGGTTGTTTTGAGCCAATGCTTTAATTCATTATCTTTCATTTGAGAACTTTGGGATTTGTAGGACTTTTGTGATTTTTGGGATTATTTTCTGATTTACTAAGTAAAATATCCCAAAAATCTTACAAATCACACAAATCCTACAAATCCTATTAAAAAAGTGTTAAATTATCAACATGCCAACCTCCAAAAACATTATAGACGAAAAACAGATCAAAGCCATACTCGAAAAAACTAAATCTCCGAAAAAAGAAGATGTTTTAAATATACTCAAAAAAGCATCTAATAGAAGAGGGTTAAGCTTAAAAGAAATTGGCTACCTCTTACATGTAAAAAATAAAAGATTATGGGATGAAATATTTAAAACTGCGCATGAAATAAAAAAAACTATTTATGGTGAACGGCTTGTATTTTTTGCCCCACTTTACATCTCTAGCCACTGTATAAACGATTGTAAGTATTGTGGATTTCATTGTTCAAATAAGACTCCGCGTAAAAAGCTGACACTAAAAGAAGTTGAACAACAAACAAAAATCCTGATAGATATGGGGCATAAAAGACTTCTGTTGGAATTTGGGGAAGACCCAAGTAATAATCCTATCGATTACGTGGTAGATACCATTAAAACAATCTACAAAACCAAATCCAAAAACGGTGAAATCAGGAGGGTTAATGTAAACATTGCTGCCACTACCGTAGAAGATTATAAAAAACTTAAAGCTGCTGAGATAGGCACTTACCAACTTTTTCAGGAAACTTATCATCGAGAAACATATAAGAAGCTCCATAAAGGACCAAAGGCGGACTATGAACGACAATTATTTGCGCATAATCGTGCATTCGAAGCTGGTCTGGATGATATAGGGATCGGTGTTTTATTCGGACTTTATGATTATAAATTTGAAGTACTTGCGCTTACTTCTCATGCGCAATATCTGGATAAAAAATATGGAGTAGGTCCGCATACTATTTCAGTCCCACGCTTTCAGCCGGCAGATACCGTGAATATAAATTTGCCATATAAAGTAAGTGAAAAAGAACTTCTGCAAATTATCGCAGTACTCCGATTAGCTGTACCATATACCGGTATGATAATCTCAACACGTGAGAGGCCGGAAGTGCGTGAAAAAGCATTCCATATAGGAATTTCACAAACCAGTGCAGCATCCAGAACTTCACCTGGTGGATATGGTAAAAATAAAGCACTCACTCAATTTACAACTGCAGATCATCGCACTTTAGATGAAGTAACACAGGGTATTTTAAAACAAAACCTTTTACCAAGTTTCTGTACTGCCTGTTATCGCAAAGGAAGAACAGGTGAAGCTTTTATGGATATAGCAAAACCCGGTAATATCCACCATCTCTGTCGCCCTAATGCGATATTAACGTTTAAGGAGTATCTGGAAGACTACGCTTCACCGGATACTAAAAAGAGGGGTAAAAAAATCATCATAAAATACTTAAATCAGATAGATGACAATAACCGCCGTAAAGAAACCATAAAAAGATTAGCTCGTATAGAAAAGGGTGAAAGGGATTTATACTTTTGATTACCCAATTACTCAATTATACGATTAAGAAATTAAGAAATTGGGAAATCAGGTAATTTAAAAGATCAAGTAATTATAAAATTTATGAAAAAAATCTATTTAAAAATTATCATCGGCATCCCAACATACCTTATATTAACAATGGCCGTTATGTTCGGACTTGGTGGCAATTGGGCTTGGTTACCTGGGTGGAGATTTACAATACTTTTTATAGGAATGATACTATCAACCCTTCTTATTCTTATAAAAGATCCTGGATTAATGAAGGAAAGAATGAAATCCCCTTATCAAAAAGATCAAAATATGTGGGATAAAATTCTTCTTACATTCACATTCATATTTTTTATGGGATGGCTTGTAATAATGCCACTAGATTCACAAAGATTTGGCTGGACCCAGGAATTTCCTTTGTGGATACAAATAATTGGCGTTGTCGGATTTTTACTTTCAATTATTTTACTATCTGCCACTTTTAAACAAAACACCTATCTGGCACCTGTTGTAAAAATTCAAAAAGAAAGAGGGCACAAAGTTATTTCTACAGGATTATATGGCTATATAAGGCACCCAATGTATGCTGCTATTTATCTTATGGTGATATCCAGTGCACTGCTCTTAAGCTCTATGTGGGGAATTTATACATCCGTAGCACTAATCATAACCCTCACAATTCGCTCTATATTGGAAGAAAAAATGCTTGCTAAAAATTTAGAGGGATACAAAGAATATATGAAAAAAGTTAAAGCTAGATTTATCCCTTTTATATTTTGATAACCAAAAAACTATGACTCAACTATTATCTAAAATTCAAAAATTTGCGCTAAGTGCACGCCTAGACTCCATTGCATGGGCACTCTTTTTAATAATGATTGGAGTTTTATGGATGCTCCCGGAAGGGCGATTGCCAGAAAATACGTGGCTACTCGGTGTAGGTATCATATTACTAAGTCTTAATGCAGTCCGTCATTTATACAACCTTAAAATAAGCTACTTTACTATAATAATTGGAATATTAGCATTACTATCTGGGTTAGAAAATTATATTGGATTCAAAATACCTATTATTCCTATTTTAATTATTGCTATAGGTATAGGTTTATTGATAGGTCCAAAGTTATTGCAATACAAAATGTATAATAAAATTTTTAAAAAAGATTGATGGCAAAACCCGCCGTAAAGAAACTATAAAACGACTTGTTCGGATTGAAAAAGGCGAAAGAGATTTGTACTTTTGAAGACCATTATAATAGCTGTATATATAAATAAGTGAGCTCGGAAAAAGGTGAGCATGCGTAAAAATTTTTTAGCTTTGGGTACGCTCCGCAGGGCCCCGAAGCTAAAAAAATCGAAGCTAAGCGAACTTTTTGTAGAGCGAAAACACTTGTTTGGAAAGGCCGTCCCGATGTACATCGGGATCGAAAGGTTTTCGGAATAACTATGCCACAAACCCGAAGTAAGCAAAATATGCACCTAAAATAAATGCAAAAGCACCCATAAATGTAATCATACCCTTTCTTTTGAACATTTTAACTGTTGAATCCACGAACCATTCTGGCGCGATAAGAAATAAAATCCCCTTTATAAATGCTGCATAACCAAGAATGGTAATAGCAACTGCCCAATGCATCGCCCAGGCATTATGAAATGTTACCAGTAAATATGCCACAACTAAAGCCATCAAACCCCCAACATACATAGCTCCTTTATTTTTAAGCATATCCACTATAGCTTTTTTGTAATAATCTGGATTTATAAGAAAACCAATACCTACTACTAAATATATAATTGCAAATAATTTTGCAATAAAAACTGATACTGTCATATTTATTTTTGTTTATGTAATAAAAACATTTTTAATTTATCAAATTTAACACAAAGTTGCAAATCTTTTGATCTCTGGACATCTGGACCTTTTTAACATAAAGTCATATCAATGAAATTCACTGAATCTGAAATCAACAAAGAGGTTAATCGTTTATATAAAAAACTATCCAAAGCCGGATGGTCAGAACCAGACTGCGCTGTTATTGCGCCAATGACACTTGAAATAAATCAGTTAAAAAAAGAAAAAGACGCAATTATTTTGGCTCATTCTTATCTAACTCCGGATATAATTTATGGTATAGCAGACTACGTTGGGGATTCTTATGGGTTAAGTAAGAATGCTGCAAAAACAAATGCAAAAACAATTCTCTTTTGCAGCGTACATTTTATGGCAGAGACTGCAAAAATAATGAATCCAAAAAAACAAGTTCTAGTGCCAACTGTAGCCAGTTGTTCTTTGGCAGAATCAATAACTGCGGAGGATGTGAAAAGAATGCGTAAACAATACCCAACAGCAAGTGTTGTTTGTTATGTAAATACAACTGCAGAAGTAAAAGCACAGTGTGATGCATGTTGTACCTCATCTAATGCACTAAAAATTATTGAACATATGCCGCAAAGAAAAGTTATTTTTCTACCAGACGTGCTCATGGCAAAAAACCTTCAGCCATTAACAAAAAAAAGGATAATACCGTGGCATGGCAAATGTATTGTTCATGAAGAATTCAAGCCAGAAACTGTTGATGAAATACGAGAAGAATATCCAAAGGCAAAAATTCTTGCACATTTAGAATGCATGCCATCTGTTGTCGAAAAAGTCGACATGGTGGGTAGTACCGAAGGAATGATTAAGTATGTAGATAGAACTGATGCAAAAGAAGTAATGCTCGCCACTGAATGTGGTCTATCTGACAGGATGAAAGTGGAACATCCGGAAAAACGAATAGTTGGATCTTGCGCTCTTTGTCCTTACATGAAACAAATAATGTTAAAAGATGTTTTGCAGGCACTCAAATCCCCTACTAAAGATCAAATTATTGATTTGCCGTATGAAGTTATAAAAAAAGCCAAAAAAGCGTTGAATAAGATGGTTAAGGTTTCAGAGAAACATTTCTGATTTCAGATTTCTGATTTCAGAATCACATTTAGTATTTTATTATTTAGTATTCAACTTATTAAAATGATACATACAAAATGTAGAATCGCATCTGAGATCTGAATTCTGAGATCTGAAATTAAATTATCATCCCCCCACCCAAACACACATCCTCATCGTAAAACACTGCAAACTGCCCTGGTGCAACACCATGTACTGGTTTTTTTAGTTTTACGTACAGCCCATCACCAACTGATTCAACTGTGCAATCATGGCTTGATGCACCATGACGGATTTTAACTTGCCCACGAAAGTGAGCAAGCGCTTGCTCACTTTCTGGAGATATCAAGTGAAAATTCACCACCTCAAACTCATCCTTATAAACTTCTTGTGGATCATACCCATTAGCCAAATAAATTATATTTTTTTTAGGATCTTTATCTACCACAAACCAAGGGCCACCAGAAAGCCCAAGACCAGTGCGTTGACCGATTGTATAAAGGAAGTGGCCTTTGTGTTGCCCGACGATATCGCCGGTTTTCTGATCAACAAAATCACCCTCCATCTCCCCAAGATGCTCTTTTATAAATTCACGATATGGAATTTTACCAAGAAAGCAAATACCCTGACTATCCTTGCGATTTTGATTTGGTAAATTATATTTTTTAGCAAGCTGACGCACTTCCTCCTTTGTATATTTTCCGATAGGAAACATGGCACGACTAAGCTGATCTTGACTTAAGTGAGATAAAAAATATGTTTGATCCTTAACCGGATCTGGTGCTTTTTTAAGTAAAAAGTAACAATCTTTATGATCACAGACTTGAGACTCGCCAGTCCGTACCGGCACGGGCGGGCACTCGCACTTGAGACTTATTTGGGCATAGTGCCCAGTTGCTACTTTTTCGAATGAGCTATCGATTTTATCGTAGAAAGATCCGAATTTAATCATCTGATTACAAAAAATATCAGGATTAGGAGTTCTTCCTACTCTACATTCTTTAATTGTATATTTTACAACTTTGTCCCAATATTCTTTTTGCATTGATATGACCTCAAGGGGTACATCAGCCTCTTTGCAAACCTTACGAACATATTCAAGGTCTTCTTCCCAGGGGCAACTGCCCAGATAAGAAAGTTCGTCTTCCAGCCAAATTTTTAAATAAAAAGCAGTCAAATCATGACCTTCATCTTTTAGTAGACGTAAAGCAACTGAGCTATCCACACCGCCGGAAATCAAGACAGCTATCTTCATGACCAAATTGTAACTTAAATCTTAAATCTTACAACTTTAATCTATATTGAACTGGATTTTATCAAAAAAACAAGTAAAATATAAATCGCATCTACAGGCCCGCGTAGCTCAGTGGATAGAGCAGCAGCCTTCTAAGCTGAAGGTCGTAGGTTCGATTCCTACCGCGGGTACCATAAAAAATATTTACCCATCGAAGATGTGGTAAATGTTTTTAATAATGCAGTTGGGAAGCGAACCGTAAAAGGTTCGCATGAGTAAACGAGCGTAGGCCGCCAGGCCGTAAGCGAATATTACGAAGCTCGACCTCGGAGTGACCCTGAGCATAGTCGAAGGGGAGCGAGAATGTAAGAAATACGAAAAAGGATGAGCTTGCGAGCGTGGTTGCGAGCAATGCGAAGACTATTTGAGTACTAGAAGCAAGCCCCGATGTACATCGGGGCACAGCGAGAGGATTCCTACCGCGGGTACCACACTAACTAATCTTTATAATACAAAACCCCTTTCCCAACCCCTTTTTTCTTAATCTTTCCAGCAGACACTAAATTAGCCAAATCTTTTTTTAATGTAGGTCTTTTTATTCTAACTAACTCTTCAATCTGGCTGATGGCAAGTGGTTTATTGCCTACAAATCTCAAAATTCGTTCATATCGTTCATCTCTATTTAATCGAGTGCGTATTTCATATAAATCATCCACAGATTTTTTATTTAAAGCATTGTGAATCATTTTTAATGTATCAATAAGCTCATTGGCAATAAGCTGGATAAAAAAACTTGTATCTTTTGTATCGTCGGTAATTTCTATCGCCTGAATATACTTTCTTCTGTGCTCATTTTTTACTATACAAATTGGATAACCACCTTGCATTAAAATCAAATTCATCAAAAGTCGGGCTAAACGACCATTACCATCATCAAATGGATGAATTTTTACAAAACGATAATGAAATATTGCAGCTCTTTCCACGATGTGAGAATTTTTAGACTTATTAAGCCAATTAATCAAATCTTCCATTTCATCCTTTACATGTAAAGGATCCGTATAATGATGAATCTTTCCAGATAACGTTAAAACATGATTTGGCTGTTTTTTGTATTGCCCTGCGTGTAATGGTTTTTTAATCAATTCTCCATTAGCTCCTTTTGCATAAGTAAAATGAATATCTTTTAGTAAAAGTGAATGTAGCTCTTTTATAAAGCTTTCATTAATCTTTCTTTTTTTACTTACAACATCATGTAAAGCATCAATAGCTTCAGCATGATTTTTGGCTTCCAAATAATCTTTTAAGGGCTTTCCTTCGGAAGTAAGCCCTTCCCTGAGAAAAAAGGCAGTTTCACCAAAAGTCAGAGTATTCCCTTCAATAGCATTTGAATTATACGTCCATTCGATTCTCAACTTTTCCTGTAATACTTTTTCCATATCTGGATCCAGTGGGCGTAATTCATCCAGCCTTTTCTTTAATTGATCTATTTTTTCAAACATATGCTTATGGATATTATATCTATATTATATCCAAAAATATCCAAAAAAGCAATATTAATGAACTAAAATCCTGGTTTCCCGCCCGTATCGAACGCGTCTTATCTTCCGCGCAAGCGGTACGTTCGGACGGGTAACTTCATACGCTAGGGGGTACCACAAAAATTTCTAACGAAATTTTTAAGGAACAAGGATAAGGATTAAGGAATAAAAATTGAGATAGAAATTTTTGCCTTATTTAAGGCATATTTTTGACTTTCTATTGAATTTTTTTATTAAAATAAATATAATTAAAATATATTAAATATTTTGAATATGCCTAAACCTCCAAAAATTTCTTCAGCATTGGCGGAAAAACATAAAGGTGAAACAGCTATATCTCTTTTAAGCGGTAAAGTTGTTGCCTTTGGTAAAAATGCTGTAGAAGCTTTAAATAAGGCAAAAGAAGTTATGCCGGACATTGAAGAAGAAGAATTTATGATCTCAAGAATACATGGCAAAATCCTCGCAGTTTAAATTTCCTTACATTAAAGGTAGGCCTATGATTATGGCTAAGCTCGGTTTATCTAAAAATAAATCCCGTTATTTTAGATTACTTATTGATAGTGGCGCAGATTACACATTGATTTCAAAATCTGATGCTGCTGTTTTGGGCCTAAATTACAAAAATATAAATACTAAAGAGATAAAGGTTGAGATTGCAAATTTGGCTTTTATTCATACGAAAAAATCTCACCTTACTATTACCATTGAAGATAATTCATTTAAAATTCCTGTTTTAATAGCCAAAGAGGAAGTTGAGTGCTTGCTTGGCAGAAAAGGTATTTTTGATAAATTTGATATTTTGTTCCGGGAAAAAGAAGGTCAGGTTATTTTTATTGAAATTTAATCAAAAAAGTTCTAACGTCCTCTAGTGGAGTGTACCATTAAAAATATTTACCCATCGCAGATGCTGTAAATTATTTTATCTTGACTTTCATTTTAATACCTGTACCCTAGGTATAGGTATTAATAATTAATTTAAATTACTATGCATAATCCAAATAAAGTAATGATTGCCATGAAAAAGGCAAAAACATCTATTGAAAAAATAATGAAAATGATTGAAGAAGATAAATACTGCATTGATGTTATACAGCAAAGCCTTGCAGTAATAGGTCTTTTAAAATCTGCGAATATGACACTTTTACAAGGTCATGTAGATCATTGCGTTAAAAACGCATGTAAATCTGGAAAAAAGAAAGATATAGAAGAAAAAATGTCAGAACTTATTAGAATTTTAAAAATAGCACAATCTAAATAACCTTAAGTGGAAGTCTTGAGTTATAAATTGATTAATTTTGAGACTTGAGACTCACACTTGAGACTTAAAATTTATGAAACATAAATTTTATATCAAAGGTATGCACTGCGTAAGTTGTGAAGTAATTCTGGAAAAGGAATTAAAAAAAATTCCAGGTATTAAAAATTGCAAAATCTCTCATAAAAAGGGTATTGCCGAAATTGAATACGATAACAATGTTAATAAATCCGATATTGAAAGGGTTATAAAAAAATGTGGATATGAATTAGTTATAGAAAAACACCATGCTAAGAAAAAAAACAAACCGGACTATCTACAAATCATTCTTATTGCCATTGGCATTATGGCATTTCTTTTCATACTGCAAAAAATAGAAATAATGCGTTTGTTACCTAATTTTGGTACACGTATCAATATATTTATTGCTCTTTTTATGGGTATAGTTGCATCGCTTTCAACGTGTCTAGCACTGACTGGAGGTATTGTTATGAGCTTTGGGGCAGTTGTTGATGTAGAAAATGGTCGTAAAAATCATTTTATTGCTCGTGCAACACCCCATATTTACTTTCACCTGGGTAGAATAGGAGGTTTCGCAGTTCTCGGAGGGATACTCGGACTTATTGGCAGTAAAATTAATTATTCTTTATCTTTTACTGGCTATTTGACTATTGCGATTGCAATAATAATGTTTTATATAGGTCTTCAAATCTTGAATATTGTTCCAAACATTACAAAGCTTGGCTTCCATTTGCCGAAGTTTCTATCTAAGCCTATTCATAAACTACAAGACAGTGATCATCATTTGATGCCGATTATTATTGGTGTTTTAACATTTTTTCTTCCATGCGGCTTTACCCAAACAATGCAGCTTGCAGCAGTAACATCACAAAATTTTATTACAGGAGCTCTTATAATGGGTGCTTTTGCGCTTGGCACTATGCCTGTACTTATTTCGATCGGCATAGGATCTACATATGCACATAAAGAAAAAATGCAGTTTTTTTATCGTTTTATTGGAGTTGTAATACTCTTTTTTGGATTATATTCATTTAATTCGGGTTTAGTTTTGTCTGGATCACCTATTACAATTGATTTTTGGAAAACAGGCGGATCTGCTGCCAGCTCAACAATATCCGGCAATGTACAGACTGTAAAAATGAATGTGGATTGGGTATTTAAGCCAACTGAATTTAAAGTTAAAAAAGGAATTCCTGTCCGTTGGGAAATAAATGGAATAAATGTATCCGGTTGTAGTAATGAAATTGTTATACCTAAATTAAATATTCGTAAAAAAATAAATGTTGGACAAAATGTCATTGAATTTACTCCCACAAAAGAAGGGGTGCTGTCTTTTTCATGCTGGATGGGAATGATTAATGGAAGATTTATAGTAACCGATGAAAAAGGAAAAGTAAGTGCGACAACTGCGACTGAAGCATCTCAGCCTATGCCTGCCTCAGCATGTGATGGATCCTGTGGTGGAACTTGTAATGGAGGTGCTGGGTGTGGAGGAGGATGTTCTTAATTTTTAATCTAATCAATTATTATGAAAAAACTATTAATACTAATAATCCCAATCACAATACTTTTAACCGGTTGTGCAGATGTGGACTTGAGCAAACAGGCAGATAATGCAAATGCATCGGTAAATTCAAGTAGCACAAAAACTTTCAAGGGGACAAAGGGTAATTTTATTTCAATGAGCAGTGATGGCATTACCATTAAAGCTTCGTCTGCAAGTGATGGCAAAGCGCATTATTTTAATACAACCCTATCAAACGGAAATCCTGTTTACTTTTTTGTAGTAAAAAGCCCGGATGGAAAATTACGTGCTGCGGCTAATGGCTGCCAGGTATGTGGTGGCGCCTTGCAGGGATTTCGCCAGGAAGGAGAATTTATGACTTGTAATACATGCGGAAATAGCTACCCCCTTAACAAGATTGCAACTGAAAAGGGAGGGTGTAATCCGGTACCAATTAATCCTGATTTAAAAATAAAAGATGGCAATATCGTCATTTCTGAATCCGACCTCAACAACATTCAAAAATTCTTTTAATTATTTAACCAAATTTATATGTTCGACAATAAACAAAAGGAGCTAAGGGGTACAATTATTTTTGCCTCCGTAATGGTTTCAATAGCGCTACTTTTTAATGGATTCACTTATTTAAAAGGTGGTTCAAAATCTTCAAATGCTAATCTGCAAACAGAAATAAAAAAGGGTATTGAAGCCTATATTAAAAAACAGCAGGATGACTATGCAAAAGCTCAGGCAGAAGCCAATAAGCCTAAAAAAATTACTGGTGATTTTACGGATACTGATGCAGTTTTAGGAAATAAAAATGCAAAAGTTACCATAATTGAATGGTCAGATTATGAATGTCCTTTCTGCAAAAAATATTTTACTGATACTTATTCTAAAATCAAAAAAAAATATGTAGATACAGGAAAGGTAAAAATAATATTTCGTGATTTTCCTTTAGGGTTTCATGATCCATTAGCAACTCAACAAGCAATGGCTGCGGAGTGTGCAGGGGAACTGGGTGGTGATAGCGTTTATTACAAATATCACGACCTTATTTTCCAAAGCACAACTTCAAATGGCAAAGGTATGCAAAAATCAAAATTATACGATCTAGCTAAACAAGTCGGTGTGAATGCAGCAAAATTTAAAACATGTTTAGATAATGAAAAATATAAAAAAGAAGTTGCAAAAGATATAGCTGATGGCTCCAAAGCAGGCATAAACGGTACACCGGCGTTTTTGATCAACGGTAATTTACTTTCCGGTGCACAGCCATTCAGTGCATTTGAAAAAATTATTGAAGCTGAACTTAAAAAATAGACTCGCTTTCCATGAACCACTCGCTCCCATACACCACTCACTCCGTTCGGGTATATGGTTCTCGTTCGGGTTCATGGTTCGCTCGATTTCGCATTTTGGATCTCAGATTTCAAATTCTCATTTTACATTTTTATATTTAGCAATATGACAGCAAATGAAAAATAATAAATTCATACCAGCAGCGCATTATAATTTTTTGTCCCATTTTTATAGCCCTTTTATGAGAATATTTTTCGGAACAATATTCCGGAAGATTACAAAGTATATACAACTCAAGTCAGAAGAAACTTTATTAGACATCGGATGTGGTCCGGGAAATTTATTAGGCATTTTACACGGCAAACATCCGAATAGTAAATTAATCGGCCTGGATGTTGACCCAAAAATACTCAAAATCGCACGCAATAAATTATCAGATAGAATTGAATTTATAGAATCATCTGCTACCAAACTTCCATTTCCGGATAATAGCTTGGATGTTGTTACCAGCACTCTTATGATCCATCATTTAAAATCGTATGAAAAAGATCAAATGATAAAAGAGATTTATCGTATTTTAAAGCCAGGTGGTAGATTCTATCTTTTTGATTTCTCTAAGCCAACCAATCTATTTGGAAAAATATTCGTAAAATTATTTAAAAATTTTGAACACATGAATGACGCGCTTGAAGGTAAATATACAAAATGGATGAAAGAGTCAGGTTTTAAAAAAATTGAATATATTTATAACGCGTATGGAATGATTAGCCTTGCAAAAGCCCTTAAATAACCAATAAGTATAATGAAAACTATAAATCTCAAAATCACCGGAATGACATGTGCATCATGTGTACTACATATAGAAAATGATTTAAAAGAACTTGATGGAGTATCTGAAGCTGTGGTAAATCTGCCAATGAAAAGCGGTAGTATAACTTTTGATTCAAATAAATTAAAAGAAAAAGATATTTTAAATGCTGTTAAAAAAGCTGGATATAAAGCTATGGTTACAGATGACAAACATGAACATGATAATCATGCCGGCCATGCTCAAATGGAAGATAGGGTTCATATTAAAGAAAGATTGATAAAGCTTATTGTGTCTGCTGTTTTAAGTGCGATCATTTTATTTCTTGGATTTGTATGGAAAGTAAGTATTGGTATGGAAATAATGATGATATTATCGCTCGTTATTATTTTATATAGCGGCAGAGGCTTTTTTACCAAAGGCATACCGGATCTTTTTAAAGGTCGACCAGCAATGGATACACTGGTAGCCCTTGGAGTTGGTGCTGCATTCCTTTATTCGACTTATTTAATGTTCTTTACCAAAATCCATGAAGAATATTTTATGGATGTGGCTGTGATTGTTACTTTTATACTACTTGGACGTTATCTGGAAGCTAGGGCAAAGGGCAAAGCTAGTGGTGCAATACGCAAACTTTTGGAACTTTCAGCCAAAGTTGCCCATTTAATTAAATCCGATGGTAGTACTGAGGATATACCTGCTGATCAAATTAAATTAAAAGATAAATTACGCGTAAAGCCTGGTGAAAAAATTCCCACTGACGGGGTAATTATTGAAGGTTATGGAACTATTGATGAATCAATGGTGACTGGTGAAAGTATTCCTGTGGATAAGAATGAAGGTAATAAAGTAATTGGTGCAACAATTAATGGTAATACTGCATTCACCATGCAAGCCACCAAAGTAGGATCAGAAACTATGCTTTCACAAATAATAAAAATGGTTCAGGAGGCTCAAATGCATAAAGCTCCAATTCAAAAGTTAGTAGATGTGGTTGCTGGTTATTTTGTATGGGGAGTAATGGCCATAGCAATCATTACGTTTATCGGATGGACGATTATGGGTAATGGCGCAATTACCAATGCCTTGATACCAACTGTGGCTGTTTTGATTATTGCCTGCCCATGTGCACTTGGTCTTGCAACGCCTATTTCGATAGTTGTGGGGTCTGGTAAAGGTGCGCAGATGGGAATACTTATTAAAAAACCTGAAAGCCTTGAAAAGGCACATAAAATAACAGCCATTGCTTTTGATAAGACAGGAACAATTACAAAAGGTCACCCTGAAGTACAGGAGTTTAAGACTTTAAAGGGTGACGAAAAAGAAGCATTAAAGATTGCACTTGCACTTGAGACTGAATCTGAGCATCCGCTCGCAAAAAGTGTTGTTGATTATGCTAAACGAAATAAAATTTTAAATTTTAAATTACAAATTTTAAATTTTAAATCATTGACGGGCTTGGGGGTTGTGGCCGAAATAGATAATAAAAAATATCATCTCGGCAGTAGTAAATATATGGGGGATTTGAAAGTGCTTAGTGATGATAGTCGATCGGAAATTGATGCGATGCAGGAAAAAGGTTACACGGTTTTATGTCTATCTAATAACAAAAAGGTACTTGCATTATTCGGCGTGCAAGACGGTATTAAAGAGACTTCTAAAGAGGCAATTAAACTACTAAAAAAACAAAATATTCATACTGTAATGATAACCGGAGACAATGAAAAAGTTGCACGTCACATTGCAGATGAAGTGGGTATTGATGAAGTTCATGCAGGAGTTGCACCAGATAAAAAATCTAAAATTATCGCCGATCTACAAAAGCAGGGCTACTTTGTTGCCATGGCTGGTGATGGAATAAATGACTCCCCTGCCCTTGCAAAGGCTGATGTTGGGATAGCTATGGGTACAGGCACTGATGTGGCTATTGAAACTGGTGATTTAGTACTTGTAAAAGGAGATCTTAAAAAAGCTGTGGAAGCAATTGAGCTGTCTAGGGCCACACTTCTAAATATTAAACAAAATTTATTTTGGGCATTTGTTTATAACTCCATAGGTATCCCACTAGCAGCACTTGGCTTTTTGAATCCAGCTATATCAGCAGGAGCTATGGCTTTCTCGTCGGTATCTGTAGTACTAAATGCATTGAGGCTAAAAAGATTTAAAATATAGTGAGCCCACCTAGGGGATACACATCACTTCGGGCACAAAAACCTCCTGTTTTGCATATACAAAAAAAGTTCCCCGCCCGAATGTACCATTCGGTACGGGCGGGTAACATCCTCTATTGTGGGGTACCACAAAAATTTCTAACGAAATTTTTAAGAAATTAGATTTAGGAATTATGTTTATTTAAGGTATTTAAAAAAACAATCATTGACATTTAATTAAATATATATTAAAATAATACTCAAATTTAGTACTATATTCAAAATGAATACACTGAACGATCGCGACTGTGAAGGCATATTACAGGAAGCTGAAATATTTTCATACATGACAGATGATGAAATACGAAATGTAATATCTCATGAACAAAGATGTACTAAGGGCGCTATAAAAATCTTAAGGGGTGTAATTGATACAAAGGCTCTAAATATTGCATTCCCATTACAAATACAAAAACATCATGTTGGTGAAGGGGGCTTTGGTCATGTATCAATGCATCGTGAGCTAATTTCGAAAAAAGATTTAAGCATAAAACTCATTCACAATGATATGAAATCGCTTGATAGCTTTGACATACAAACTTCTGCCGATCTTCTTGCATGCAGAAAAGTAAGGAGATCTATAGCACATTGCCTTTTGGGTGATACCGTTGCTGTATATAGAGGGGAAGGTACTTTGGATGGTGAAGCTGTAGAATGTTATGATTATATTCCTGGGAATAATATGGATACTTATATTAACTGTGAAGATGTTGAGGCTGAAGATAGGATATCTATATCTATCGATATTGCGACAGGTCTTACTGAATTTCATAAAAAAAAATTACTTTATAGAGACCTATCTCCTAAAAATATAATTATTACTCCTTCATTGGAAAATAATAAACGAAGGGCTGTTATTATTGACTTTGATTTATTAACAGATGTAGAAAATTATCGTCATATAGTTAAATCTCAATCAGAAACCATGAGTAGAATCAGGCCTCCTGAGGCTTTTGCTCGTGATTTTCCCGAGCTTGAAACAGATTTTGAAAAATTTGCGTTCGCCTATGATGCTTATACACTTGGGGTAACCTTGGTCATTCTTTTTGAGGGACGTATATGGGTACCTAAAGATGATGGAAATGCAATTAGCTTTAACAGTACACAATATCAACAAAATCCTACAGTATTATATGAAGATTTGACTCGAGCATTCAAGGCCAAAAAAGAGTTAACAGTAGATTTACCCGATGACATACCGCAAAAAATACATGATGTAACTGTAGGACTATTAAAATTAAATTGGAGAGAAAGAATGTCTGTATTGCAGGCTAAGGTACAACTTGAAAATATAGCTTTAAAATAGTCCATCAACTTTTTAATTACTTATTGATGATTAATATTTGTAAATTTATAAATCCGGATACCTATAGACCTACGACAGCTAAACCGCCCTCCCCAACTTTTCTTTAATAAATCTTGCTATTTTTTGATCTGAATATTTTTGTAATTTCTCTTTAATTTTATATTCTACCACGCCTCTTGGTATATAAGAGGGCCATTTTTTGCCGAATCTCTTTAGTGCAGCCCGCAGCTCAGCATCAGACATACTTCTTACTATTTTCATTGCCTCCTTTTTCATATTTTTTTTAGCAACCTCCGGCTTTCGGGGTCTTGAAGGGGTTTTTCCTGGTTCTGGCTTTCTTGATTTATTGTAAGGTTTAAATAGATCTACACCCTTTTCCTTTCTTTGTATCATTAGAGCCAATGGCATATGCCGAATGCGCCTCTCTATCTTTCTTACCCTTTTATAATAAGAGCTAATCCCTGCTGCTGATGAAAACATTTTTGATCTGACATTTTCAAATCGACTAATATTATTTAATGAGATCATTGCATTAATAACTTGATAAAGAGGGTATTTCCTAAGATTACGGAAATGACTACCCATCTCTATCTCCATACCTTTTTTGAGATTTGGAAAATTCCTTAATTCTGTATTGCTTTTAAAACCATGCAATGGCACATTTTTAAAATACTTTTTAAAAAAATTAGTACGTGCAGCCGGACGACGAAACTTAGTTGGCATCTTACTATGCAAGCGCATTAAAACACCGTTAGACCTTCCGTATGCACTACAATTATAATCACTTGGAAGATTATAATTAGAAGCAATGACCAATAGCTCCTGCGACATTTCATCCCTTATCCTTTTGCGCACTTCAATCTGAACATCATAATAAACCTTAATAGCTGTTTCTAAATTTGTATAAGCATTATTTAATGCAGTCTTCGCCCTTTCTACTTTTCCCAACTCCTCTTTCAGTCTTTTGCCAGTAACCATGGGGTTATTCCTTATTTTACTATTATAATAACTAAGTCGCCCCTTGTATCTTTTGTGGGCAGAAATTAATTGTGCATAAGCTTGTCTTGGCAAAGAGCCTTTAGCTGTATATTTATCATCAATAATATCAATATCATCAGCCCATCCTGCCTTTGGGCCTTTTCTTTTAAATAACTTTACCTCTGAAAGCAATTCCCTTCTCTTGCCGGCATTTGCCATTTTTATGCCACGAGTTGAGGTTCTGGAAGTAACATATTTATTTATTTGTTTTATATGCTTATTATATACATTGGCAATTGGTGATTCTTTGTCTAGTGTTGTATACCAATTATCTCTAATTTTAGGATAAGCACGTTTATATCCCTTTTTAAGTTTAATTCTACCCATAGTATCCATATAAACTATGCCGCTTTTTAAAGCCTGTTCTTTACTATGTTTATATTTTGGAACTGAAGCAAAATTAACTTTACTATCACGATAAGCCCATTTATAAAGTCCTGGAGGTTGTAAATACCATGTTCCATTTCTTTTTATTACCCTGCCACTTCTAATAGCTTCCCTCTCTGTCATAAAAGGTTTATTTTTCCTTTCCGGATGATCAGGAGGAGGGTCATCTGGGCTTGGGGGAGGTACGGGTTTTGGCTCGATATCGGGATCGGTAGGATCAGGATCGGGATAAGGATAAGGTGTAGGTGGGTTGGGATTAGGAACAGGAGGAGGAGTAGGAACAGGAGGAGGAGGCTTCTTTTTGTCATCAAAAATCTCATCAATTAGATCCTGCCTGCTCTTTTTTGATCTTCTTCTTGCATTTTGTTTATTATTATCTCTTTTTACAGTATCAGGATGACCAAATATACTGCGTTTATATGTATCATTAATACCCGATAAACTTGGTGTATCTGGATTCTTTTTATCAAAAATAAAACGTTTTTCAAAAAACATACTTTCTGAATCAAAATTTTGAAAAAAATATAATTGCATTTTTTAGATTCTGTGATATCCCTTTATTATAGCAAAAAATCAGAAAAAAAGCAAATTGCCAAGACTTAAATTTATAGATATAATGGGAGCCTGATTAATCATTCAGTGCTGGAGGCGACAATGTTTAAGTGTTTATAGTGAAGCACTTAAGCACTTAAGCACTTAAGCACTTAAGCACTTAAGCACTTATGATAGAAAGGCAAAATGACATCACCAGCCCTAAAAAAGCAGACAATGACTTTAAAGAATTCGATCTTACATTAAGGCCACGAACATTAAATGAATACGTAGGGCAACTAGATATTAAAAAGAATTTAGAGGTATCTATGAAAGCCGCTAAAAAACGTAATGAACCCATAGAACATATACTTCTTTATGGTCCTCCCGGCCTCGGAAAAACAACATTGGCCAATATCATATCCCGCGAAATGGGTGTGAATATAAAAACTACGTCTGGACCCGCTATTGAAAAACAAGGTGATCTTGCATCAATATTAAGTAATTTAGAAGAAAATGACATCCTGTTTATAGATGAAATACATAGAATGAAAACACATGTGGAAGAAATTCTATATAGTGCAATGGAAGATTTTGCACTAGATATAATTATTGGCAAAGGACCTGCAACGCGTTCGATGCGTATAAATCTTCCAAAATTCACACTTATTGGTGCGACTACAAAGGCAGGATCGCTTTCATCCCCCCTTAGGGATAGATTTGGCCATATTTATAAACTTGATTTTTACAATAAAGAAGAAATGGAGGCAATAATTAAAAGGTCAGCGAATATTCTAAATTTACAGATTGAAAAAAGAGCAGTACAAGAAATAGCAAAATGCTCCAGAAAAACACCAAGAATTGCAAATAGACTATTAAAACGCGTACGCGATTTTGCAGAGGTAGATAACAAAAAACTTGTTGATTTTGAATTAACAAAAAATAGCCTAAAAACAATTGGTGTAGACGTTGTTGGTCTGGATAGAACTGATAGAAAAATACTTTTAACTATTATAGAAAAATTTAACGGAGGGCCTGTTGGCCTTAATACTATTGCAGCTGCTACAGCTGAAGAAACTGAAACAATTGAAGATATTTACGAGCCATATTTGATGCAAATAGGGTTTTTAGACAGAACCACCAGAGGAAGAGTTGTTACTCCTAATGCATATTCTCATTTAAGAATTACCTATGTAGAGAAAGAAGGGCAAAGAAATTTATTTTAATTTTCTAGTGCTGTAATCCTGTAGTGCTGTAGTCCTGTAGTGCTAGCTAATTTAAATAGGACTAAAGGACTACCGGACTAAAGCACTAAAGCACTAATGAATCACTTAGAAGAAATCAGAGCACGTATCAATATAGAAGACCTTGTTGGGGGGTATATTCAGCTTAAAAAAGCTGGCAGAAACCTCAAAGGACTCTGTCCTTTTCATAGTGATAAGAACCCAAGCTTGATGGTAAGCCCGGAGAAAGGAATTGCATATTGTTTTTCCTGTAATACCGGTGGAGATATTTTTAAATTTATACAACTTATTGAAAATGTAAATTTTGGTGAAGCTGTAAAAATCTTAGCTGAAAAAGCAAATGTTACACTACCACGAGAGCTACCTAGGCTAAATAATAAAAGGTTAAAAGGTATTGAAATTAATCAGTGGACAGTTAAATTTTATGAAGAGCAACTGGAAGACAATAAAAACAAAAAAGAATACTTCTTAAAAAGAGGTTTAACTGATGATATTATTAAAAAATTCCGACTTGGATTCGCACCGGACTCTTTTGATAAACTTAAAAATTATTTATTAAAAAAAGGATTTGAAAAAAAGGATTTAATTGAATCTTCTGTTGTGAATCAAAGGTCTATTGCGGATAAAAATATATATGACCGTTTTCGTAATAGAATTATTTTCCCAATATTTGATCACCAGGATAATCCTGTTGGTTTCAGTGGTAGAATTATTGGTGATGGGGAGCCTAAATATCTAAATTCACCAGAAACACCTGCATACAACAAAAGTTTGATACTATATGGATTAAATTGGGCAAGGGACAGTGTGAAAAAAGAAAATTTAGCAATTTTTGTAGAAGGATATATGGATGTAATTGCAGTTAGTCAGGCTGGAAATGAAAATGTAATAGCAACCTGTGGGACTGCAATAACACCGCAGCAATTAAAACTAATTAAACGCTATACAAAAAATATTGCATTCGCCTTTGACGGAGATTCTGCTGGCCTTGAGGCTACATTCCGCGCTATAGAACTAGCAGAGCTAGCTGAGCTAAGCATAAAAATTATTAATATTCCTGAAGGCAAAGATCCTGATGAATGTATACAAAAATCACCCGAAAAATGGAGTAATGCAGTCAAAAATCCAATTGGTGTAATGGATTTCTATTTTAAATATGTATTTGGTAAATTTGATAAAGGAAATCTTGAGGGAAAAAAACAAATTCTTGATTTTCTGCTTCCATTAATAAAAATTTATAAAAGTGATGTTGAAAAAGGCATTTATTTAAATAGGCTGGCTGTTGAACTAAAAACCGACGTTCGTTTGTTGTGGAGCGATTTAAAAAAAGTTATTACAAAAAAAAATACATATAGTGCAAATATACGAAATGAAAGTAGAACGACAACTGAACCTAAGAAAATAATATATAGTCGTGAAGAATTTTTACTTGGCTTTATATTAAAATACCCAGAGATGTATAAAAGAGTGGCAGACACTCTGATAAATAGCATACCCCTACAGCCAGACACAGAAAAATTTTACAATCTGCTCGAAAAGGTGTACACTCGGGAAAGCTCAATTAATATGAGTAGTTTTAAGGAGGGGTTAAGTGAGGATGAAAAAGGAAAAATTGATATTTATACCCTACTCATAGATGAATTCTATCCTGATTTCTCAGAAGATTCAGTTAAAAAAGAGGTTTCCAAGTTAACTAAGGAGATTAATAGAAAAAATTTATATAACACCCAAAAAGAATTTGAATTAAGAATACGAACTGAGGAAGATGGACAAGAAAGAAAAGTACTCCTTGGTAAATATAACGAAATACTTAAATTGACCACTAAAATTTAATTTAGTACTAGTGCATGTCTCATGTCTCAAGGACTACTACCTAGCTCACTTGAGACTTGCACATGAGACTTGAGACTATTAATACCTATGGCTAAAAAAATCCAAAACAAGTTCATTGCCCAGCCTGATGACAAGACTCTTGCAAAGTATCCAGAGGCCATTAGGCATCTTATACAAAAAGGGCGGGAGCAAAAATTTGTAACTCATCAGGAGCTTTTAAGGGCAATGCCGGAAATAGAAGAAAATGTAATATTACTAGATGAAATATATACATTATTTTTAGATTTAGGCATTGAAGTTATAGATGTTAAGGACAATATGATATGGGGGAAGGATAAGGATAAGAAGAAAAAGAAGAAGTTAGACGTTGAAAGTGAAGAATTAGATAAAATCTTATCTGAATATGACGAATTCGAAGAAGATGATATAACCAAAGAAGAGAAAAAAAAGAAAAAAGAAAAAGAAGAAGAAATAGAAAAAGAGAAGGAGGCAATGGATAAAAAGCAGCTAAAAAAACAAGCTAACTTAAAAGAAATTGCCAATGATTCTGTAAGAATGTATTTAAGTGAAATTGGTCGTGTAGACTTACTTACTGCAGATGAAGAAATTAAGCTCGCAAAACGAATTGCTAAAGGTGACCCGATTGCTAAACAAAAATTAGCAGAAGCAAATCTAAGATTAGTAGTATCTATTGCTAAAAAATATATTGGCCGTGGTCTTTCTTTTTTAGACTTAATTCAGGAAGGTAATATAGGATTATTTAGAGCTGTAGAAAAATTTGATCCACAACGTGGATTTAAATTTTCTACATACGCTACATGGTGGATAAGGCAGGCAATCACAAGAGCTATTGCTGACCAGGCAAGGACAATCCGCATTCCTGTCCATATGGTTGAAACCATTAATAAGCTAACACATACACAACGTCAGTTATTGCAGGAGCTCGGACGCGAGCCAACAGTAGATGAACTTGCCTCAGAAATGAATATGGATATCAAAAAAGTTCGTCATATCTTAAAAATTTCTCAAGATATCATCTCTCTTGAAGCACCTGTTGGGGCTGAAGAAGATAGTAAACTTGGCGACTTTATAGAAGATGATGATGCGATTTCTCCATCTGACGCAACGAACCGAAAAATCATCAAAGAGAATATTCATTCAATGCTCCAATACCTTTCTCCTCGTGAGCAAAAAATAATAAGAATGCGCTTTGGGCTTGATGATGGAATTGGACATACGTTAGAAGAAGTAGGAAGAGAATTTGGAGTTACACGCGAACGTATCCGACAAATTGAAGCAAAAATATTACAAAAATTGCGGGATCATCCAACCAGTGTTAAAATTCAAAATAAGTAGCCGAGTTATGAGTCACTACTTGAGACTCACACTCGCACTTGAGACTTTTTTAATTATTTAATTAAAAACTATGGCTAAAACAACCAATAACGAAGAGCAGGTTCTGATAACCAAAGAGGGTTTAAAAAAATTAAAAGATGAATTAGATCATTTTAAAAATGTGCGGCGTAAGGAAGTCGCTGCACGTTTAAAAGAGGCTATTTCTTATGGTGACCTTTCTGAGAATTCAGAATATGAAGAAGCAAAAAATGAACAAGCCTTTATTGAAGGGCGTATTATCGAACTTGAAAAAATGATTGATAATGCAACAATCATTACAGAAGGAAAAAAATCAACAGACGCAACTGTACAAATTGGCACCGTAGTAACGGTTCAAAATATTACAGATAATGATGATCCTGAAACTTATACTATTGTAGGTTCAACTGAGGCTGATCCAACAGAAAATAAAATATCTAACGAATCCCCTATCGGATCTGCATTACTTGGGAAAATAAAAAATGATGTTATTAAAGTGAAAGTTCCTGCGGGATTACTAGAATTTAAAGTTTTGAAGATAAAATAATTTTTATAACAAGATTGCATAATTCACCGTTTGTCATTCCCGCGAAGGCGGGAATCTAGATGGCTGAAGAATTATATTATTACTTATTTGCCAATGGTCGAATATACTGAATATGCGACTATTATTCGAACATCTGATGATAAGATAATTAGTAATGTAGAATAACAACCATAATACCCTTATCCAGATTCCCGCCTTCGCGGGAATGACACAGGGGTAACCAGAAAATGAGTATTTCGAATATTACAATAGCATCAGTACTGGCACTACTCCCCGCCCTATGCTGGCTTTTTATATATTATAAAAAAGATTACCGTGACCCCGAGCCAAAAAAAATTATTCTCCAGGCATTTTTAGCTGGTACTTTAATGAGTATTCTATTCATTCTATTTAGATATCTCATGATAAACATGCATCTGGGATCATTTTTAATCGGCGGAATAAGTGGAATAATAAGTTTAATATTATTTGCAGTTCTGGAAGAAATGGCAAAACTGACTGCTGCAATTTTTGTAGTAACACGTCATAAATTAGAATTTAACCAGATTATTGATGGTGTGATATATGCGGTTTCGGCTGCGCTTGGCTTTGCTTTTATGGAGAATTTGTTATTTTTTCTAATTAATTTTAGTGAAATCGGTTATTTTTCAACATCTGCAATTTCTATAATCGCTTTCCGAAGCTTAGGAACTATGCTTGCACACACTCTATTCTCCGGGCTTGCAGGTCTAATTTGGGCTTATGCACATTTTTCAAAACAAATTAGTCCATTTAATAAAAAACATTTACTAGCCTTTGAAATTAAAGATTTTATTAACCACGAAATATTAACGCTGCATATAATTCGTCAAAATATTTTAAAAGCACGACCCTCACGTCGCGGTGGGCATGAAAAAAAAATTCTAGTTTTAGAAGGCATTATGCTTGCGGTCTTTCTGCATGTAATTTTTAATATCGCAGTAACACTTGAATTATTTGGGCAAAATCTGACATTTTTATTAGTACCGATCCTCATAGGTAGCTTTTTATATATATCGTATTTATTTACAAAAAAAATGAATACTAAAATATTGAAGGTCTATTGATTATAATGCTATTTTTTGGTATAATATATTGATAAGCCTATTGGAGATCCAATGGGAAATCCAATAGGTGGGATCCAATTGACCCCTATAGGATCTCCGATGGATCACCTATGTGATCACCAATTGGAAATATGTCAGATGACAATCAAATCACAGAAGAAGGCAGTGAGCCACAATTAAATATCCCGGAGGAAACTATGCAAAAATTTCCGGATATTATAGATCTTATTAAGGGTAGTGAATCTATGAATAACGAAGAGCGTCAATATTGGATTGATGTTCTTCCTATTATGACAGATGATCAGATGGAAAATTTGCAAAACATTTTAGATAATGAAAAGAAACAAATTGAAGAGGCTGAGCACGAATATCAAGATCAAATGCAGCAGGAGGCAGGACACTTCAACTTAAGGTTTAATGCCATAAAATACAAAGAAAGAAAAAGGATGCGTTTAGAAGCAGAAAAGAAGCATGAAATAGAGGAGAAGAAGCATGAGGAAGCTTTGCTGGCAGAGCTTGAAAATATATAAATTATCAGTCAGATATCCAAATTCCAGAATTACCAAACTTCCAAACAAATGTACATACTTACCAAATAGCCAAATATACAAATCTATTTTAAATAATTAATTAGCTAGTATTTGGACGTCTGAAAGTTTGTTTGTAAATTTGGATATTTGGAAAATCTGGACGTTTTTTAGACAAACATGTTAAGATCAACTCTGTAATTAACCAATTCTATCACATTAAATTCTAAAGTTATGCTAGAAAAAGCCTACGAAGCCAAAAAGTATGAAGATAAAATTTATAAAATCTGGGAAAATGCAGGTGCTTTTGCAGCTGATGTAAATTCAAATAAAAAACCCTTCACAATTTCCATGCCCCCTCCTAATGCAACAGGTGTCTTACATCTTGGGCACGCGGTAATGCTTGCTATTGAAGATATCCTAATTCGCCATCGCAGAATGAAGGGATATGAAGCCCTATGGCTACCGGGCACAGATCATGCTGCGATTGCTACGCAAAATAAAGTAGAGAAATTAATTGCAGAGGAGGGCTTAACGCGCGAAAAACTTGGTAGGGAATCTTTTTTAAATCGTGTAAAAGAATATGTTGCAGACTCTCAAAGTACTATTCGCAATCAAGTCAGAAAAATGGGGAGTAGTTGTGATTGGTCTCGTGAAAGATATACATTTGATGATGACCTAAGCAAAGCTGTCATGGAAACTTTTGTACGAATGTATGAAGATGAATTAATCTATAGGGGTCACCGCATTGTAAACTGGTGCCCACGCTGCCATTCAACTCTATCGGATGATGAAGTGGAATATGATGAAAGAGTAGAAAAGCTTTATTGGATAAAATACGGCCCATTTACACTTGCTACAGCACGTCCGGAAACCAAGCTTGGTGACACTGCAGTGGCAGTTCATCCAGATGATGATCGTTATAAAGACAAAATTGGTAAAAAATTCATGATACCAGGTGCACTGGGCGAATTTGAAGTTATGGTAGTGGCAGATAAGGCTGTAAAAATGGATTTTGGATCTGGTGTTATAAAAGTTACACCTGCACATAGTTTTGTTGATTTTGAAATCGCACAAAAAAATAATGTTCCAGTTAAAAAAATAATAAATGAAGAGGGTAAAATGATGGCTAACTGCGGAAAATATAAAGGGATGACAACACAAGAATGTAGGGAAGAAATTGTAAAAGACATGAAAAAAATGGGGTTAATAGAAAAAATTGAAGACAATTACGAACATTCCGTGGCAATTTGTTACCGATGCAATCATGTTATTGAGCCTCTTACATCTGATCAATGGTTTATTGATGTAAATAAAAAACTAAATAAATTTGGAGGTAAAACAATTAAAGATAAAACCAATGAAGTTATTAAAAACGGTTCAATTGAGATAATCCCAAAGCGCTTTGAAAAAGCTTATTTTAACTGGACGGAAAACTTACAAGACTGGTGCATTAGCCGCCAAATTTGGTGGGGTCACAGAATTCCTGTTTGGTATTGTAATGATTGTGATGAAATTATTGTTAGCTGCGAAGAACCTACTGAATGTACAAAATGTAAATCAGGCAACCTAAAACAAGACGAAGATACATTAGATACATGGTTTTCATCCGGATTATGGACATTTTCAACATTAGGTTGGCCAGAAGAAACAGACGATCTGAAAAAATTTCACCCAACACAAGTATTGGAAACCGGCTACGATATTCTGACCTTTTGGATACTTCGTATGGTTATTATGACGACCTATATACTTGACGAAATTCCTTTCGAAAAAGTATATCTGCATGGGCTCATACGAGATAAAGAGGGTCGTAAGATGAGTAAATCACTTGGCAATGGAATTGATCCAATTGAAATGATTAATAAATTCGGTGCCGATGCATTAAGAATGAGTATGGTTATCGGCAATACACCGGGTAACGATATGCGACTTTATGAAGACAAAATTAAAGCATATCGTAACTTTACCAATAAGATCTGGAACGCGAGCAGATTTGTGCTGGGTATATTTGAAGAAAAAGGAATTACAGATGAGCCGAAAATCGATTATGACAATCTATCTAATGCGGACGAATGGATTTTAGATAAATTAAATAAAACTATTAAATCTGTTGATGAAAATTTAATGAAATTTCGCATCAGCGATGCCGGTCAATTACTTTATGATTTTTTATGGAATGATTTTTGCGACTGGTACCTAGAGCTCAGCAAAGGAGATAGGCAAAACTTGGCAGTCCTCTACTTTGTTCTCAAGAATATTTTAATTCTTCTGCATCCGTTTATGCCGTTTGTGACAGAAGAAATTTGGAGCAACTTACCTGGGCAAAAAGAACTGCTTATCAAAGAAGCATATCCTCAGATAACAGATAAAAAATATAGCTGGCAAACAATTGATCAGATAATTGGCATTATTACATCGATTAGGCGCATGCGCTCAGAAAATAAAATTGAACCAGCGCAAAAAATACCAGTTATAATTTATGGTCATAAGTCTACAAAAGATATTAAGAAAAATGAATCTGACATTATCCGCCTTGCACGCGTAAGTAATCTTACGATTGAGGGATCTGGTGAAAAAATCAAAAACGCTGCTGCAGATGTTGTTGATGGAATAGAAATTTTTGTTCCATTGGAAGGGCTTGTTGATACTAAAAAAGAAAAAACACGCCTTGAAAAAGAGGTGTCTAATTTGGAGAACTATATTCAAGGGCTGTCTGCTAAATTAAATAATGATAAATTTGTAAAAAATGCCCCAACTGATATTGTTGAAGGTGAAAAAGAAAAATTGAAAGACTCTGAAGCAAAGGTTGAAAAATTAAAAGAACAGCTAAATAGAATCTAAAATAAAAAAGAGAAAGTTGCAGCAATTCGCTCACGTAAACTAGTACTAGGCACCTTTATATCTATATCTTCTTCTCTTGCAGGATTTAGAGCAAGCTTTTCTCTAACAAGAGTAATTATATTCTCAAATATACCTGGTCCAACTTCACCTTTTAGCTCCATTCTCGACAAAACATTTGCATTATGACGCGCAGGCCTCATGAGCATGCGTACAGCAGGATCCAATAATGGGTTTGGAACGGGGCTATAGATATAATCTTCTGGCTCCTCAAATTCCCCTATTTCCCTTGCTCTACATTCAACAAGCTTAACAATTGGGTCATCTGAATCTAATGTATTTTTAGACATTTCATTTTTCATACCAGTAAATTTTATAACACGTTTTTTATTTATATGCAAATCATACTTGTTTTCAGAGGGGAGATATGATATAATATAAAGATATTTCTGAGTTCAGATTTCTGAGTTCAGAATCAAATTTGATATTTAGTATTCTTTAGCCAATAAAATGCGAATAACAACCCATCAAATCACAAATCCAGGCATATACGATGCAAGCGACAGGCGAAAAAAAGAAATGACAAAATATAAAAAAGCTATAAAAAGATCTAAATTTTTAACCAAAAAAGAAAAAAGGCACTGGGAATTGTTGGGTCATATATTAACAACAAACCAAATTTTAGAAGCCCAAAGAATTATTCTGGATGAAGATTTAAAACATTTCAAAACAAAACAGGCGCTTGAAAGAGCAAAGCCAAAACCAATAAAAGAAGAAGAGGAATAATATGTCAAACCAAAATCAACAAACAGGTTCAGGAGGTGGGTCAGCAATACCTCAAAGAGAAAGACATCAAAAATCTCCTGAGAGAAAAGAAAAATCGCTAAGCGCGAGGATTCTTGAGGGGGCTGTAGCAAAACTGCCGCTTGCTGATAAAAATTTAAAATATACTGAAAAGCTTACGGAACTTAAAGGGTCAGAATCACCATTAAAGCAAAGAGAGGCATTGCATTATTTACAGACACAATTAACAGGTATACTTGTAAAACTGAAAGGGAAAAATGAAAAAACTGATTTAACAAAAATTCGACTGGAAAACTTGGCTAAACTTGCAAGCGTATATGGCATTACTCTAACTTTGGGGGAAAAAACTTCGCTTGATACAGCACAAAGGCTTTTAGGTGAAGGTGGTGCAACAACTAGAAAAATTAAAAATGAATGGCACGGAATAACAAAGTCTGCCACTGATGCAACAGAAAGTTTTGGCAATAAACTAAAGGGCTATGGGAAAGGATATTTAAAACATCTAAGGAAAAAACCCCTACAAACTTTAGCCTATACAATGGCAGGGGCAGCTGGTATTTATCTAGGCTTCAAGCTGATCAAATGGATGGTTGGCAGAAGTATAAGTAATGCGAAATTAAAGGCTAAAAGTACAATAAGCGAAATATTTTCACCAACAAATATATTAGTTGGATTGGCTCTAGGCGGCGTAGGTTTATTTTATGGCAGGCATAAATTAATGGCACTTCTTTATGAAAAATGGGGAATAAAACTTGGAGGAAAAAAATTCGATAAAATAGCAGAGCAACTCAAGAAAGGAATTGTACCGAAAGAACTGGAAGATATGGCTAAACAAATTAAGGAAGGTAAACTTCTAGACGCTGCAAAGGTAAAAGCTATTTTTGGCGATAAGCCAATTCCTCCAAAAATTAAACAAGCGCTTAAGGATGATGGATATGTAAGCCTGCATGAATTAAAACAGGCAAAAACAGACATGGTCACAAAAGCTAAGGAAAAAGTACAACAATTAAAAGAGAATATTGAAAACAAAAGGGAAAAATATATAAGTTATAGAAATTTCATAAAAGCAATAAATCCGGATTTAAATGTTAAACCACTACTTTTTGCAAAAATAGCAGATCAGCCCTATGAAAATTTTCTACAAAAATATGAGGAGGGATCTGATGATCTTGTATCTTTGGCTGCTAAAATTTATCAAAAATATGACAAGAAAAAAATAGGCAAAGGAGATCTGGATGCTTTGCTTAGTTGGGGTGTAGGAGATTTGCCTGTATTTTTTACTACAATGTTAAAAAATAAAGGTAAGTTCTCAGAATTTGAAGGTAAAACAGTGGAGCAGGTTATGGATATGTTAATAGCCGATCCGAAAAAATACATTAATGAAAAGGCTGTAGAGCAGGCAAACAAAGACAATCCGCATGCAAAAAAATTAAAATCATTATTATTTCAGCTTGCCACAGGAGACAGGGAAGAATTATTAAAAGATGAAAAATTTCTTACTGATTTTACTGAAAGTAGTGCAAGGTTGGGAATTACCTGGGTTATTGATAAGGGAAAAGATGCTGGTGTATGGATGTTAAAAAACGGAATTCCTATTTTATGGGTAGAATCCAAGGTTGCTTACAATGTTGTAGATAGAATTGCCGACACAGCCTGGGGCAGTGATAGCACTGCCATGCAAGCCCTTGGTGGATATTTAAAGGTGGGTGCTTTTGGGGCAGCCGTAGGAGCACCACTTGGTAGCGTTGCAGGAATTGCAACAAATCTTAAACATGGTCTTACTGTGGCTGCACTGAAGGGAGGATTGGGAGGTGGAATTAAAGGCGCTGTTAAAGGCGCTGTTATTTGGCCCAAATATGCCATTAAAGGAATTTTTGGAGGAATAGATTTATACACAGGTAAATTAAAACCAATTAGAAGCCTTCAATCTGCATATAACAGAAGAGTTCTTGGGGTATTGGAGGATTTAAGCGTAACACCAAGAGTAAGCAAATGGTTTAATATTCAATCCTTAGCATCAAAAGTGGAAGCTGGCACAGTTGCAATTGATAAAGGCTTAATGGCTAAATTGCAGGATTTTCAAATCGTCATGAGAAAGGGGAAAGATGAAATGAGGCATCTCGCTGGCGTAAAGGCCGGAAAAGTAGATTATTACACAAGTTATGCTAAGCGCTACCAAGACGTTGAAGAAAAAGTTGATGTACTTTTTAAAAAACTGGGCTGGGATTTAGGAAAAGGTGATTGGATTAAATTAACCAAAGAGTCAGATATATTTAAAGGTATGCAGGGCATTGATGTGACTGATGAACTTCTTGATTTATGCAGGCACAACAGACAATTATTATTAATTCTTGACGATGATACTCACAAATTAACACAATTATTAGTAATGAGTAGGGCAGACGAAGCCAAGCATTTAGCTCGCATACTTAGTCAGGATAAAGGGTTATTAAAAAGAATACTGGAAAACCCAAGTGTGTTGGAACACCCTAAGGTTATAGAAGCATTTGATGAAGGCTTAGCAGGATTCAAAAAGGCGGTTGAAAGTGTTGATATTCCCGCAAGGCCAGGTGTTCTTTCTAGAATTAAAAATGGAATTTTAAGACTAACCGGACGTGATGCAGACAAGATGCTTGATAGTGCAACTTCTGAATTAGATGAAGTAGAGAAAGGGGTAACCAGGGCATCACAAAAAGTAAAAAATGCAACAACTCCTGCTCAAGCCGCGAAAGCAAAGAAGGAGTTAACGTTATTTCAAAAAGCCAGAAAATCACTGAGAAAATTAATATCAAAATTAAAAGGTGCTAAACCTGTAAAATTTACTAAAGCAAAAGATGGAGCTGGTTTTGCAAGAGCGCCCTTTAAGGCAGTAGATAACTCCGCAGCAATAACAAGACTTAAGTCAAGACTTGGAGTGGTAGAAAAAGGCTTATCAAAAGCATCAAAGCATGCAGGTACTGCATCCACAGCAACAGATGCAGCAAAGGTAGGCAAATTACAAAAGGCAAAAAAATACCTACTTGGATTAATTGAAGGGCTTAGGCGCCCTAAAAGTGCTGCAAAATTAGCACAAGCAGAAGGTGGTTTCATTGAAATTCCTGTAAGAGAAGTTACTGATGCTACCGAAGCCGTTGAAGCAGTGGGCAAAACCAGTAAAGTTGCTAAAGCTCTTAAGGTATTAGGAATAATAGGATCTGCAGTTGGAGTTGGAGTTAGTATTTATAAGGTTGGCACAAGTGCATATGAAGCCTTTACTACAGACATTGAAGGTCGTGCAGGTATAGAAGGAACCAATGCTGCCATGTGGGCGTTCAACGGCACAGCTGATGCAGCAGGATTAGCTGTTTTACTTGGATCAAAAAGTGTCGTCGCTGGAGTTGCCAGTAAGGCTGCTGTTCCATTAATACCACTTATGTATGCAGGTGAAACCGTTTATGAAACTGTAAAAGAAGGTAATCTACAATCTGCTGAATGGGCGCAAAAACATCAATATGATGATTTGATACATCAATGGTTTGGCACCTTGAGATCAGTTTCACTTGGTGATGCGTGGTTAAGTGTAAATTTTGAAAGCAGAATAGAAAAAGGTATAGCCACAAAGAAAAAAACAATGCACAAAATTTATAAAACCCTTGTTGCTATCCAAAGTAATCCCGCACTACTGCAAACTTTATATTCAGATGAATTATCTGGTGCAGACAAAACAAAAAAACTGGAATCTGAAATAGATAAATCATATACAAAATATCATGAATATTATTTTAAGAATGAAGGAGCTGGATTGATTGGAAATTATGATTCAGCCAAAACATTTATCGCAAGCGCCTGCATGTTTAACCAAATAATGACTACAAGGGATGGGTTAAAAAAAGAAGGTGAAACGGAATTTGCCATAGGAAAGTTTAATCTTATGGAAGATAAATTCGACATAACAGGAACTAACAAAAATCCAAAAGCAAAAAGACCTTTTTCAGCATCACAAATAGTTAAAATGTATAAAAAACAAATGATTGAATCTATCAAACCTGATATTCGTGGTAATTTAGAAAAAATGGAAACTTCTTATTTGTTAATGCTATATGTGCAAATGGGTATTTTAATTGGCCAGAAAAAAGCAGCACCGAATGAAATCAAATTAATGGAAAGTCACACACAATTAATAAGGATGTATTTGCAAAGCGCAAGAAATGTAAATATGACAATAGCAACACAAAATCCTGAATTCTTTAAAAAACAAATGAGCTTTGCTGAAATAAGTAAGCATTTAGAAAGCCTATCAGCCAAAGGTATGGGTAAATACAAAGAATTTGAAAAGGCGAATGTTGAAAAGAGTCCTGGGGTATATGCAATGTATAAATTAGCACAATACTTTGGATATTCAGGGAATCAGAAGGAAGAAGATCTAAAACAATTCTTCAGTGAAGAAAAGGCTAACTTTCATGGAGTTTATTGGGACGGAGATGAATGGTGTGTACAACTGGCTAATTATGAATTTGACCATGGTACAAATGAATCTAAACTAACATATAGTAGTGTAGAAAAAATTATCAAAAAACTTTATATATGTGCAAATTATGTTTTAGAGCATAGGCAAGATACAATCTTTGTAAATGCATATGAATATACATATCAAGTTGAAGGTATGGCGATATTGCTCCAGGCAAGCTATAACGAAGGAGTAAATAAATATAATACAAAAGGTAAAAAAATTAGCCACATTGCAGCAAACCCAACCTCATTTAAAACTAAAAAGTTTGAAGAAGGTGGAGATATAACAAAGGAATATAGTAAAGAAATAGAAAGGCTAGGTAATTCTGCTGGTTGGTCTAAGCTAGACCACAAAGTAATAGATAAAAATACAATTGAAGTAAAGCGTACCGACACATCAGAAAAAACAGTTATTAAAAAATCTGGCGATAAATGGAATTTAGAAAAAAATTATGCAACCAGCTTAACATTCGAACAAGCTATTACCCTGTCTAATGTTCTCAACTTTACCAAAAAAATTGTAAAAGAAGGTAAATGGGAAGGTGGTGCAGATCGCCCGTTCCAAGTCGATGGAATGGATATTGATTTTGACCGAGCAGGATGGTTTAAAATTGATACCACATTAATAGATGGTGACAGAAAAGGTAATTGGATGCAGTTTATGAATAAAATTGGGATTACTCATAAAAAACTGGTTGATGTGTTGAATGGATGGTATGTGGGGGAATATAGTCGTGTTGCAAATTAATTTTATAAGAAATCCAGACTTCCAAATTGCCAAACGTACAAACAAATACCAAATCACAAACATGACAAACTAACAAACCTTATTTTAATTAATTAGCTAGTGTTTGTAAGTTTGAACATCTGGACGTTTGGAGGTCTTACTAGGTAACATCCTCCACCCTCCTCCTCTTCCCATTCGGCATAAAATATTTAGTGTACATTTCCTTTAAAAATCCTGCTGCCGATGTAAATAAAGTGGAAAGTATCTGTTTTAAAGCACGTATTTTGGCAATTGCCTTGGTATATTTCGCCGCACTGCCATTACTTAATTTACCTTGATATTTTGCAGCCTTTTTCCATTCTTCTTTGATTTGTGTATTAATTGCAGTACGGATCTTCTTTATCATAACTGCATCTGAAGGGAAATCATATTGCTTTATCTGAACCTGAGCAGTTTGATCATCATCTGATTGTTTAGCCTGTGCACCAGAAGAACCCTTGCCCTCACCTTTCTCTCCTGCCCTCTCAGATATCTTTTCACTAGGCTTTTCCATTCCAACAATAACATCAACATCCTCCTTTGTATCTTGCATTTTTGCCGCAGCAGATTCAGATGCCCCAGATTCTTTTTCAGACTTTTTTTTATTTATAAGATCCTCAACCGATTTAGTAACGGTCTTTTTTGGTTGTTTGGCCTCTGTATTTTTATTCAACTTAGCCATCGTATAATTATATCATTTTTTTATAATTTTATCAACAAAAAACGAGCAAAATTATTTTAGCATAATGTCTGACTTTTAGTCTATTTGTTTTCATCTTATTCAAAATTAATGATTAAGTTACATATTTTTATACACCATTACTATAAATTTGTTACAGAAACAATTTGGTTACCATTTGGAAACAATTTGGTTACAATATGAATGTGATAATAAAATCCCCCACCCTGATACAATTAGGCGATAAAATAATACCCGTAAATTTATACGACATTATTGAACTTAAAAAAATAAATGAACGTAAAATTCAAATTAATAAAACTAAAGGTTATAAAATTCCTACAAATGACAACAATTCTGTTTACAAAATTGCATCAGCCCTGCAAAAAATGAGACCAAACAAATTCGGAGTTACTATAAATATTCAAAAAAATGTTCCAACATTTAGTGGATTAAATTCTCAAGTTAGCAATGCAGCGAGTGTGCTAATTGGGCTAAATAAATTATGGAAATTTAATTTAGGACAAAAAGAATTATTAAAAATTGTTAAATCTATTGATCCTATACTGACAAAAATTTTAAAATTTTACTTCAAAGCTAATAAATTTGATAAAGGAAAGATAATTTTAGTACGGCCTAAATATATTAAAATTAATAAAGATTGGACCAAATCTAAGACAACTGTCATGAGACATTTTCCAGATATAACAGAGATAATAAAAACATTAAATAAATTTAATTTAAAACAAGTTGGATTAAATGATATAGGATCTGTTATAGTTGGATACTCAGAGGAAGCTATTGATATTAAGCAAATAAAAAAAATTATCAAAAATAAAATAGATTTTATTTGGATTGGTAAAACTTGTGATAATATAACCATATGAAATTATACTCTTCATCATTCATCAGTGTTATCTTGGCATTCATGGTGCTAATTGGATATAACAATCAATCAGTTGAGGTTGTCGATAATCCTAATATTCCAAATTTTAAAAGTATACTAAAAGAAGATAAAACAAATGTATCCACATCAATAAAAATTGAAATTTTTGAAAATTTTACATGTAAGAAATGTACGGAGTTTACATTCAATACACTACCTAAAATAAAAAATCTTGCAAAAGAGGCAGATGATATTGAGTTGAGGCTTTATTATATTCCGGATACTACAAATGAACTTTATTATAAATCTGCATTGAGTTTAAAATGCGCATCGGACCAAGGAAAATTCTGGGATATGCATTTTAAAATGCATAAAAATAAAAAAGAATTAAATAAAAAATCATTTTTTCAGTTTGCAAAAGAATTAGAGCTAAAAGCAAAGGCAATTGATGAATGCATAAAGGAGGAGGTACATAAAATAAACATAGAAAAAGATTTACAGTATGTACTAGAAAAAAAAATAACCATTTGGCCATCTATTATAATTAATGAGTATCGTTTGATCGGAAATCAGCCTTTTGAGAATATTGAACGGATAATTGAACAGATAAGGAAGAACCGGAGGACAAGTGGATCTAATGTTATAAAACCAGGTTCAATTTAATACCTTTGTCATTTCGACCCTGTGGAGAAATCCCTTGGCTAAACTGATATGCGAAGGGATCTCTCCATTGTAGTCGAGATGACAAAAGGAAAATTATAAATTAAAAACTAATAGATATGTGCCTATTCTGCCAAATAATAAATAAAGAAATTCCTAGCGATTTCGTTTATGAAGATGATGAAATCGTTGCATTTAACGATAAATACCCACAGGCAAAAATCCATATGCTAATTGTTCCCAAAAAACACATAGCAACAATCAAGGATTTGAAAGAAGATGAGGCTGATGAAATTTTAGTCGGAAAAATGATTTTAGTTGCACAAAAAATTGCCAAAGAAAAAAGTCTCGATGGATATAAGCTGCAATTTAATGTAGGTGAAAAGGGCGGACAGATTATTTTTCATATACACCTACATCTGATGTCTTCGACATAAATTTCAAATTCCAAATCCAAATACCAAAATAAATCCCAAATTATAATTACTAAAACCAAAAATTAAAATTTATATATTGAAATTTATTTTGAATTTTGAGCTTGAAATTTAGAATTTTAAACAATAAACCAGTGAAATAATCCCTAATAAATCATGAAGGCGAAACTTTACATAGTATCCACCCCCATAGGTAATCTAGATGATATAACAAATAGGGCAATAAAAACCCTACAGTCAGTTGATCTTATTGCATGTGAAGACACAAGGCATTCAAAAATACTTTTAAATCATTATGAAATTAAAAGGCCACTAGTATCTTTCCATAGCCATAGTGGCAGAGCAAAAGTTAATAAAATAATTGACTATTTAAAAAATGGTAATAATGTTGCCCTGATTTCTGATGCTGGCACACCTGGTATCTCAGACCCTGGCTACGTGCTTATTAAGGAAGCTTTGGATAATGATTTTGAAGTAATTCCAATTCCTGGTCCAAGCGCAGT
Source organism: uncultured Candidatus Peribacteria bacterium (assembly GCA_964458485.1). Classification (GTDB taxonomy): domain Bacteria; phylum Patescibacteriota; class Gracilibacteria; order UM-FILTER-43-11; family UM-FILTER-43-11; genus CAYWJA01. The sequence continues at coordinate 41,382 of CAYWJA010000002.1, read as the reverse complement.
AACTGCAGCACTATGCGCATCCGGCTTGCCAACAGATAAATTTGTATATCTTGGATTTCTGCCGGTAAAAAAAGGAAGGCAAACTCTTTTAAAATCTTTGTCGCATATACCATATACAATTGTTTTTTATGAATCCCCACATAGACTAATGAGGACTATTGATGATCTAAAAAAATATTTAGATGGAAAAACCAGAATTGTAATAGCTAAGGAGCTTACTAAAATTCATGAAACGTTTTTTAGAGGAAAATTGGAGGATATATCTAACAAACTGCCGGATGGGAAGGTTAGGGGGGAGTATGTAGTGCTAATAAATTCCAAATCTCAATTCCAAAATTCAAAATAATATTAAAATAACAAATTGCAATATTCAAAATTGAGATTTGAGATTTATTTTGGATTTCGAGCTTAGAATTTGGAATTTAAAAAGCCAAAACTAAGACATAATTGCATTAAACATCATTTAGTCTCAATATCCTTTTCAGGTCTATATTCCTCCGGTAATCTATCAACATCAAGCCAATTCAAAGGATCAACCTGCTCCCCTTCATGCCACACTTCAAAGTGCAAATGCGGACCAGTTGTTTGCCATCCAGCACCTTTTGTGCCAGGAGTACCACCAGAAAGACCAATAATATCACCCTGCTTAACAGTAGTGCCTGCTTTTGCGATAATCTCTGAAACATGCCCATAAACTGTTACAAATTTATTTTTATGTGCAAGAATAATATAACTATAGCCCATGCCATTATCCTTAGTTTGAAATACATAACCATTTGCCGGTGCAATAATTGTAGTAAACTGCTTTGCACGTATATCAATAGCATTATGAGCACCCCACCTTTTTGGATACGTAGGATCATGAAAATAAGCAGTAATGGCCCTAGGGGCAACTGGCCAAATAAATGGCTTTTTTATTGCCTGTAATTGTTTGTCTAAATCTATTTCAAACTCTTTTTGTATCTTACTATCCAATTCCTTAATTTCAGATTCAATAACTATCTTTTCAACTGTCTTTGTCTTCCCCTTTATAGACTCAACCTTTTCAGTTGAACTATCTAAAATATTCAACTTACCCTCAATAAATTCAACACTATCTTTCATATTTTGAATAGCTATACTAGACTCTAATTGCTGTTGAATAGATTGCTCTAATAATTTTCTATAAGCATCCTCTTTGCCAACCGTTGCATCTAATAAGTCTTTCTTGGCTTTCTTTCCTTCTTCAAGAATGCGCTTCTCTTGAGATAAATCTTTATTAAGTTGATTTAATTTTACCTGCTGGTCTTCAATTTTTTTCTGCCTGTCTGCCAACTCAGTTTTTTTATTATATAAATCATAAAAAACTTCACGACCTGTTTCTTCTAGGACTTTAGAATATTCAAGGCCTAATAAATTTTCACTAACACTATTATTTGCCAATAGAAGTTTTAATGTACTGGCCCCGCTATTGTAATAATCCAAAAATTTTTCTTCCTCACGGTATACTAAGGTAATGTAATCCAGTGCTATTTCTTTTTGAATTTCAAAATGAACTTTTTTACTCTCCAGCTCTTTCATTAATTTTCTTAAATCAATTTGTTTTTCCGCAATCTGAAGCTCTGTATTTTTAATCTTATTTTTAGATTCAAGTAATTGTTTATTTAAAAGGTCGACCTGACTCTTAAGCCCATCTATTTTCATGCGAAGTGGTTCAAATTGTTTCTGAATATTGCCAACTGTCCTTTTTATACTACTGTAATTACTGATCTCCGCTTTTAAATTTCTTTTAATATCATTAAGGCGATATTGTGTAAAAGCGCGCTTATCTCCCCAGTTGGCGACAATACTGTCGCTATAATCTGATAAGCCAGTTTCATTGTCATTTGCTGCTTTTTTTAATTGCTCATCATCAGATGTGTCAGAATCAACGGGAACAGTTTCTTCTACAATACGAATACGATTACCCTGTGAATCATACATTCCATCATCTGATACTTCATATAAATTCTCTGTGTAATCGATAACTCGTTCCTCAGATGGATCTGCAAATGGAAATATATCTACTTCTTTTAATGAATTTTCTGTTGCTACACTCCCAAAAGTACTACTTATAAATAAAAAATTTAAAATAAGTAGTAAAATCGCGGCCTTTTTATATTTTTTGAAGAATTTATTAATCATTTGGATACAATTCATCTTTATATTATAGCATATCTCTCTCTAAAAAGCCAATCTTTGTCTCAAATACCAAATGCCAATTCCAAAATCCAAAATAATATTTAAATACCAAGTTACAATATCTAAAATTGATATTTGGAATTTATTTTGGATTTTGGGCTTGAGATTTAAATTTTATATAGTATCGTTATGACATATAATTGTACTAAATAAAATTATTCAAATTATGATAGGCTATATAAACGGACTAATCGTCGACAAAGATGAAAAAACACTTGTAGTGCTTGCACAAAGTGTTGGTTATAATATCTCTGCAACAACAGAGTTGATTTCAAATGCAAAAATTGATCAAAAAATCCAACTTTTTATCCACACATCCGTGCGGGAAGATGATATTTCGTTATATGGATTTCTAAAAAAGGAAGAATTAACGTTTTTTAAACAACTAATCAGTGTTTCCGGCATCGGGCCAAAGATGACAATGGATATTCTCTCTACGCCATTACACCTGACCCAACAGGCAATTGTAAATGGTAATACTGGCCTTTTAACAAATATTAAAGGATTGGGCAAAAAGACTGCTGAACGGCTAATACTTGAGCTGAAAAACAAAATCACACCAATTAGTATTGATGGAAAACAAACAGTCACATCCGCCTACAATGAGGATGCTATAGAAGCTTTAGTTGGACTTGGTTACGAAAAATTCCAGGTAATAAAAATACTCGCAGATGCTCCTGCTGAAATCACAGAAACTGAAGATGTTATTAAATACTTTTTGAAAAAAGGTTGAATAATTTCAGAAATTTGAATAAATATATATAAGGGTATTCTCCCCTTTGTCATTCCCGCAAAGGCGGGAATCTGAATAATGATATTATGGTTATTTGGCTAATTTGCTAATTATCCTATTTACTATTTTGTCATCCCGGACTTGATCCGGGATCCACCGCTTGCCGGTAAACGATGGATCCTGAACTAAATTCAGGATGACAAGGAGTGTGATCGCTTATTAGTAAATGAATAATAATATAATCCCTCAATTACTAGATTCCCGCCTTTGCGGGAATGACAAAGGGGAATCCAGTATAACAAATTTATTTTATTTAGAGTTAAAATAGGGTACAATAAATTTAATAAAATAAAAAAATATGATTCAAATTGATTATCAAAATGCGTTGAGTGATAAAGTCGGTCTGTTAAACGGCGTAAGCAAGCGCTTTTTTGAGAAATCTCTAAAAAAATATAATCCACTTGTTAAACAGGTGTTCAGATCAAAGAATAAATATGGGTTTGCATTTTTAAATTTACCGGATGATGCAGGACTTGTACGTAAGATTAAAAAATTTGTAAAAACCCAAAAAAATAAATGGGAAAATATTGTAGTACTTGGAATTGGCGGATCTGCCCTTGGAGGAATTGCCTTGAGAAATGCAATACTTGGGCCATTACACCATATAGAGGAAAAACCTCATTTATTTTTTGTCGATAATATTGATCCTAACTTTATAACACAATTACTTGGCTCTATAGATCTTAAAAAAAGTTTATTTATTGTTATTTCAAAATCAGGCAGTACAGTTGAGCCTATGGCACTTTTTAATTTAATAAAATTAAAACTTGTAAAAGTGCAGGAGGATTGGCAAAAACATATGGTTTTTATTACAGATGCTAAAAAGGGTGAATTAAGACCAATTGGGAAAAAAGAAAAAATAACAATGTTTGAAGTGCCCTCAAAAGTTGGCGGACGTTTTTCTGTATTGTCCAGTGTAGGATTAGTACCTGCAGCACTTGCAAACATGGATATAAACGGAGTACTAAGGGGGGCAAAAAAAATGAGAGAATTCATTAAAAAATCAAAACCTGAAAATAATCCAGCCCTTATTTTGGCCTTTTTACAATACTTTTTAGACAAACGCAGAAAAAAATCAATGACCGTTATGATGCCTTACTCAAATTTATTATTTAGATTTGGAGATTGGTATAGGCAGCTTCTCGCAGAAAGTATTGGGAAAAATAAACGCACCGGACCAACTCCAATAAATGCAATGGGCACGACAGATCAACATTCGCAATTGCAATTATATAACGAAGGACCTAATAACAAATTTTTAATCTTTTTGAATGTCTTAAATCATCAGGAGGATTTAGAACTTGGATCTAACCTACCAAAAAAACTGGCTCATATTAATGATAAAAAAATGAGCGAAATTATAAATGCAGCATTAATAGGAACATCTGAATCACTGGCAAAAAATAAACGCCCAAATATTACAATTAATATTCCAAGAATAAACGAAGAAACAATAGGGGCTTTATTTATGCTTTTTGAATTCCAGGTAGCCCTCCTCGGTCTGCTTTATAAGGTAGATGCCTTTAATCAGCCTGGCGTTGAGGCAGGTAAAATTATCACTAAGCAGATACTTTCAAAATCTCACTGAAAGCGATGATGGCTATCTTCGCAAAAAATACTAAATATAAAAATGTAAAATGACAATGCGAAATCAGAAATGCGAAATGCGAAATAAATTAGGTTTCACATTAGTAGAAATACTAATTGTAGTTGCCATTGCAGCAATACTTTTGAGTATAGGCTGGAGAACTTATTACAACGCAAAAGATAATTTTGTATACAATGATGCCCTAAACAAAACATTATCTTTAATTAAAACTGCACGTAATTCAGCCATAAATATCACACCTATTTCTATTAAAAAAAATGACGGAAGCTATGAAAGTCAAATTCCAGAAGAAGGATATGGAATTCATATCAATGTAAGTCCAACAGGTACAGACCCCCACATTACCGCGTTTGCAAATACAGGTAAAGATAAGAGTAAATTTGATAATGAAGATTATATTATAGAAAAATATCTCCTTCCAAAGCAAATTAAACTGGATTATCTGATTTTTGATTATGGGACAGGAGGATGGCAAAATCAAGACAACGGAACAAAAGAAACTATAATACTATTCAAACCACCTCTTGCAGATACTTCTTTGATAGGTGATAAGCCTTTACAAAAACTAGGTCTAAGATTTTTTAATCGTGAATTACCAGCAAGCTCTCCAAAAAAATGCCAATATATCCGGATTAATAAAATAAAGGGGTATCCTTATGTTGAATATGATAATTGCAAATCCAAATAGTTACCTGGCCTTCGACTCGCTATACTCGCTCAGGCCGTTTCCAAATAGTTGCCAAATGGTCAACAATATGGAAACAATCTGGAAACAATATGAATATAAATAAAAAAACTAAAGGTGAATCACTACTAGAAGGTATTATTGCCTTCACAATTCTTGGTTTAGGAATTGCTTTTTCCGGTGTAATTATGGGTACTTCTATTAGAAATATGGATAATTCTAAAAATCGAGTTATTGCAATAAATGCTGCACGGGAAGGAATTGAGGCAATGCGTAATATTAGGGATACCAATTGGCTCGCTTACTCAACAAAAAGACGATCTTGCTGGAACCACATGCCACAAAAAAATCCATCAACCGGATGTACAACAAGCCTTATAAGTCCAGGTAGATACATCATCTATAAAGATGGTACTTATCGCTGGCGGTTAACACCCATATCGGCAGATGGTGCACATTCTAGCGCAGCATTACCAAGTACTACTGATTTGCAAATTTATTATGACAACAATAACCTATACAGAGCAGATAATAGCAAATGGGTTGATGCACGAACCCTCTATTCCGTTGATATAGAACCCAATAAAGATAGTGACAATGATGGCACACAAGATAACGATCAGGACTTTTTGAATAATATATTTATAAAAGATGGTGATGCATGGGGTAAGAAAGTAAGGAAGACTGCCCTAAAAAGAGAAATAAATATTGGGTATTTAAAAAATGATGGCAGTACTGGTAATACAACTAATAACCGCATGCTTATAACCTCTAAAGTTACATGGATTAAAGGTGATAAAGAATTTAAAGTAGAACTTAAAACCCATTTAACTGATTACTTAGGAAGGGAGAAAATTTGATAAAGTAAGTATTTAAAAAAATATGTTAAAACTCTTAAGAAAACTTGGGTTGAATATGAAAATATTTCTGACGCCACTGTTTGTCATCCTGTCCCGATTTCATCGGGGTCAGGATCCATGGCAAACGAGCAAATCGTGGATTCTGAATCAAGTTCAGAATAACAATAGGAAAATAAAAAATATCAGAGGATTCACTATCGCAGAACTATTAATCGCCACAGTTATTTTAGGCATCTTGCTCCTTTCAGCAGGTGCAGTATATTCAAATTTCTTTAATTCCTATCGCAATTTAAAGGCAGCGAATTTAGTGTACGAAGAAGCACGTTTTACAATGGAAAAAATCGTAAAAGAGGCCAGAAAGGGAACAATTGATTACGAAGAATATTTTAATCAGTCAAAAAATAATAGCCCAAGTACAAAAAATGAAACTTATGGTAAAAATTACTGTGAATATAGTACAAAATTTTATGATTTTGGTAAGGATGGTCAGCCGAATACATATGACGATATAAATCGTGGCACAAATAGCGATGCGCCAGCTATTAACACTCCAATGCAGAATCATCTATTTTTAATAAATGCGAATGGAGACCAGCGTACCTATATTAAACTTATAAAAAAGAGAGATAAAAATGGTGATTTAATTGGAAAAGTGGGAATATTAAAACTTAAAGGCGAAGATTTCGGATCCGATAATATAAAAAGTAATAGAACTGATTGCAAGAAAGACGCCGGTGAAGGTGATGGATTGATTGATACATGGATGTGTGAAAGTGGCTATAATTGTACACCGGAAAGCAAAAGAGTGGACGCATGTGTAGGAAAAATTCACACAATCTATGACGACTCTAATGCAACTAATCCTGAAAGTAGTTTTATAGACATTACACCTTCAACTCTCGATATTGTGGATTTAAAATTCTTCATTACACCAAGCAATGATCCACATAAAGCTTATGCTGATGCTTCCGCCCAAATACAACCTCATGTAACAATTAAATTAATTGCAAAGGCTAATAAAAAATTAGTTAATAAATTTAAAGGCGGAATTCCAAATATTATTCTGGAATCAACCGTAACATCGAGGGTTTATTCCGAAATTATAACCAAATGCGATACTCAGGAATGTAAAGCTGGTGAAAGTGAAGTAAAAAGTTGTAATAAACAAGGTGAACTTGTGCAAGGTGCAACTGTTACTTGTACTCAGAGCGTTTATCCTGCCTGTACTAATGCAACATATGAGACAGCTGCAGCTGCATTCGTAAAATCGTTATTTGAATCCTCTGATAGCATTGAAATCAGAGCTAAGAAGGCTGGGGAAGTAGCAAAAAGAGACGGCCTTGATCATGCAGAACCATTTGGATCAGCTGGATATACATTCTATGAAAGCGATAGCGAAGTAGGATCTTGTGAGACAATAAAAACAGTGGATAAAGATGAGTGTAAAAAACGTAGATGTAATGACGGATTTGACAATGATGGTAATGGAAAAACTGACAAAGATGATCCTATATGCCTTAGCCAGTTTTGTAAAAATGGTATTAAAGATGAGGGTTCAGATGAAATATGTATTGATGTGGGTGGCAGATGTTCTGTACTAAGACCACAAAAGGAAAAAGAGACAGGGAATGACTGTTATGATGGCTATGATAATGATTGTGATGGTAAAGCAGATGAATTTGATGATAATTGTAGAAAATATATATGTAGTAATGGCCTAGAAGACCCTCGCACGCCAAATCAATTTGTAGATCTGAATTATGGTCAAAAGAATTATCTATTCAATGTATCAACAAACAATAATAGTGTGCTAAATAATAGTGTGCTAAATGAGGAGTGTATAGATATTGGAGGTTTATGTGATTCAGAAAATTTCCTTGAATCAGAAGTATTGACTAATCGCATTCAAGGTAAACAAGCTGAAACTACTGCTGAACTTTGCTCCGATGGGCTGGATAATGATTGTAATGGAGTAGCAGATGAATTTGATGATAATTGTAAAGATCCAATATGTACAAATAAGATACAAGATTGTGGTCTTGCCCCTACAACTTTTACAATAGAGCAACAAAAATACTTAAAAAACTATGAAGATAGTGGCTGTGAAAAAAAATCAGAATTAGATGAAACTGGTATAGACTGCGGTGGTATTTGCGGTGGTGCATCAGGTTCCATGGAAATCTGTAACGATGCAAAGGGGTTGGATGAAAATTGTAATGAAAAAACTGGCTTTAATGATCATTACTGCATGGATAAAGATGGAATATTCTTTTTTGATAATTTTACATCTAATAAGCATGCTACAAGTTCTGATGTAAGACATACTAATGGGGAATTTATACTTAACAGTGGTTCTTCTGGGTCAATTACCAGTCTTTCAATACCTACAACATGTGAAGAAAAAATAACTTCCGCAAGTATAAAACATACAGCAGTTGCAAGGTCAGGCGCTGATATAAAATATAAAATATCTAATGGAGGAGCCTGGCACGACTTAACCATGCAGGATGTTTCTGAAAATAAAAAAATAAATTTTTCAAGCAACGGAAATGAGCTCAAATGGCAGGCTATACTAACCAGAAAAACTGATAATCCTGAATCTAAAGTTACAATTAACGATATTACTGTTTATTTTACTTGCGAATAGTAGTTACACTTGAGACTTGAGACTAAATAATATGCAACAATTAATTAAAAATCATAAAGGTGTTTCACTACCACTAATCACAGGATTGGTGACTCTGCTTTTAATCGCATCTGTTGCAATTAATGCACTTATTATCAGAAACATGCGCTCCATTCAGCGTATAGAGGCAAGCAATAAAGCCTACATGGCCGCAGAGGCTGGTATTGAGGATGCTCTTTATGAATTAACACCGCATTTTGCAGGCTATGAAACAAATACAAAGGAATATCGTACTACTAAATTCGATAAAAAAGGATGGGAGAACAAATGGAATATAGAAAGTATTAATAAGAGTGGTACTTACAGCGGTAAAATCTATAATAAACAAAAATTAATTATTCCATTATTTAAAGATACAAATAGATTATCTACGGCAAACGCACCAAATAAAATTAATGCTGGTACAGCGAACATTCAAACACTCGCACCAACAACACTTGATATTACCTTTACTATTCCTGAGTCGATTATTAAATTAGCACCTTACTTACAAATTGATAACGATAAAGACGGTAGTTTGAATGAAGATCCTGTTAACGAAAAAGATTATGATGGTGATGGACAAATTGACGAAGATAGCAATGAAAGTGCAGTCATTTTATGGAAATTAACCGATGGATCAAGGACTTTAATGCCGATTACCGGTAAAAAAGGAGCTGGAGGATGTTTAAGTGATTCAGGCTCTGTAATATGTGAAAAAGACTTTAAAACAAGTGGCAGATCAGTAACGTTGACAATTGATGATGAAGGAAAAACAGCAAAAGTGGAAAAAATGGCAATTAGAGAATTTATTAATACTATCAATAGCCAATCCAAATTATATTTTGAATTTTTAATAGTTTCACCACTGGAACATGTGGATACATCTGCTGGAGATAAAACTATTATTCCTTACATTGAGTATACGGTGAATTCAGATCAAACCCAGCTCCCCTACCCCACATTTACAATTAAATCTGATGGTTATTATAGAAAATTTAAACAATCCATCACATCAACTGTGACACCAAAAATGACTGTACCGTTGTTTGATTTTACTATAATCCAGCAGGACTAAATATTTCGCATTTCTGATTTCTGATTTCGCATTCAAATGTTACATTTTACATTTGGCATTTTACTAATAATTCATCAATCAATATCTGTTAATCAGAATTTGTATTATTTAATTAGCTAGTAAATGCCCACCCGTGCCGGTACGGACGGGTAAAATACTAAATGCTAAATGGCAATGCGAAATCAGAAATCAGAAATGCGAAATTAATATCATTATTTCACCACAACATTAACAAGCTTCCCCTTCACATAAATCTTCTTAATTACATCTTTCCCTTTAATATTCCTCTGCACAGCTTCATCTTCCATAGCTGCACTAATAGCATCTTCTTCTGATATATCAACAGAGACCATTTTAGATCCGCGCTTTTTACCATTTACAGAAAACACCAATTCAAATTCATTATCTACAACTAAATCCGGATCAAATACTGGCCATTTTTCATAAGCAAGTATTTTTTTGTTACCAAGCATTTCCCATAACTCCTCACACATATGTGGTGCAAAAGGCGAAAGAATCAAAATTAACTTTTCTATAACTTCTTTTGGAATTTTTTTTAATTTCAAGAATTCATTCGCAAGTATCATCATTTGAGAAATCGCAGTATTAAAATCAAAATTTTCAATATCTCCTGTAACCTTTTTGATTGTTTTATGAGTAAGACGATTAATATTTTCATCAGGTTTATCATCCGATAAATTCCCTTCCTCAACAAGACGCCAAACCTTTTGCAGAAATCGAAATGATCCTTCGATACTTTTTGTACTCCATGGTTTCATAGCATCAAATGGGCCTATAAACATTTCATAAAGCCTTAAAGTATCTGCACCATATTGTTTTATCACATCATCCGGATTTACTACATTGCCACGAGTCTTACTCATTTTTTCACCATCCTCACCAAGAATCATTCCCTGATGCCGTAACTTTAAAAAAGGTTCATCAAAATCTATGTATCCATATCTATGCAATGCTTTTGTGAAAAAACGTGCGTATAAAAGATGTAAAACAGTATGCTCAGCACCACCAACATAAAGATCTACCGGACACCAATTTTTCATAGATTTTTTTGATATAACCTTGTCATTATTATGCGGATCCGCAAAACGGAACATATACCAAGAGGAGCATACAAAAGTATCCATTGTATCTGATTCTCTGTAAGCACTTCCATTACACTTAGGGCATTCTACGTCGTGAAACACTTTCGATGAAGTTAGCGGGCTTTCACCAGTTGGTACAAAATCAACATCTTCTGGTAATTCCACAGGTAAATTTTCTTCTGGTACCGGAACTTCACCACATCTATTACAATAAATAATTGGTATTGGAGCACCCCAATATCGCTGACGTGATACTAGCCAATCACGTAGTTTGTATTGAATTGAAAATTCACCCATTTTCTTCTTTTTCAATTTTTCAACAATCTTTTCACGTGCTTCCAAAATCGGCATTCCAGTAAAATCACCTGAGTCAATTAATTCTCCTTCTACATTATATTTATCCACATCATCATATACAAAAGTTTCACCATCACTGAGCTTTACAGATTGAACAATGGGAATATTATACCTTTTCGCAAAATCCATATCACGCTGATCATGGGCTGGCACCCCCATCACAACACCTGTACCATAGTTCATTAAAACATAATCTGCCACATATAAAGGTACTTTCTTGCCTGTAAATGGATGAATTAAATGTGCACCAGTAAATACACCTGTTTTTTCCTTATCATCCGCCATGCGTTCAAGCTCCGTTTTATTTTGAGACTCTTGAGTATATTTTAAAACATCACTCATTTGACCATCAGAAACTATCTCAAGTAGCTTCGGATGTTCCGGAGATATAACTGCAAAAGTTACACCATATATTGTATCTACAGTTGTTGTATAAGTATCAAATTTAAAATCAAATCCATCAACTTTCCACGATACATTACAGCCCTTACTTTTACCTATCCAATTCCTTTGACCAGCCAACGTTCCATGAGGCCAATCAATTTTATCTAAACCAGACAAAAGTCCGCTGGTCTTTTTATTATCTTCAATAAAATCAGTAATCCTAAAGAACCATTGAGACATCTGCTTTTGAATCACATCATTATCACAACGTTCACATTTTTCGTTTACAACCTGTTCATTTGCCAAAACTGTTTTACAGCTTTCGCACCAATTTACCGGGGCATTTTTTTTGTAAGCAAGTCCGTTTTTGTATAAAAATAAAAAGAACCATTGCGTCCATTTGTAATATTCTTTTGATGCAGTATTAATCTCACGATCCCAATCATAAGAAAAGCCAATTGACTGAATTTGTGTGCGGAATGTTGCAATATTCTTCCATGTACTTTCTTTGGGATGTACTTTGGTTTTAATGGCATAATTCTCTGCAGGTAAACCAAAAGCATCCCACCCCATAGGATGAAGTACGTTAAAACCATTCATTCTTTTATACCTGCTTATAATATCTGTAGCCGTATAACCTTCCGGATGACCAACGTGCAAACCGGCACCACTTGGATAAGGAAACATATCTAGAATATAATATTTCTTACCCTTAGGATCATCCTCATATTTAAAAGTTTTATTCTTTAACCAATACTTTTGCCATTTAGGTTCTATCTTACTTGGATCGTACATGAATAAACTTGGGTTAATTACGAGAGATAGTATAAACTATTTTCACTCTAAAGAAAATAAGAGTTTATTCATTTCGCATTTCGCATTTCTGATTTCGCATTGTCATTTTGCAATCAGTATTTTGCATTTACTAACTAACTAAATAGTACAAATACTGACTAACAGATATTGACTAATCAATTATTAGTAAAATGCCAAATGCGCAATGTTACATTTAAATGCGAAATCAGAAATGCGAAATGCGAAATTACTTTTTATGTTTTATCTCATCCCTAATTTCCTTCCTAATTTCCTTAATCTCAACTCTTTTAATATCTTCCAGAAGTTGTTGAACGACTTCTTTCCCACCAAGTCCAAAAGCAAGTCCACCGGCAATAGTTAAAAATGAAATAAAACCAATAAACATGATATTGATTAATATTTCAGCTATCTGAAGCTGCGAAAGCGCAGCAAGTACTCCAAATGTGACCATTGTATATTTAGCAGCCATACCAAGCACATTAGCTGTATTTGCTTTTGCAAAATTTAATGATGTTGTAATCAGGCTTTGCAATGTCCGCCCTATACGTATTGCAACAAGCATAATAAAAAGTGCAATGATTACTTCTGGGATATAAGAGTTAACCTTATCTAAAAATACAGCAATTTGTTTTAATTGTGCTACCTTTGTTGCTTCAATAAAAAACACAAATATTAAGTAGCCCTTTATACTTTTTGCAATAACTTTAGATGGAGTTATTTTCATCTTATGATGATCAAGAAAGTGTTTTAATCCAATCTTATCCGCAAGAAATTCCAGCTTTATCTTATGTCCAAGTCCAACAATTGCTTTATCTGCAAGTATTGCCAAAATCCATCCAAATAAAAATATAGCGATACCTCCCAAAATATAAGGGCTAAGATTAATAAAATTATCAACTTTCACATTGACTGTTTTAATTAAGCTGGTGGTGACTTGTGTAAGCAGCTCTTTCATGATATCGATTGAAGTAAATTCGATTACAACCCCTATTAGATCTCCAATTGGGTTCACCTATTGGATCTCCTATAGGTATATCTTTATATTATACCAAATTTTTCAACTTTTTTCAAGGGGATCATATTTAAAATACTAAAAAAAGCCTAGTGGGGCGAGTGATGGGGTTCGAACCCATGACCTTCCGGACCACAACCGGACGCTCTAACCAACTGAGCTACACCCGCCATATAAGTATCATCTCCCTATTGGGGCGAGAATAGTTTATCCGTTTTCTCAAAAAAATACAAGCCGTGTTTATCTCTCAGCCAACGCAACCTTCACACCCATAACAATTAGCAAGCCTCCAAAAACTTTATTAAGAACCTTTTGGAATCTACTATAAGCCGACTGGACTGCCTTTTGTGTAAAAAATATTGCAACAAGAGAAAACCATAAAAATGCAAAAGTAATCATAATCAAACTCATAATAACCAAGATGAATGCTGGTGTTGTTGGTGAAATTACAAGTGTAAATAAGCTCAAAAAGAAAATAGTAGCTTTTGGATTTAATATGTTAGTCAAAAAACCCATTCGCACTGCTGCCAAAGGACTAATATCTTTCTTTTTATCCTGTTGTACAATATCGATTTGAGATGATTTAGACATTATGGATTTTATACCTATATACATAAGATATCCTGCACCAAGTAACTTAATTATATTAAAAATAATTATAGATTTTGCGATTATAAAGGCAACTCCTGCAACGCAATAAGCAAGATGTACAGCCATACCAAGTACAAATCCGAGCGCCGTATATATACCTGTTTTACGTGAATATGTTAACGAATTTTTAACAGCCATCACAAAATCCGGCCCAGGGCTTATACAGCCGAGGATATGAATTGTTGTTACTGTCCAGATGAGAGCGAAATATTCCATATTTAAAGGATTAAGAACTAAGGATTAAGTTGTCAACTGGTAAAATTCAACAATATTCCCCTCAATATCTTCTATTTGGAAAATCAAATATCGTCCAATTTGCTGTAATGGCATAATAATTTTACATTCTTTTTTCCTTATAAAATCCATCATTTTATTAATATCATCTACTTCAACATTCGGTATTACATTATTTCCATAAACAACTTCTTCATTGTCCATTTTAGGATCAAAAAGAAGAAATGATAAATTATCAAACTCAAATGAGCTCATTCTTTTGTCGTATGAAGATACTTTTTTATCAAATATTTCTTCATAAAATTTAATAGCCCGATCCATATTTTTAATGCAAATATAAATTGCTTTAATTTGTGGTTTCATATTAATAATTTTTAAATAATGGTATGTTTGCTTTACTCTTTGTCATCCTGTCCCGATTTCATCGGGGTCAGGATCCATGTTATGCTCGCAGGCGGTGGATCCCGGATCAAGTCCGGGATGACAAAGCGTGAATCCGACAATGCTAAATATATCCCTTTGTTTTCAGTAATTCCGCCGTCAAAATCGCCCCACCTGCAGCACCGCGAATTGTATTGTGAGATAAGGTAAGCATTCTATAATCCAAAAGCGGACAATCGCGAAGACGACCTACAACAATCCCCATCCCATCACCAGTGTCACGATCGAGTTTAGTTTGTGGCCTGTCATCACCCTCAACATATGTAATTGTTGGCCTCGGCGCACTTGGAAGATCGAGTTTGACGGTTTCCGGTTCATAGTTTTGTATGCGATCTAAAATCTCATCTACAGACGGCTTGTTTTTAAAACCAATTGAAACCGCTGCCATGTGTCCATCTTCTGCGGATACTCGGTGGCAATGAGCTGTAATGGTCATTGAATGATTTTGTATACCGGAGCTAGATAAGCTCCCAAAAATTTTAAGTGGCTCTTTTTCAGATTTTTCCTCCTCACCGGCTAGTGGAATTACATTATCGTGTATTTGAGGGGAATCTTTTAATAATTTTCCGGAACCGGAAATCGCCTGCATTGTTGTAATAAAAAGCCTATCCGGCTCATATTCCATTAAAGCAGATACAACTGGTACATAACTTTGAATACTGCAGTTAGGTTTTGTAACAATAAATCCCCTATCCCACCCACGATTCTTTTTCTGAGTTTCTATAAGATCTAAATGATGTGGATTTACTTCCGGAATAATCATTGGAATGTCTTCCGTCCATCTATGTGCAGAATTATTGGAAACAACAGGCACCCCAGCTTCAGCATAAGCATCTTCAAGGTCTCGAATAGCTTGTTTATCCATATTAAATGCGCTGAAGACAAAATCCACTTCATCTTTTACTGAACTTATGTCATCGACCTGTTTTACTACAACGTCAGATAGGTTGTCTGGTATTGGGTCATCCATTAACCACCTACCTGCCACAGCATCTGCATATGACTTACCTGCCGAACTCGGAGATGCTGCAAGGCACACCACCTCAAACCAAGGGTGATTATTAAGCAGTGTTATAAAACGTTGGCCAACCATACCGGTTGCACCGAGTATTGCTACTTTTTTCATGGATCCGATTGGTGATCCGATTGGTGATCCGATTGGTGATCCGATTGGGGTAAATGCGATCATAAACCCTATTGGATTCCCTATGGATCTCCCATTGGATCCCCTATTGGTTAATTAATAAATACTCCTTAAGAGCCTCATAATCACCAGGTATTACAATGGATTCTTTTTTCTTATTCATTGCGTCCTGAAGTGATGGTGGCATTTTAATTTTAGATCCAATAACAGGCTCAACAACATCTGCAAATTTGGCAGGATGTGCGGTTTCTAAAAATATTCCATTAAATTGACCTTCTTGATTACTTAAATATTTCTTTAATCCCAAATAAGCAACTGCACCATGTGTATCCATTAAATAATCAGTTCTATTATGGACATTTTTTAATTCAGATTTAGTCTCATTATCTGTAAATGAACAACCTTTAATATCTGATCTAATGCGATCAATATCATTTTCATATAATTCTTTAATTCTTACAAAATTACTAGGATTGCCTACATCCATAGCATTACTAATAGTAGACTGAGAAGCTCTTGGTGTAAAAATTCCTGTTTCTAAATATTCAGGAACAATATCGTTAACATTTGTTGATGCGATGAATTGATGAATAAGCAGCCCCATTTTTTTAGCCATAAGGCCTGCTGTTAAATTTCCAAAATTGCCGCTTGGCACAGAAAATACAACAGGTAATGATTTATCTTGTAATTGCCTGTATGCATCAAAATAATAAAGGGATTGTGGTATTAAGCGTGCAATATTAATTGAGTTTGCAGAGGTTAAGTTAACTTCAGATAAATCATCATCCACAAAAGCCTCCTTAACCATACGCTGGCAATCATCAAATACACCTTCAACTTCTAAAGCTGTAACATTGCCGCCAAGTGTGGTTAATTGCTGTTCTTGTATATTGCTTACCTTGCCGCTAGGATAAAGAAGAACCACGCGAATACCCGGAACATTATAAAAACCATTGGCAACAGCACTGCCGGTATCTCCGGATGTAGCAACTAGAACAACCAATTCTTTGTCACTTCCTTCATTAAAATAAGCCATTAAACGCGACATAAATCTTGCCCCAAAATCTTTGAATGCAAGTGTTGGGCCATGATAAAGTTCAAGGCTATGTATGCCATCCTCAACTTTTACAATCGGTGCTTCAAAATTTAATGTTTCTGTAATAATTTTTCTTAAATCACCTTCTGGAATATCATCCCCTAAAAAATGTTTTACTACTTCAAAGCCTATATCCTGAAAACTCATAGAATCAATTTCATCAAAAAAACTTTGAGGCAACATCTCAATTACTTCCGGCATAAAAAGTCCGCCATCAGGAGCTAAGCCTTGTAATACGGCTTCTTTTAAACCTACTTTGAGGTTTTTATTATTTGTACTGTGTAGTTGCATAAATTGTGCTTTTTGTAATGTGATGTTTTTACGTTTTTTATAAGTGCTATAGTGCTTTAGTGCTGTCGTCCTGTCGTGCTCTATATTTAGGACTAAAGCACTATAGGACGAAAGGACGACAGCACTTATAATCAAAGATACTTCTTCACCAACCTTAAAAACTCCTTCCCATCCATATCACCAGAAAGTTCCTCATAAGGAATTACAACATCTGCGTATCTATTATAAAAAGAACTGCGGTATTCAAGTAATTTAGGGTAACATCTTTCAAGAGAATTAACATTAGATTCACCCTTATTTTTATCAAAACTTTTTCCCCAAATTAATGGCTTAGGGTGTTTTATAAAATTCTTAAACATTTTTGCCTTCATCTCTGGCGTTGCTTCAATATAAATAATAATTGATGATCTTTTTAATTTGGTACACATCTCTTCACCTGTATAAATTACACTTCCTGTTGTATCTATAATCATATTTTGAACTCCTTTTTCAAATTCATCAAAAACTTCCTGCATTGTCTTTATTTCTAAGTCTAAATACTTCTTCTGATTAGTTCTAAATTGTTTATCGTATGGTTGACCAAGCCATTTCGCCATATCAGCAATGCCTTTATAGCCTAACTTTTTTAATTCCGGACGTATTTCATCTTCAATCCTGTCATCACAATTAACATGCTGAAAGCCGATCTTGGAAAGTTTATTAGACCAAAAAGTTTTACCGACATTAGACATACCAACAATACTCAAAAGAAGTCTTCCTCTTTTTAAATCCTGCTCAAATCGCTTAGGTGTTGTCTTTAAAATCTCAATTTTTCTAATGGATTTTGAAATACGAATAATATCTGCAAATACTCCAGCAGCAGTTACATCTGCACCTGCTCCCGGACCTTTAACAACCAAAGGGCACTTATTATAGCGATTTGTTGTAAAGGAAATAATATTATCACTACCGGAAAGGCTGTAAAAAGGATGTGAACTGCCCACCTCCTGAAGGTTAACTTTTGCTTTGCCATTTTCTAAAGTAGCTATATAGCATAATTTATAATTATTTTTAGCAGCCTTTTTCTTTTTAAGGTCAAACTCTTTATCAAATCCTTTTAATTGCTTAAAAAAGTCATCAATGCTTTTTGTATTACGTGCAGGTTCTGGCACAAGATTTTCCACATCTATATCACCAAGTTCCATTTTTAAACCAATTTCCCTGGCAAGAATAAGAATCTTACGCGCAACATCCATTCCATTTAAATCATCGCGCGGATCTGGCTCTGTATAACCCTTCTCTCTTGCCTCCTTAACTATTTCACTAAAAGATTTACTCCCAACAAAAGAATTAAAAATATAACTAAGAGTTCCGGAAAGTACTGCCTCAACCTTTATAATGCTATCTCCGCTTTTTAAAATATCATTCAATGTGCTTATAACCGGAAGGCCAGCGCCAACATTTGTTTCATATAAAAAACGTATATTTCTTTCAATGGAAATTTCTTTCATATTTTGATAATCCTGCCATTTACTGGAATTAGCTTTTTTATTTGGAGTTACAATATGAATATTAGATTTGAGAATATTTATATATTCAGCACCAATGGATTCATTAGATGTACAATCTACAAAAACACTATTTTGCAAATTAAATTCATTCATCTTTCTAGTGAAATCTTTTATATTCATTTTTTTTCTGGATTTAGAAAGTTCTTTTTTCCAATTTGCAATACTAATACCTTCCGAATCAAACAGCATTTTTTTACTATCAGCCAAACCAATAAGTTTAACTTCTACATCATGTTCATTTTTTAGATAATTTGCCTGATTATGAATTTGTTTAAGTAATGTACCGCCTATAAGCCCTGGCCCAACCAAAAAACAATTCAAAACTTTTGTCTGAGAAAGGAAAAAGGTTTCATGAATTGCATTCAGCGCTTTGGCTTCATCTTTTTTATTTATAACAAAAGAAATATTAAGCTCCGATGACCCCTGAGCTATAGAAATAATATTTACACCATTTCTGCCAAGCGAGCTAAATACATGCCCGGCAACACCAGGTATACTTTTCATATTTTCACCAACCACAGCTACAATACATACATCTTTCTCTATTTTTAACGGATCAATATGGCCTACTTGCATTTCTAATTCAAACTCATTTTCAATTGTCTTTTTTGCCATTTTTAAATCTTTTTCAGTAATTGCAAAACAAATGGAATGCTCAGATGACCCCTGGCTAATTAAAATCACACTTACTTTTTCTCTGGCAAGAGATCCAAAAAGCCTCATAGAAATACCAGGGATACCTACCATACTGCCACCTTGCATTCTGATTAGAACCACATTTTCCATAGAAGAAATTCCTTTAATAGCAAATTCATTTTTTGTGTTAAGATCGCTTATTAAAGTTCCTTTTGCATCCGGATTAAATGTATTTTTAATTCTAATTCCAATCTTTTTATCCATCACAGGCTTCATTGTTGGGGGATGAATTACTTTGGCTCCAAAATGAGAAAGTTCCATAGCTTCCTCGTAGGTCATTGTTGCAATGGGGAATGCCTTGCTGACCTGTTTCGGATTAGCTGTCATCACACCATCTACATCTGTCCAGATCTCCAGTTCAAAGGCTTCCAAAGCTGCTGCAAAAATAGCAGCTGTATAATCCGAACCTCCTCGACCAAGTGTTGTAGTTAAACCACTATCATCTGACGCTACAAAACCGGTAACAATTGGAATATACTTCATATTCGAAAAAAACTTTTTAATATTTTTATTTGTTTTTCTAAAGTCGACTTTTGCAAGCCCAAAAGAACTGTCTGTTTTTACCAATTCTCTTGCATCTACAACATCTGCTGGCTTTTTGCGCTTATTGATTGCTTTAACCAAAAGGTATGTAGAAAGCCTTTCCCCAAAACTCATAATCAAATCCATCGCCTTTGGTGTAACCTCGCGCATTAAATATATTCCATGCAAAAGCTCTGCAAGTTCTTCAAAAAGATCATCAATGTATTTTGATTCATTTTTTGAAGATTCTCTCTCCAAAATTTCATCCAAAA
This sequence comes from uncultured Candidatus Peribacteria bacterium, assembly GCA_964458485.1. Taxonomy (GTDB): domain Bacteria; phylum Patescibacteriota; class Gracilibacteria; order UM-FILTER-43-11; family UM-FILTER-43-11; genus CAYWJA01. Next base: position 20,903 of record CAYWJA010000002.1, on the reverse strand, counting down.
TATCAGCATGTCTTTTATAAAGTTTTATATAATCTTCTTTATAACTTGTGATACCCAAAGATGCATCATTTGCCATACCAATCAGTATATCGGTAGCCCCGCCTATTGCGGATACGACAATTGCGATTTTTTTGTCTTGATTAAATTTATTAATAGCAATATCAGCAATTTGACCGATGGATTTGGCAGTACCCATTGAAGTTCCGCCGAATTTTAAGACTCGCATATGATTGATATTATTTGAATAAAAAACCGACTCTTCCCTGAGGTCGGTTGGTATCTTCTAAAATTTTCATCTACACAACTAACCTCAGCGAATCGCTGTAGTTTTAAACGTGTCGGTGATGAAAGTATATTGAAATGACATTGTGTATATTGTTAATGATGTGGGGGTGGAAAGTCAATGGGAAATAATAACTATTTTAAGATATACCCTCGGTCAAACTGCTATTCTTTCATCTTTACGGCGCTGCAGACACTGCACAAAGAGATCAAAAAAAGACAAACCTCCACCACTCCATAACTCCCTTGCTTGTAAATAAATATCATTTCTTCTATAAACAACCCTGGAATTATCACCAATTTCAATATCAAACTTTAATGTTGAATCAATTGATAACAAATAATCAATAGCTGCCCTACATGCTATTCTGCCTTTAAACCAATATTCTGGCCCAAGGGTACATCCCATACGATCTTCATTTGGATGAGTAGTGCAAGATGCCCTACTGGAATCAAATTCATGTATTTCAAAACTTGAACAATCCTTAGGGCAACAATTACCACATTGTTTACATTCTAATTGCATAAAAGATAATTAAGGCTATTACCTTAACCTATTTACAATAAAAATTCAATCACCCCCTTATTACCAGTAAATTGGATCACCTGGCAACCTGCTTTAGATGCCGCCTCAACATTTTTCAAAAGATCATCCACATATGCAATCTCATTTGGCTCAACGCCGATCATACCGGCAAGTTTTTCATAAGTTTCTTTCTGATCTTTCTGTACATCCATCCCAGTCGCAGTAAAAATTCCTTCAAACACACCTTCCAGTTTTTGTTTGAGTGGTGGATATTCCTGAATATGACCTGTTGTGAATATATAAACAGGTAATTTTTGATTTTTATAAAACCCCAAAAGCTCCTCATTTAATTTAAAATATTCCCAAAAATCATAATCACCATTCTTCACTAAATCTTGATGGAGCTGATTCAGTTTACCTGTGTATTTTTTATCTTTTGGAAAAAGTAATACTCTGGAGAAGTCGGTTATTATGGATTTGGTCATAATGGTATGGATTATTGTTTTCTATTTGTCATCCTCGGGCTTGACCCGGGGATCCAGATGGCTTGCGAATGCACTGGATCCCGCATCAAGTGCGGGATGACAAAGTGCTAACTAATCACCACCTCACCCCCCTTCTCCTCAACCTTTACCCTTCCACCATCCTTAATCCTTCCTTCCACTATCATCATAGCCAACGGATTCTCGATGGTTTTTTGAATATAACGTTTAAGCGGACGAGCACCATATTGTGGATCGTATCCGTTTTTGGCGAGTAATTTTTTAGCATCATCCGATACGCTGATGGTAATTTTATGTGTACGTAATCGCTCCTGCATTTCTGCGATTTGGAGATCAACAATATGTGTAATTTCTTCAATTGTAAGCGATTCGAATATCACTATTTCATCCACACGATTCAGAAATTCCGGCTTAAACGATTTACGGAGTACTAGGTGAACTTCGTTGACCATTTTCTTCTTCTCGTTTTCATAAGCCTCAGCCTTCTTTTTATCGTCTTTTTCAAGCTTCGCCATCATCATATCTTCAGATGATGTATCCATTGCATATTTTTGAATTACATCGCCAGCGAGGTTGCTGGTCATGATAATAATTGTGTTTTTAAAGTTAACAGAACGGCCCTTACTATCAGTAAGATGTCCATCATCTAAAACCTGTAAAAAAGTATTAAAAACTTCCGGATGTGCTTTTTCAATTTCATCGAAAAGAACTACACTATAAGGCTTTCTTAGAACAGCTTCTGTTAGCTGACCACCTTCTTCATGGCCGACGTATCCTGGAGGAGCGCCGATGAGGCGAGCAACGCTGTGCTGCTCCATATATTCACTCATATCAACGCGAATTATTGCTTTTTCATCGTTAAACATAAATTCTGCCAACGCCTTTGCAAGCTCGGTTTTACCAACACCGGTTGGCCCCATAAAAATAAAAGAGCCAATTGGTTTTTCCGGATCAGAAACACCAGCTCGAGCACGACGAACAGCATTGCTAACAGATTCAATGGCATTCTTCTGGCCAATCACACGCTTTTCAAGTTCATTCTCCATCTTTGCGAGCTTTTCAGTTTCGGTCTGAAGCATTTTAGAAACAGGAATGCCCGTCCAGCGTGCAACAACAGTTGCAATATCTTCATCTGTAACTTCCTGCTTTAATAGAGATTTTTCTCCGCGCTTTCCTTTTAATTTTTTTTCAGATTCTTCTAGTTTTTTCTCTAATTCAGGAATTTTTCCATAACGAATTTCTGCAACTTTTTGAAGTTCTCCATCGCGCTCTAATTGACCTGCTTCACCTTTTAATTTATCGAGCCCTTCTTTAATTGCACTAAAGTCATCAATCAATTCTTTTTCATCTTTCCATCTAATCTCGATGGCTTTTGATTCTTCCTGTAAATCTTCAATTTCTTTTGAAATTTTCTTTAATCTATCTTTAGATTCGCTGTCTTTTTCTTTTTTTAAAGCTTCACGCTCAATCTCCAGCTGCATAATTTTACGATGAAGCTGATCTAGCTCAACTGGCTTACTTTCAAGCTCTATCTTTAATCCGGACGTAGCTTCATCTATTAAATCAATTGCCTTGTCGGGCAAAAATCTGTCGCCGATATATCGGACCGAAAGATCAACAGCAGAAAGAATAGCAGCATCAGTAATACGAACACCGTGGTGAACTTCATATTTTTCTTTAATCCCGCGAAGTATCGAAATCGTATCTTCTTTTGTCGGCTCTAAAACCATAACTGGCTGAAAGCGACGTTCCAAAGCTGCATCTTTTTCAATATATTTACGGTACTCCTTTATAGTTGTTGCCCCAATTGCATGCATTTGACCGCGTGCCAGGGCTGGTTTAAGTAAATTAGATGCATCCATAGCACCTTCTGTTGCACCGGCACCGACGATTGTATGAAGTTCATCCATAAATAGGATTACTTCACCGGCAGCGTCTTCAATTTCTTTAAGGACTGCCTTAAGCCGATCTTCAAACTCACCACGAAATTTTGAACCCGCAACCATTGCACCAAGATCGAGTGAAAGAATTTTTTTACCCTTTAAAGTATCAGGTACATCACCGGAAACTATACGCTGGGCAAGCCCTTCCACAATCGCAGTTTTACCAGTTCCGGCTTCGCCAACGAGCACTGGATTATTTTTGGTACGCCTCGCTAAAATCTGCATAGTACGACGAATTTCATCATTGCGGCCAATTACAGGATCGAGCTTTCCTGAACGCGCTTTGGCAGTAAAATCAATTGTATATTTATCAAGTGCCTGATATTTATTTTCCGGAGCTTGGTCTGTAACACGATGACTACCACGAAGTTCTTTCATAATTTTAAGTACGTCGCGATGAGATACAGGAAGTAACTTTGTTTCTTTTACGATCGCCAACAATATATGTTCAGTTGAAACATATTCATCACCAAGGCTTCTTGCTTCCGATTCCGCAAGATTTAATACCTTATTTAATTCATGGCTAATTATGATTCGCGGATCAGTAACCTTAGGAAGTTTAGAAAGGTCCTCTTGCAAACCAGACTCCAAAGCCGAAAGATCAACGCCTAATTTCTCCAAAACTGGCCTTACAATCCCCTCTTTTTGTTTAATTAAAGAAAGTAACAGATGACCTGTTTCAATTTGCGACTGCCCGGCATTTGCAACCATTTGCTGTGCATCGTGCAATGCTTCAGTGGATTTGATTGTAAACTTATTTAAATTCATAATAAGTAGCGAGAAATGCGTTCCGAAATGTAGGGACGCCATTTATGGCGACCGGAATGAAGGATGAATCACGCAGGAAAGCTCGCGTCGTTCACGTCCAGAGCTTTTTAAGTGATTCAGGCATTTCCCTATTGCAACAGTACAGGGATGCTCGTAAGGAATCGTATTTCATCATTAGAGATTAGCACTCGATATTATAGAGTGCTAACAAGAAAAGTCAATAAAATATATGAAAATCATTTACTTTTAAGCCAAAAAATGCTATAATTAAGAGATATAATTTAACTGACAGTAAAATGAAAAAAGCAGAATTTCCATCATCAAAAGAAAATGTTGATAAGGCAATAAGACTTTATGAACGCGGAGAATCGTTAGTCAAAGAGCAAAGAAAAGCCTTGAGAAATTATCTTAACTCAACAGCTAGCTCAAATAAACTTAAACCTGATGTAACTGATAGGGCTAATAAAATACGTGAAATACTTGATATTAATATGTCTACCAGGCCAGATAAGATAAAAATACCATACCAATATGATGAATCAGATCCTAAGTCTTATCGTGAAAGGATGGTCGTAAATGGAATAGAAATTAGTGTAGGTTGGGATAGATACTATAATGACTATACAATATATTTCCCAGAAATTACATTGGAAGAAGGTCGGAAAAGAGGAGTTAATGATCAGGTAATTAGAATAACAACCCTCCCAGATGTGGCAAAACAAATTTTTGATCATGCTTGTAAAGTTGCAAAAGAAGGAAATCTAAATGTATATGATGTATTCAAACAAGTTCAAGAATTTTCTAGAGACCTGCCTTACGATGAAAGTGAATACGAAGCAGCAGCTTAACCATCACAACTTCTAATAACCAAAGTATGTGTAAAGTTATTAATCAATCTATAGCAAAAAGTCTGTCAATCACGGCAGGCTTTTTTCATAAAAAAGGAGGACCTGATTTGCGCGCTGGCAGGCCCTCCCAATTTTTATTTTTGTTTTTATAAAAACAATAACTTTCCCATTATAACCCCTTTATAAATTTTTTCTTAAAAAGGCTATTTGATATATCCCCGCTTGACTCTTTTTTAAGGTCTTTTTCATCAACTTTAATTGCATCTTCTGTAAAAGGAACCACCAAAAGGCCTTGTGAAGTCTCTTTTGCGATATACATATTGGTGTCGAACCTTTCTCTCCACTTTTTAGGGAGAGTTATCTGCCCTCGGCCGAATAATTTGAGGATAGTAATCATAGAAAATGTATAAAAAACTGTATTTCAAGAATTACTGTACATCATAGAATTGTAGAATGCAAGATTTTTAAAAAAATTCCCCTACAATATACATTGTACGGTATTGCCCTTTGTCATCTCGATCCCGACAGAGTCGGGAGAGAGATCCCTTCCTTATACTTATATTCTCTCTTTATCATTCCATTCATAAGCTGTATAACTCAGGCATACGTCTTTGCTGTATTGCTGCTTTCAGGTACATTTTGTTTGTGTAGGGTAGTTCATCCCGACAAGTCGGGACGAACCAAAAAAATACACCGGACTGAGATTATTAACGGAAAAAAGAGAGATTAAACCGATACGACTGAATAGGAATAGGGAAAGAGAGATATGCTGGTTTTGATCAGATAGATAGAAAAGGAGTATGTGCTGAGTTAATACCGTACAATGTATATTGTACAAGCTACTTTATCTCCACGTAATTACCCTCAGTCCTTCCAAACACCTCCGGAAAATACATTTGATATGCAGATGCAGGTAAATGATTATACTTGCCAGGTAATCCTGCGCGAACTAGGAAGCTATATGTATATACGCCTTTTGGTAAGTAGTCTGCAAATAGGAGCACGCGATCATCACGGGTTTCTTTGTGGTTGAAATACCAAAGCGGATTATCGTACCAATAATTATCAACTACCTTTACAGTTTGCTTATTGAGCTTGGACTGTAAACTTGTATCAGCAGTATCTAAATTAAAGTTCACAGCTTCAAATCCTGCAGGCAAACGTTCTTCTACAACTGTGTAATACATGTTTTCCGGAACAATTACGTTTAATTCGCCACGATAAATCTTGCCGGATTTAAAATCTTTTGTTGGAGTTTTACTATTTGATTCAAAATCATAATAATTACGTGTAATCTGAAAACCTTTTTCTATTGGCTTTATCGTTTCATTAGGTAAATAATATTTTAATTCCATATCATAAATCATCTGGCCATACCCCGTTTTTTCTAAATTAACAGTATTTAAATCCTTTCCTATTCTTAAATCTTTTAACGGAATCATTTTCTCAAATATTTGAGATAAATTTGATTTTGTTATCTTCCCGGCTAAAACACTTTTTGTATTAAGCTTAGTATCGAATGTAAAATCAGCTGTAAGAATATTTTGGCTATCTGCATATTCCAAAATAGACATTAACATCCATGCAGTTTCCTGACTGTTAATAAAATGTCGTTTAGTTTTTGATGTTGATAAATAATTAACAATGTTAGGTAAAATCGGGTTATCCGGATTGTTACGATTAAGGGCCATTAAAACCATTGCAGTAGTTCTGCGATCTGTATTCAGATCCCATGGAGAAGTGGACTGTTCTTCGAAATGAATTGTTCTTTCGTGCATAATTTGTTTAGAAACAATTTCCGCTTTCAGCTTTGTAATAAAAGACCTAACGCTGCTTTGACCATTATTATACAAATTTTCTAAATTCATAAGCATAAGAGCCTTTGCATATAAACTTAAACCGCTACGCTTTTCGTAAAGCTTCAATGTCATTCCAGTATCGTTTTTGCCAATCTCACTTAACACCCAAAGCACAAAAGCACGATCATCCAAACTTAAGGTAGATGTACTTTTATCATTTAATGACTTCCATAAATATTGCGTGGCAATATTGAAATTATTATCACCTACAATATACCCGGATTTAGTAGCCAAATGCTGAGCATATAAAATATAAGATGTTAACATTGGATAACCTTTGGTAGAACCAACCCAAAATCCATACCCTCCATTAAACCTTTGGAATTTAGAAAGTTTTTGTAATGTATCTTTAACAATCTTTTCATTTTTCTCCTTATTTAGATTTAAAAGTTTAAATAAATCTGCATCTTTCTGCTTAGATGATTGATACTCAAGAACCAATAACGGAAGAATTTTACTGGTAATTTGCTCTGCACAACCGTATGGATAATCTTTTAATAATTGGAATTGCTTGACGAATTTAGTTAATAGACTGCCGCCAACTTTTAAATTCAAACCACCCATATCTCTTAAAAGAGTACTTGGAATTTTGACAGCCTCTGAATATTTATCTTTAACAGTGCCATTTACAGAAACAACTTCCGGGAATGACAATGGGGAAGCAGGAATTTTATATTGAACTGTGTCTCGTGGGCTTGAAAATTCAACAGTTAGTGTAGAATTTACATTCACTTTTTTTACAGTTACATTCCAATTTACTTTGGTACTTTCTCCATTTTTAATAGAAATACTTCTTTTGGAGCTACCCTTTATGTCAAACCCATCTGCTTTTAATTCAACTCTTGTTTTAGTATCAACACCTGATTGATTATGAACAAGTGCGCCAATTGTAAGCTGATCCCCGCTAATCACAAATCGTGGGAGGATAGATGTAATAGCAATAGGCTTCTTAACTACAAAATCCTCCTTTTTCATTCCAAATTTATTTGTACCGCTAGATGCAACTGCCCACATCTCCCATGTTGTTAAGTTGTCTGGCGGTAAAAATTTAATTTTTGCGACCCCACCACCATCAGTTTTAATTAATGGATTAAAATATGCTGTATCCTTAAAAGTACCTCGTTTTTTATTAAATTTATCATCTATACCGCCACCGCCACCTTTTGCGCCACCTTTTGCGGCCACATTAATCCGATCGACATGAATAGAAAGGCTTGCAGATGTAGATACCTGAAGGGCTCGTGGCCCATAAAAATAATCCAGTGGACTTACCTTTTTATTTGCCTTAAGTGCAAGTAGGCTCTCATCCACAACAGCAAGAGACACAACAGATTGCACAGGTCTGTTTTGATAATCTTTTGTGCGAATTTCTATTTCAACTTCCTCGCCCACCTTATAACTTTTTTTACTTGGTTTTAAATCAATCAAAATTTCTCTATCTCTCTTACTTACAGAAAGATTAACTACGCCTAATTTAAAATCCGGCTTAATTAAATTGTAATCCATTGCACCCTCCACAAAAGAACTTTTTGTTTTAGCAAGACTGTCGGTTACAGAATTTAAATCATTTTTTAAATTATCTAATTCTATCTTCTTTTTAGATATTAAAATCTGATTTCTATTGCTAATAGGCGTACTGGAACCTAGGTCTTTTATTTCACTTTCAAGTTTTTTAATTTGCGAATTAATCAAAGCTTTCTTGCTGTCTAAATTGCCTTTATTTTGGAATGCAATGAATTTATTAAAATCAGTACCAAGTCCTTTTACAACTAAAACTGTTACATAAACATTCGGTATCATATCTTCTTTTATGGGGATCTCTATGGTGTCTGAATTACTTTTTATATCAATAACTTCATAATGCCTTATAGATCCTCTTTCGTAAGTAACTAATGCCTTTGCTGGCTCTTTTGCTGAACCAAATGGTGATTTAATAAGAATACGAGCCTTCCCTCCAACATAATATTGAGGTTGATCAGCTACCAGTTCCATACGATTATTATTAGAAGACCCCCAATTTACCCAATTGCCGGAAGACACATAAAATCCTGTTTCAGATATTATCTCATTACTACCATCCTGACTTTTGCCATACACCACATAACTGCCAGACATACTGCTATCTATACTAAATTTAGCTGTAGTAGGCCCACTGCCTGTTGTAATTGTTTTCTTTTTAACAAAAATAAGCTCTTTAACACTTTCGTCATAAAAAGAACCGTCAACGCCTTTCTTTTTAACTGTATTCCATTTTTCTTTATGAAGTTCTAAAGTAACCTTTTTTCCGGTAACAACTTTGGATTTAGGATCAATTGTAATTACCTTAATTTCTACATCATCACCGGCAGACGCAATATAATTCTTAACATTCATACCTATATAATAGGAGCCCTGATGCACCATAAAAGTTTGTCTTTTATTTACGATCTCACCATCTTTATTTGTAACAGTAGCATTTAATGTGTACAAATAACTTTGCCCGGAGCCTTTCTTTTTTGTAGGAATTTTTAACTTCAAACTACCATTTTTATCCAAAACACCCTTACCCTCTTTAACAGTTTCGGAAGATGAAGTACATGTATACCACCAACAGCTAAATCCAGTCCATTTACCAAATGAATAATAGCCACTACCTTTATAATTATTAAACATGTAAGGTTCACGCATTACAGTCCAACTAACCTTGCCATCTTTAATTGCACCGCCAAAATAATAATTGGCTTTTAAATCGACTGAAATTTCATCGCCAATTTTATAGTCAATATTTGAACCAATTACCTCTACTTTAAATTTAGGTTTTTTATATTCTTCAACAAAAAAGGAATGATAAAATCTTTGTGTGACCTTTGAATCCTTAACCTGAGCATATAAATTAAAACGTCCAACCTTTACTTTGCTGCTTAATTTAAAGTTGCCATTAAAAGATCCATCTGAAAGCAAATTAACATCCTTTGATTCAATTTTATTATATTCAGGATCTTCCAATGTCAGAGTCACCTTTGCATCTTTAGGTAGGCTCAAGGCAAGATCATTATCCATCCTATATATACCTTTAAAATAAATATCATCACCTGGCTTATAGAGAGGTCTTTCTGTATATAAATAAATACGGGGTTCATTAGCAGTGACCCATTCCCCTCTTAAATCATACTGCCAGGATTCAATGCCATTATTCCAATATTGCCCAACCATACTCCATCTACTGCCAGATGACCCTACTACATAAATTGTTTGATCTTTTAATGTTTTAGAAATTTTTAAAACACCATTTTTATCTGTTGTGCCACTAGCAAGTTTAACTCCGCCTTCAGATAAGACCTTTAAATTTAAATAAGACACTGGTTTACCTGTCTTTATATCAGTTGCCCATACAAGCAGATCCTGATTAGATTTTTTAAGAGTTAAATTTGTATTGCTAACAAAAAATGTTTGATTATAACGACGCGGATTACCCTTGTAATCTAAATATTGCTGTGAGCTGATCTTAAAATAATAAATCCCCTGTTTAAAATTTTTATTGAATAACTTTCTTAAATTTAAATTAACAAAATGTGATTTATTTAATCCGCCATTTATTGTAATTGTCCTCTTTAAAGGATTTGTACAATTGTAGCTATACCAACTATAGTTACTATTTGTGCTAAAAAATTCCTGCTCGCTCACATCACACACTTCTATATCAACATTGTTAATATTAATGGTCTTTATTGGGTAAATAGGATCAAGCCCACTCATAAACATTCCAAAACGATTCCGGGCCAATAAACCTAAGTAAGAATCTTTAGGGGAAGTTTTAAATGATGTTTTAACCCCCTTTTTGGATGTATTGCCCAAAGAATCTGTAAATGGTCCTTTAAATTCGAATGTATACTTTTTACTTGGCTCCAAATTATAAGAAATAGTCGCTTTCCAAACAGTATCTGAATTCTTTGTACTAGATTTATAAATATAAATATCAGGTTCTTTTGCAGGCTTTGGCGTAAGAGATAAATTCTTTTTAATTAAATCTTCAGTAATTGGGGAGGCAAAATGAATTACAATATCTTCATCGTATGCAAAACTCTGATTGCCGTCATAAGGACTAAAATAAACAATATCTGGCTTTTTTACTGTTTTAAAATATAAAGTATATGAATCACTCATAACCCTATCTCCATATCCATCTTTATGGGCAATATTTTTTAATCCCGGCTTAATGATCAATTTATATTCCGTGTTGTACTGATAGTCAAAACTTGGCTTAAAAACTAAAACTTTTTTATCAACTTTGCCATCTTTATCTTTACCATAAGTAGCCTCTGTGTTAAAAAAACCGTCTTTTTTAGGATTTTTGTCAGCATCTAAATCATTTGATGGATACAAAAGCACATTTAAACCGGGCTTAATATCTCCAAGTTCAATGGGCTGATTAAATGTTAATTGAATATTTCCCTTATAAGAAAAAGTATCATTACCACTAGCAGGTATGCTGGAAACAATTCTCGGCACCTCTGTGGCCAACTTCCACACAACATCCTTTTCTGTTTTTCCTCCTCCTAGAGCAGTTATGCCCTTTGGTAATTTGACTGTATAAGTGGTTCCCATTGTCCATTTTTCCGGTACAAACTGAAAAGTAGTTGTTCCAACCCAGCGATATTTTCCTTTCACAGCAGGTTTTATTTCAAGTTTTGGAATTGGCTGGCTGGCGTTACTTTCATCTAAAGTTGTCAGCGCCCTCATCGGCCTGTCGAACATTACGGTAATTATCTGATTATTTTGTATAATTAAAGGTTTGGATACTTTAGTTGTAACCCCTTCAGTAAAACCAGATGTCTTCTTATTATCCCCAATTGGATCACCTGTAAGATCCTCCATCGGAGATATAAACTTAGCATACGGCGCCCCCGTTACTACAAAATCTAACTTCAAATCATCACCTAATTCTTTTAAATAAATATTCTTTGCAGTAGATTTAATAAATATTTGATATTTATCTTTAACATTCAATGTTTTACCCGGCGTAAACTGTAATGTTCTACTATTCGGCCATTTAAGCTTGCCTTTTAATGACGGTTTAACAGAAAAATTCGCCTCCACACTCTTCTTATTCATTGGCTGGCTGAATCTGACCTGCAATGGCGCATTATATGTAACCTTCCGGATCTCATTTTCTAAATAACCATCATCAATTTGTGGGGAAGATATAGATAAATATGACGTAAGGACTATCAAGATTAGCAAAAAAACACCACCGGAAATAATTACTTTGGTGGATTTTATAAATGTTAAATAATGTTTAAATTTGTCCATAATTAATCAATTAGTGTAAATACGAGTCGCAAGTAATAATCTAAATATTCTTTGGCACTTGCCACTAGGTGGCCCCCTTGGGGCACATGAAACTTAATAATAAAGCTGGATAATTTTAACATAAATATCATAAAAACCGAATTTATCTTAAAATAAATAAAAGATTTTAATAATTTGTCAATCACATATAGTTTACAAAATTAAAAAAAACACATATAATCGCTTCCTTTCCTATTTTATGGTTTAAATTTTAACTAAAATAATCATGTTTAAAAAATTCAACTTAATTCTTCTTTCGCTTTTATTATTAGTAGCGCTTGTACCATTTAGCAGTTTTGCTACAGATGATACCGGGCAAATTACGGTAAGCATAGTGGATGAAAATAAAGATAGCTTTCCTGGTATGTGGTATATAAGACAAGGCGGTAGTAAAGGTGCTGTTTTAAGGAATGGTACTTATGGGGAAAAATTTAATTTTGGACCAGGTGTATATTATTTACAGGTACATCCAAAAAACCCTGATCATCCATATTATTTTCTTTCATCTACTAACCCTCAAACTCTGACATCTGGAGGAAATATTAACTTTCAGGTTCAATATTTTAAAACTGAAGCAGATAAATTAGTTGCACAGGCAACAGCAAGCCAAACTGGATCTGGATCTTCTACTACCACAACTACTACGGCAAAAACTGCTACATCTGTATTCCCAGACTTAGTAGTTAGTTCAGTTACTCATTCTCCATCTTCCCCTACTACATCAGATAAAGTTACATTTACAGCTGTAGTAAAAAATACAGGTAGTAGTAGCGCAGGATCTTCAATGCTTTCTTTCCAGGTTGAAGGAATAACTTCATCTCCAAAATACTATAATGTTCCCGGATTAAATGCCGGAGAAACATATACCGTAACTCAACAAATTTCACTAGATAGCACCAAAATGTATACTGCTAATTTTAAAGCTGATACATATAATGATGTAAAAGAAGCAAATGAAACTAACAATGCAACAAAAGATTCAGTTACTGTTGTTTCAAAATCAGCAAAATCTTCTGCAAGCGCTAGTACAACATCAGGAAGTTCAGCTACTTATGTATACGCTCCAAAATTCGAAACACCTAAAACAACTACAGATTCTACAGCTTCAAGTACTTCAACTCCAACATCAAGTGCTCTTGCAAAAGTTCCTCAGCTGGCTGCAACAGGGCCTGCAACCTTAGCTCTTTTTGCACTTGCTCCACTGCTAGGTGGTTTAGCTATTCGCAGAAGGAAATAATCGCAAATTCGGATATATAGTAATATCAAAAAAATCCCAGCCGCAAGGTGGGGATTTTTTTGAAATAAATTATTTTGCCTTTTTACATTTATCAATATTATCTTCTACAATCTGCTCAACTTCATCAGGACTTAAAGCAGAATGAATACCAAAAGGAGCTCCAAATACAACTTCTCTGCCTCCCCATCTTTTTTGTTCGCTTTCCGGCACCCCGCCCTCAGCCTGTTTAATTACATTAGGATCCTGCTTATTCATTTCATCAATTAAAGGCCTTAAGTCAATTTCTTCATAAGAAGAAGGCTTTAGGCTTACTGTATAATTGTAAATCCTTCTTCCCTCCTCATCTGTCTTATCTGATTCTGTTGATGTAATACATAATTTACCCTTAAGGAGTTCCATAAAAAAAATAGGATCAATATATTCACCCTCTTTTAATACAACCGATGCCATTAATTCATCATTTCTACGACCTTCATTCGCTTCACGCCATTCCTGCTGCATAGGTTCTTTTTGTTGTAAATAGTTCATGTCCTGCAGATCATCTAAAGTTCCATTCTGTAAAGCACTTTCTAATTCATCGCCAAGTTCATTAGCAATTTCAGACATAGTTTCGTCCGATGCATTAAATCTACCGTTCGCCATTTCACCTTTTTCCTCGCATTTTGCCTTCAGTAAACCAAACCCTTTCCCTTTTAAGTATAAATGAAGTCCTAACCCTTTTTGTTTAAGATCTTCATCTTCTTCATCACTTTCCAAAAGATCACACCATTCAGATGCTGCATATAAAACCTTAAGATCAGTTGGCTTAATTGCCTCCTTGCCACCCATACGAGTAACAATGGCTGAAATAAGAAAATCTGTGTCGAACATTGGTGTTACAAGTTCATCAACTTCTGACAAATGTACCTTATCCGGAACATCATCCAAATTAACTCTATTACCTGACCTATGGTGATCGAATGAAGCAAGTACTTTTGCGCGAGTATCTGCTATTCTGCCGTCGATTTCGACAACTTTTTTATCTTCAGCTGGTGTACTTCTGGAATATATCCCTAGTGTTGGTCTTTTTGGTGCCATAATTCTAAAATTAAATTATATTATCTCTTTATTATAACACAAATAAAATAAAAAAGCAAATTTATCTTGACTTTCCCAAGAAAGTTTAGTAAAGTGTTTAAAATATTTCAAATTTTGGAATCCTCCTTTTTGTCATCCTGTCCCGATTTTATCGGGGTCAGGATCCACCGCAAACTAGTAAATCATGGATCCCGGATCAAGTCCGGGATGACAAATAGTAAAATATAAATCCGAAATGCTAAATATTAAAACATTATGAATAAATCAAACATCCCCCTCCATCTAACCTTCGACGACGTATTACTGCTACCACAGTATTCAAATATTCTGCCGAAAGATACTAGTACGAAGACAAAATTCACACGTAATATCAATCTGAATATACCGCTTGTAAGTGCCGCAATGGATACTGTAACAGAACACGAACTTGCTATTGAACTGGCTCTTTTTGGAGGAATTGGAATCATTCATAAGAATATGACTCCCGATGAGCAGGCTGAAGAAGTAAAGCGGGTAAAACGTTTTGAAAATGGCTTTATTCAAAATCCAATGTGTGCTAAGCCGACCGATACTATAGAAACCATTTATCAGATCAGAGAAAAGTATGGTTACAAAGCTGTTCCTATAACTGATACAGGTGAAGTTAATGGAAAATTAGAAGGTCTTATTACAGCAAACGATTATTTCTATCACAAACATAAGGGTCAAAAAGTAAAAGATAGAATGACAAAGGTGGAA
The DNA here is from genome assembly GCA_964458485.1 of uncultured Candidatus Peribacteria bacterium. Taxonomy (GTDB): domain Bacteria; phylum Patescibacteriota; class Gracilibacteria; order UM-FILTER-43-11; family UM-FILTER-43-11; genus CAYWJA01. Next base: position 5,794 of record CAYWJA010000002.1, on the reverse strand, counting down.
AATCTACTTTTAACTTATGAAGGTATTACCCTAAGTAAAGCCAATGACCTCTTGGAGGAAAGTAAACATAGTAAGCTGATTATTGTAAATAATGAAAAAGAAATGCGGCTGCGAGCACTTGTTACTCGCCGTGATATAGAAAAAAATAAAAAGTATCCAAATAGCTGCAAAGATAAATTCAAAAGACTTCGGGTTGGTGCTGCGGTTGGCCCTGCTGCCAATATGCAGGATCGTGTAGAAAAGTTGGTAGATGCAGGTGTTGATGTTGTGGTTGTAGATACAGCACATGGGCATTCTAAGGGTGTAATAGATACTATTAAATATGTTAAAAAGACATATCCCAAAATAGATGTTATTGGCGGTAATGTGGCAACAAAAGGTGCAGTTAAAGATTTAATTAAAGCAGGTGCTGATGCGGTTAAAGTAGGAATCGGTCCTGGCTCCATTTGTACCACACGTGTAGTTGCTGGCATAGGTGTTCCTCAACTTTCTGCCATATTAGAATGTGTCGCAGAAGCCAAGAAACACAAAGTGCCTATTATTGCTGATGGAGGTGTAAAATACTCTGGTGATGTTGCAAAGGCAATCGCCGCAGGTGCATCGACGGTTATGATAGGTAGCTTATTTGCGGGTACAAAAGAAAGCCCTGGTGAACTTATTTATCATGAAGGTAAAACATTCAAAATGTATAGAGGCATGGGCTCTATGGGTGCTATGAATTCAGGGGGCAAAGAGCGGTATGGGCAGGCAAATGTAAAAGATGAAGCAAAGTATGTACCAGAAGGCATTGAAGGACAAATTGTCTATAAAGGCCCTGTGGCTCACGAAATATTCCAGCTAGTTGGAGGATTAAAGTCATCAATGGGATACCTTGGTAGCAAAGACATTCCTACATATCAAAAAAAGGCAGAGTTTGTTCAAATCACATCCGCCGGCCTGCACGAAAGCCACCCGCATAATATTCAGATCACAAAGGATGCACCGAATTATAAGTCTATGCGGTAATTTCAAGTGGTAGACTAACTGGAGCAATGGTAAAAAATATATTAACCCCGATTGTCATCCCGACTTGTCGGGATCCATATGATATATGAATTATATTATCACTCCTTTGCTAATAATCAGATAATCTGAATATGCGAATAATTATCGCAATATCAGTAAATAAGATGATTAGTATATTAGTAATATAACCATTACTTCATTATATGGATCCCGCATCAAGTGCGGGATGACGAACAGTATGTCAAATAATCCAAAACCCCACTTTTTTAAAGAGGTTCAGAGCTTTGATGGAAACGCAAAATTAATGAACACTACCCCTGCAAACAGTATTACACACAAAGCGATAATCAGAATTCCCCAAACTGAATCTGATTTTTCTTCGCCATTATTAACCTGAAGATAAAGACTACTCCCCCCATATAAAAGTGATACTAATGCAAAAGGAATATCTAGTAATCGCATCAAAAAAATCATCAACCCTGCATTAAAATTATTCCTTAACGCCAGTGCTGCAAAAATATAAACAAAAGTAAAAATAAAAAATATATTCGCACTAACGCTATGGATGTCTTTTGTGGTGGTCATTTTCTTTTATTTTATCTGGATTGATTTTAGCAAAAACGAATTAAGAACACAATGACTTGAGCCTTAGGCCTAAAAACTGTATCTTGTTTAACGTTGTAAGATGCAAAAGAGAACTTGAGCACTTACGGACTTAAGCACTTGAGCACTTTAAATATGATAACCAAAGAAGAAGTAAAACACATCGCAAAATTAGCCCGCCTAAAATTAACAGATGAAGAACTGGAAAAATTCAGTAAACAGCTTTCTGATATTTTAGAACATGCCAAAATGCTGGATGAAGTAGATACAGATAATGTGGAGCCTATAGCCCAGATCACAGGGCTTACAAATGTTTCTTTTGGCGACAAGGAAGAAGGGTGTGAAGTAACTGATGAACTTTTATCGGAAACTCCTCAGGATGTTCAGGATCATATGATTAAGGTGAAGAATGTGTTCTAATTTTGAATTTCGCATTTCTGATTTCAGATTCTTATTTAACATTTATCAATTATCATTTATTAATGATTAAACTGACAATCGCTGAAACCCACAAAGGCCTAAAAGAAAAAAAGTTCAGCAGCACTGAGCTAACTCAGGCATACTTAGATAGAATTAAAGAAACTGACAATAGATTGAATGCCTATGTAACAGTAGCTACAGAAGAAGCGCTTAGGCAGGCTAAAAAAATTGATGAATCTGGCAATTTTGACAATCCACTTACTGGGATTCCTTTTAATTTAAAAGATATAATCTGCACCAAAGGAATTAAAACAACTGCATGTTCTAAGATTCTTGAAAATTTTGTACCACCTTACAATGCTGATGTAACCCAAAGGCTTTTGGATGCCGGAGGTGTTCTTTTGGGTAAGGCAAATACCGACCAATACGCCATGGGCAGTAGTACAGAAACAAGTTATTTTGGAGTAACAAAAAATCCATGGGATATGGAAAGGGTTGCTGGTGGGTCATCCGGTGGGCCTATTGCAAGTGTGGTGGCAGATCAGGCCTGTTTTGCGATTGGTACAGATACTGGAGGAAGTATTCGTCAGCCTGCATCACTTTGTTCATGTGTAGGCATGAAAGTGACGTATGGTAGGATTCCGCGTTTCGGCGTAATTTCATACGCATCTTCTTTCGACACCATTGGCCCTGTAACAAAAACAGTTGAAGACGCAGCACTTGTTTTAAATGCTATCGCTGGTCCATCTAAAAATGATAGCACCACACCAGATGTACCTGTGCCGGATTACACAAAGGCATTAAAAACTGATTTAAATGGTGTAACAATTGGAGTTCCTAAGGAATATTTTGAAGGTGTAGAAAAAGAAACTGTGGATGCTGTATATAAAGGTATAGATGTTCTGAAAAAACTTGGTGCTGAAATAATTGATGTGAATTTACCGCTAACAAAATATGCAATTCCTACCTATTATATATTGGTAAAATCTGAAGCCAGTACAAACATGGCAAGGTACGATGGAATTAAATATGGCCATACAGCAGATGATGCTAAGGAACTTTTGGAAATTTACATGAAAAGTAGATCTGAAGGATTTGGAGATGAAGTTAAAAGAACAATTATGCTTGGCACCTATTCCCTTTCATCTGGATATTACGATGCATTCTATCTAAAAGCTGCAAAAGTTCGTGCACTTATGAAAAAGGAATATGAAGATGTATTCCAAAAATGCGATGCACTTGTTGTACCGGTATCCCCTTTTACAGCGTTTAAAATAGGTGAAAAAGTAGAAGATCCATTAAGCATGTATGCTGCAGACATACTAACAGTTCCTGGTGGAATATGTGGACTGCCCGGGCTTTCTGTGCCAGCAGGCTTTGATTCAAAGGGCTTGCCTATTGGAATGCAGATTATCGGCAATCAATTTAAAGAAAAAAATGTTTTACATGTTGGTCATGCTTTTGAAAAAGCGACTGAATGGAATAAAAAGAAACCAATTTTATAGCCCCTTGAGACTTGAGACTCACACTTGAGACTTTTAAATATGAAGTACCGAATAAGAATCTGCCAGGGTGTAAATTGCCAAAACCACTTGAGTGAAGATCTTTTTAGGCATACAAAAAAATTAACATCAGGTAATCCAAATATAGAAATTGAAAAAAGAAACTGTATGAATTTATGTACCAAATCTCCTAATATGGAAATAATTGATGGAACAGGGCAATCGACAATTTATAATAAATTGGATTATAAAAAGTTGGAATATATTATTAATGATAGGACTAGGAACTAAGGATTAAGGATTAAGTTTAGCCCTTAATAAATATCAAGATCCGCTAATACCGCATCAAGTGCAGGATGAAGCCTATCGCGGCTTAATTGAGCTGAAAAATTTTTTGTAAAGTCAATTTCATCAAACATTAAATGTCCATCCCGTTCTACTAAAAATTCTCTATTCCCTTCTGATGTAGATTCGACTTTTCTTAATTCCCTAGGTGTAATAAGACCAAGTGCGACAAATAAATGCCTGTAATCAAAGACCATTTTAAAACGCTCAAAAGCACTAAGGCCATTCCAATGACCTTCGATGTGGGGCCCCTTTGGTGCAGTGGGGCAATTATGCATATCCAATGTCCGTATTAAGTGCAAGGACGAGTCCTCAAGAATTGTTTAAATCTTGTAACTCGTACACACATTTAAAAGTTCAATTATCATATTATTGTAGCACAACTTTCATTTTAAATCAAGTAATCACACTGAATAAAGCCTAAAAATTAACCTTGACAAATTAAAAAAATTGGTATAATATAGCTAACCATTATTGCACCCCCCAAATAAAGTTGACCTACCCGATTTATAAATTAATCCGGTGGGTTTTATGTTAAACAAAAAATATTCAGTTAAAAAATATATACAAAATCTGATTATTGCGAATGCTTACATGGATGAGATGTTGAATGAATTAAATGAAATTGTTATTGAAGAAAATGAAGATTCTTCATTTTCTTCAAGCTCTAAATCTTAATATCTATAAACATCCAGATGTCCAGATGCCCAAACGTACAAACAAATGTACAAATATACAGACATTACAAACTTTATATACTAAATCAAAATAATTATGCCCAAAGAATATGAGCATGCTGAACTTGAAGAAAGAACTTATCAATTTGCTAAACAATGTCGCAATTTTGCAAATAAACTACCTAAAACAACAGCCAATTTTGAATATTCAAAACAATTAATAAGATCTTCAGGTTCTCAGGCGGCTAACTATATAGAAGCCAATGAGGCGTTAAGCAAAAAAGATTTTATATATAGAATAAAAATTGCTAGAAAAGAAACTAAAGAAAGTGGCTTATGGTTAAAATTATGTGAAACAGGTAGTTATGAAAATTTAGTAAAATGGCAAAAAGAACTAATTCAGGAAAGTAGAGAACTGCGTAGTATCTTTAGTACTATTATTGAAAATTCTAAATAATTAGTTTTGTAAGTTTAGATATCTGGAATTTGGAAGTCTGTTTGTAAGTTTGGATATCTGGAATTTGGAAGTCTGAGAAAACAAATTCTCCTCAGAAGAATTAGTTTTTTTGTAACAAAAATAATTACAACGTGTATTCACTTTCGAAAGATCCAAAAAAATCTTCAAAAAATATTAATTAACCAAATAAAAATGTTAGAAGCAGCAAGAACACAAACACAAGAAAGTGAAGTATTCCCTTTTACAGGATATCCAAATGTCAGACCGGCTTTAAATCGTACATTACAACTACCACAATCAGACAAAGAAACGAGGGCTAATAAAATACCTAAAGATCATATGGGCCTTTTAAAGGAAGAGATGGCTGAATTTGCAAAAGAATATAGTGAATCTCAAAATCCAGCACAAGATGATTATGATGCACTTAACAAAATGGCAGGATGTAAAATTGAATGTGATGTGGAACTTGACCCAAGTGCAATAATAGCAATTCGTGATGTATATCAAAAAATATTAGAAATACCAAATAATATTGAAGACTTGCCATCATTAAAGGTAGAAGGATATCTACTTGGACATTTAACAAGAGTGGGGATTTACTCCGCATTAATTGCTCAAAAATTAAATGAGAATGCAAATGATTCGCAATATATAGAGCCAGCACTTGCTGCAACAGCTGGTTTTTTACACGACATCGGTAAAATGCATAAAAGGCAAAGGGCAATATCTGAAACTGAGGGCAGATTAACAGACGAACAATACGAAGAAATGAAGGAGCATCCGGA
>CAYWJA010000001.1:98763-112924 GCA_964458485.1 uncultured Candidatus Peribacteria bacterium | reverse complement strand
TTTTCATCAATATGTAATCAATATGTAATCAATATGTAATCAATATGTAATTATGATTCAACCTCAGACAATCCTACATGTAGCAGATAATACTGGCGCAAAAAGTGTAATGTGCATAAAAGTTCTTGGCGGATCAAAACGTCGTTATGCAAGAATTGGAGATGTAATTGTGGTAGCTGTAAAAAATGCCGCGCCTAGAGGCGTTGTTAAAAGTCACTCTGTAGAACGCGCAGTTATTGTACGCACTACTGATTCAGTCCGTCGACAGGATGGTTCATACCTTAAATTTGATCAAAATGCATGCGTAATAGTAAGCAAAGAAGGTTTACCTAAGGGAACACGTGTATTTGGACCAATAGCACGTGAACTAAGGCAGAAGGGTTATCAAAAAATTATTTCTTTAGCACCAGAAGTTTTATAAATTTTAAATTACAAATTTTAAATGAAAATTAAGGCAAAAGACAAAGTATTGGTTACTACAGGAAAATATAAGGGTAAAACCGGAATAGTTATGCGAGTATTCAAAAAAACAGATCGTATTACAGTGGAAAAAGTCGCCATACGCACCAAGCACATTAAAAAAACAGCTAACCAGGCTGGGCAACGAATTAAATTCGAAGCACCATTTAATATGTCTAACGTGATGGTTATATGTCCGAACTGCGATAAGACAACACGTATTGGATATAGTATTCCTAAAAAAGGTAAAAAATTTCGTATTTGTTTAAAATGTAAAGAATCAGTTGAACAAGCAATAGTTAAAAGAGAAAAAAAGAAAAAGTAATATGTTAATTTTAAATTTTAAATTTTAAATTTCAAAATGTCGTTATACGAAGAGATGCAAACAAAGGTGGTACCAGCCGTAAAAAAAGAGTTGAGCCTAAAGAATGATTTTTCAGTTCCTAGAATTGAAAAAGTGAGGGTTAATGTTGGCATTGGCAGCTTAACAAAACAAACTAAGGATTTTTCTGAGGTTATAGATAATGTAACTAAAATTACAGGTCAAAAACCTATTGTAACTAATGCAAAAATTGCTGTTTCGAATTTTAAACTACGTAAGGGGATGCCAGTGGGCATAACAGTTACCTTAAGAGGTAAACGCGCTTATGATTTGGTTGATCGTCTTGTAAATGTTGTTTTTCCAAGAGTAAGAGATTTCCGAGGATTGAGTACAAAATCCTTTGATGGAAAAGGAAATTATAGTATTGGCTTTAAAGAAGCTTTAGTTTTTCCAGAAGTTAATCCGGATGATGTAACCAATGTACATGGTATTCAAGTTACCATAGTAACGTCTGCCAAAAATAACGAAGAAGGCAGGGCATTGCTTAAGGTTATAGGTTTTCCTTTTAAAAAAGAACTCTAACTATATTTCGCATTTCGCATTTCTGATTTCGCATTGTCATGTATCAATTAGCATTTCGCATTTGCTAATTACTTAATTACTAAATGGAAAATGCCAAATATGATTGCGAAATCAGAAATGCGAAATCCTAAATTATAATTATATGGCCAGAAAAGCATTAATAGTAAAGGCACAAAAAAGAAAGAGGAAGTTTATACAAGCTTTGTCTCAAGGGAAAAGACCAAAAAAGTGGGTTCGCACATATAATCGTTGTAAATTATGTGGTCGTCCAAGAGGATATTTAAGACATTTTGATATCTGTCGTATATGTTTCCGTGAACTTGCGTCTAAAGGTGAAATTATGGGTGTAAAAAAATCTAGCTGGTAATTTTTAAGCAGTAAGCAATAAGCTATAAGTACTGACTCCAGACTTATCGCTTACCACTTATCGCTTCGATACATAATATTAAATAATTAATTATGAATACAGATCCGATTGCAGACTTATTAACGCGGATACGCAATGCTGTGCAAGCAAGGCAGCTGAAAACTGTTGCGCCTAATTCCAAAGTTAAGGTTTCAATATTAGAGGTTATGAAAAAGCGAAATTTTATAAATAATTATAAAGTTATTAAAGATAATAAATCTTTTGAAGAGCTGGAAATCGAATTTAATCCAGAGTTAGCATCTATTAATTTAAAGCGCATAAGTAAACCAGGTCAAAGAATTTATGTAAAAAAATCAGATATAAAACCAGTATTAAATGGCTATGGTATTGCCATCTATTCTACACCGCGTGGTGTTATGACCGGAGATGAGGCAATAAAAGCAGGTGTTGGAGGAGAATTATTATGTCAGGTTTGGTAAACTTAATTATTTCAGATTTCAGATCTCAGATCTCAGATTCGACTCAAGATTTTTCATTTGAACATTCTAATAAGTAAATATTAAGATAACTACATAATAGAATATTAAATCGAATCAGAAATCAGAAATCTGAAATCATAAATATCAATAATATGTCCAGAATTGGTAATCAACCCATCACAGTCCCAGATAGCGTAGAAGTTACAATTAATGATTGTAATATAAAGATAAAAGGTTCTAAGGGTGAATTAGAATATAATTTTTCACCACTAGTGGATGTTGTTTTGCAAGACAAAGAAATTATTATAAATCGCAAAAATGACGACAAAGAATCCAGAAGTATACATGGCTTAACTCGTGCCCTTATAAATAATATGGTTTTGGGTGTTAGCAATGGTTTTGAAAAACGTCTAGAAATTATCGGTGTGGGTTATAGGGCTCAGGCTAGTGGTAAAAAAATTACTTTACATCTTGGATTTTCTCACCCTATTGAATACAATGCACCGGAAGGTGTTAATATTGAAATGGATAAAGAAAATAAAAATATTGTTGTTATTTCTGGTATAAATAAACAATTAGTAGGTGAGGCAGCAGCTAACATTCGTAAATTTCGTCCACCTGAACCGTATAAGGGGAAAGGTGTACGTTATATTGATGAATATGTACAACGCAAAGCTGGTAAGGCTGCAGCTAAGGCAGAATAGAATTAATTTATAATGTCTAATTTCTAATTTTTAAATTCTAAATATTAATTCGTAGATTAAAATGACCACAAGCAAAGAAAATCACCGTAAAATGCGACATGGTAAAATCCGATCAAAAATACATGGTACTTCGGATAGACCTCGTTTATCAGTTTTTCGCAGCAATATAACAATTTATGCACAGCTTATTGATGACAATAAGGGTAATGTAATAACATCTTTTTCATCTGTTAAGCTTAAAAAAGAAAAAGGAATAGATGCAGCTAAAAAAGTTGGGCTTGAGCTTGCAAAACTTGCGAAAGGAAAGAAGATTTCCACATGCGTATTTGATCGTAGTGGATATTTATATCATGGTCGAGTGAAGGCTTTGGCTGAAGGGGCCAGAGAAGGAGGACTTAAATTTTAATTTCGCATTTCGCATTTCTGATTTCGTATTCACAATTAGCATTCCTCATCTGGCATTTAACTAATTAATTAGTAATTGCTAAATGCAAAATAGTACATGACAATGCGAAATCAGAAATGCGAAATCCTAAATATTAATTATATGGCTAAAAAGAATTTTAAAAAATCAAAGAGGCAAGAGCGTGAGCCTAAAGAATTTGATGAAGAGGTACTTCAGATAGATCGTGTTACACGTGTTGTAAAAGGAGGACGACGTTTACGTTTTCGCTGTTTAGTTGCCATTGGCGACAGAAAAGGACGTGTTGGAGTGGGTGTAGGTAAGGCAACGGAGGTTGTAAATGGCATTAAAAAGGCAGTGGCACGTGCAAAAGGATCATTAATAAATGTACCATTAACAGATGTAGATTCGATTCCCCATGAAGTTAAGATTAAACATAAGGCTTCAAGATTTTTCATTATGCCGGCAAGTTCAGGTACTGGTGTAATTGCCGGTGGATCTCTTCGTAAAATATTAAGCCTTGCAGGCATAAAGAATGTTCTTAGTAAAAATTATGGCACTAACAATAAAATGGTTAATGCTCAGGCAGCAATTATGGCTTTGCAAAAATTACGTCCTGCAAAAAAGGCAAAAAAGATTGTAGAAGAAAAGGTGGTAGAAAAAAAAGAGGATAAAAAGCCTAAAAAACATGAGGGGAAGAAGGGTAAGAAAGTTTACCAGAATGTAGGAAGAATAGAGCTTGAAGATAAGAAATCTACTTCTCCGAAGAAAGAAGAAAGAAAAACAGGTCAGGATGACCTTAGTATAGATGTGGCGGAATTAAAGAAGGAAAAGAATAAATAATTTTATTTAGTGCTATCGTCCTGTCGTCCTATCGTGCTGTAGTCCTAAAAAAGTACGAAAGCACTACAGCACGAAAGCACTACAGCACTAATTTAAAAATAAATGCAACTCAATTCAATTAAACCAAAGGTAAAGAAGGTAAAAAGGCGCGTCGGGCGTGGAAATGCATCTGGGGCAGGTACTTACTGTGGCCGTGGATGTAAAGGCCAGGGTCAACGCAAAAGCAGTAACGTTCGTCCAGGCTTCGAAGGTGGTCAAACACCACTTATTATGCGTTTACCTAAACTAAAGGGCTTTAATAATCCTAATAGAGGTGAATTTCAGATAGTAAATGTTGGTGATTTAGACCGTTTTAATGATGGCGATGAGGTGAATGTTTTAACTTTGTTAGATAAAAATCTTATTAGAAAAAAATTAGAACCTGTTAAAATACTTGGTAATGGCAAAATCACCAAAAAATTGACTATTAAGGTTCACAAAATTTCTACCACTGCTAAAGATAAAATCATAGCTGCGGGAGGAAAAGTTTTATAATTTAGCATCTCGTATTTTTGATTTCGCAATGTCATTTTATAATTAGCAGTGAATCAATTTAAATGCTAAATAATAAAATACTAAATGTGATTCTGAAATCTGAAATGCAAAATCCGAAATGTTCAAGTATTTACATCAAATTTGGCGCTCTCATACGCTAAGAAAAAAAATTCTGTTTAGCCTTTTTATATTGCTTGTTTACCGTATAGCATCTCATATTACTGTTCCCGGTGTAGATATAACGGCCTTAAAGGGTATTTTTGATCAAAATAGTTTACTCGGAGTATTTTCAGCATTAACAGGTGGTTCCATGCAAAGTTTTTCCATAATTCTTATGGGCCTTGCTCCTTATATTAATGCATCAATTATTATGCAATTAATGACAGTGGTTGTGCCGAAGCTAGAGGCATTGTCTAAGGAGGGCATGGAAGGCAGAAGGCAAATTAATAAATACACACGTTGGCTTACGGTTCCACTGGCATTTTTGCAGTCTTATGGAATGATTATTTTATTAAATAGGAGCGCACAGGGGCAACTGATTGCAAATATTGGAGATCCTTCTGTGATTATTCCTATCATGCTTATAGTTACCGCAGGTACAATTTTTGTTATGTGGCTGGGGGAATTAATTACAGAAAATGGAATTGGCAATGGTATTTCTCTTATTATCTTTGCAGGTATTATTGCAGGCATGCCAACTATATTCGGCAGAATGATGGGTACCTTTTTGCAAGGGGGAGATACAACAAAATTAACACATTTTATAATATTTACGGTTTTAACACTTATTATGCTTGTGTTTGTCGTATTAATTTCAGAGGGACAGCGCAATATACCAATTACCTATGCCACACGTGCAACAGGAGGGGGAAAGGGCGAGAAATCTGTTTTGCCGATTCGTGTTAATCAGGCAGGTATGATACCAATCATTTTTGCGATTTCTATGGTTACATTTCCATCAGTCATTGCTCAGTTTTTTGTTGCCTCTAAATCAGGCATTTTGCAGGCAATCGGTAGTTTTATAAATAAATATTTAAGCTCAGGAAACCCTAGTTATTTGTATATTGTAATGTATTTTTTACTAATAGTGGCTTTTTCTTATTTTTATGTAAGTGTTACTTTTAATCCTGAAAATGTTGCTGAAAATATTCAAAAGCGTGGAGGTTTCATCCCAGGTATCCGTCCGGGCAAGCAGACTGCAGAATTTCTTGGCAATACTTCAAGTTATTTAAATTTGTTCGGAGGTTCATTTATTGCCATTGTTGCTGTTGTTCCTATTATTTTTACAAAATACACTACTCTCGCACCAGGTGATCTTATTATAAGTGGAGCAGGTCTTATTATTATGGTTGGTGTTATTTTAGAATTGATTCGTCAGATTGATGCACAATTAGTGATGCATGATTATGATAAGCTTTACTGAAAACCTTTAAAAAAGGTTTTCAGCCTTTCCCAAATATCTGTTTTCGTTCAAATTTTTTTTCGCTTAGCTTCGCAAGCTTCCCTCACCGCACATGTCGCCTCCCCTGAATTAGTTTTTATCTGTTTTATTTAGCTTTGCATTTGCGGTTTTACTCTACTGTGGGGTATATGCTACGCGCGCTTAACAAAATTTTTCACTCACTTATTATATTATGGATTTAATCGTATTTGGGATTCAGGGGTCAGGTAAAGGCACACAAGGAAAAGTGTTGGCTGAAAAATATGACCTCAAGACTTTTGACATGGGTGGTCAATTAAGACAAATGATAGCCTCCAATTCTCCACTTGGTTCTAAAATTAAAGGTATCGTAGATGCTGGCAATTTAGTAGATGATGATACAATTATGGAGGTTGTGGAAAGTTTTATTACAACTATGCCGTCAGAACAGGCAATTTTATTTGATGGCATTCCACGCACGCTTAAGCAATCCGAAAAGTTATTAAATTTACTCAATAAGAATGATCGTGACGCATTTGCAGTTTTAGTAAAGATTTCTGAAAAGGAAGCTATTAACCGTACTACAAAACGCAGACTTTGTGAAAAATGTAAAGGTATATATCCGCCATCATATAAATCTGACACATGTGATCATTGTGGAGGTAGGTTGATTGTTCGCAGTGATGATAATTTAGAAAGCATTCAACGTCGTATAGATACCTATAACACTGAAACTGTTCCTGTTATTAAAGAATTTTATGAAAGAGATCATTTAATTGAGGTCGACGGTGAGCAGGGAATTGAAGATGTGAGTGGAGAGATGGTTGAAAAAGTGGATTATTTGTTTACTTAAAATTTCAAACTCCAAGCCCAAAATTCAAAATAAATCTCAAATTCCAATATCTAAATTTAAAAATTGTAATTTGAGTATTGAAATTTATTTTGTGCTTTGGAATTGAGATTTGGAATTTTAATACATATGGAAGGAAATATTCCCATAAAAACCCTAGAAGAAATCGAATATATGCGAAAAAGTGGTGCTGTCTTAAGGCAAACTCTCGATCTGGTTAGTAAATCAGTTAAGCCGGGCGTGTCTACTTTGGAGCTAGACAAATTAGCAGAAGAATTCATTTTAAGTCATAATGGTATGAAGCCAGGATTCAAGGGTTACAGAGGGTTTCCTGCCACACTTTGTACATCAGTAAATGAGCAAGTGGTTCATGGCATTCCTAATAAAAACGTTATATTAAAAGATGGTGATATTGTTGGGGTTGATTGTGGTGTTTTATATAAAGATTTATATACGGATGCATGTATAACAGCTTTGGTCGGAGAGGCTGATCCTGATATCCGTTATTTTGTTAAGGTGACCAAAAAAACACTATCTCAGGCACTTAAACAGGTACGCCCTAATGGACACATTGGCGATATTTCAGCAGTAATTCAAAAAACACTTGAAGATCAGGGATATTCTCCGGTAATCGAGTGCACAGGACATGGAGTAGGCAAAGGATTACATGAGCCACCTGAAATTCTCAATGCTGGAGTAAGGGGTACAGGCCCTATAATGAAGTCAGGAATGACCCTTGCCATTGAGCCAATATCCGCAATGGGCAGTAGTGATGTTGTTAATGCAAATGACGGATGGGCTGTGGTAACTGCCGATGGCAGCCTTTCTGCCCACTTTGAACATACAGTACTTGTTACTGATGATGGGTTTGAAATATTGACTTAAATATATTAAAGAAAAAAAGTCTAAAAAATCCCTTGCATCCATTAGGAGATTAGTGTAAACTTTTACAGCTTTTGTGCATTTATGTTCTTACACTCTGTTCTACAGACTGTAAATTAATTAATTTATATGGCTAAGCAGGTTATAGAAGTCGAAGGGCGAGTTATAGAAGCTCTTTCTAATGCAATGTTTAAAGTTGAGCTTATAGGAGAAGAATATAAAAACCATACCATAGAAGCACATATATCAGGCAAAGTTAGGCAAAATTATATTAGAATCTTACCTGGCGACATTGTTACTATAGAAATGACACCCTATGACTTAACAAAAGGGCGTATTACATATCGTCATAAAACACCCCCTAAACATAAGCCTCATCAGGATGAAGAGGTGGAGGAAAAAAATGACACAGAACAGGAGGGTGGTGAATAATAATTAAAGGTGCTTAAGTCCGTAAGTGCTTATGTACTTAAGTGCTCTCAAAATAAAATAGCACTTGTAGCACTTGGGTACCTAGGCACTTGAGCACTTGTAAAAAGCATAAGCACAGCAAGGTTATAAGTAAGTACATAATATATCCACTAAAATTATGAAAGTAAGAGCATCAGTTAAAAAAATGTGTGATAAATGCCGCGTTATTAAACGCAAAGGTGTTGTACGTGTAATTTGCCCAGCTTCTAAAAAGCATAAGCAACGACAAGGATAGCTCACCTCCGGTGAGATTTTGCATTTCATATTTCTGATTTCAGAATCAAATTGAAAAACTTAAATTTTAAATCCAAATTAGTATGGCCAGAATAGCAGGAGTAAACTTACCAAAGGGAAAACGTATTGAAATTGCTTTAACATATGTTTATGGCATAGGGAGACCTTTAAGTAAAACAATTCTTAATAAACTTAAGATCAATCTAGATACAAAAGTTGAAGAGTTATTACCAGAAGATGAACAAAAAATTCGTGATGCACTGGGTAAATATATGGTAGAAGGGGATTTAAAGCGACAAGTTTCCAATAATATTAAGCGCTTACAGGAGATCGGAACTTATCGTGGGTTCCGTCACAGAAGGCACTTACCCGCCAGAGGCCAGAGAACAAAAACTAATGCCCGTACAAAACGAGGTAAAAAGATGACTATGGGCAGCGGTAAAATTAAACAATTAAAGAAATAACCTAACATTTTTGATTTTTGATTTTAGATTTTTGATTCGAATCCACATTTAAGATTTTAATATTTATCATCTACTAGTCATATTAATAAGTTAATAAATAGTAAATGAAAAAATATAAGAATACTAAATTGAATCTAAAATCTAAAATCAAAAATCCTAAATTATAATTATATGGCAGAAAAGAAAGTACAAACCAGGGTTAACAAGAAAAAAGTACGTAAGCAAGTGCCACTTGCGCATGCGTACATAACTGCAACATACAATAATACAATGATTACAATATCAGAGCCTAATGGTAATGTTTTGGCTTGGGCTTCTGCTGGATCTAATGGTTTTAAGGGCACTCGTAAATCAACTCCTTACGCCGCAACAGTTACAGCAGAAAAAGCGGTTGCAAAAGCTTCCCCATACGGCATTGAGCGCATAAAAGTTTTTGTAAAAGGCGTTGGAACAGGTAGAGAGCAGGCTGTTCGCGGTTTGCATGCAGCAGGTCTCGATATAGAAGGTATTTTTGACACTACACCATTTCCACATAATGGCTGTAGAAAGAAGAAAGCGCGTCGAGTTTAGCATGGCTAAACTCTCCATTTCAGATTTCTGATTTCTGTCTCCTTGCCCTTGTGGCAAATTTCTGAATCACATTTTAACATTTTTTCATTCTTAAATCTTTAATTCTAAATCTTAAATCAAATATGAGATATACAGGTCCAAAAGCAAGGTTATGCCGTCGTCATAGAGCTAATTTATTTGGCACATCAAAATATACTAAAATTTTAGAACGCAGGTCTGGTAAGCCAGGCATGCATGGTTCGAAAGCTGCTTTTGGCAAAGTAAGCGAATATGGGGTTCAATTAAACGAAAAGCAAAAGGCTCGCGTTTTATTTGGCATAGCAGAAAAGCAATTTAGAAATTATTTTAAAAAAGCTTCTAAAAGCACAGGGGAAACAGGAGAAAATCTACTTAGATTATTGGAATTACGATTAGATAATGTAGTTTATGTATCTCAGTTCGCAGTAACGCGCATGCAGGCTCGTCAAATGGTTACACATGGCCATTTTAAATTAAATGGAAGACGTGTCGATATTCCTTCAATTATTGTTAGACCTGGGGATAAAATTGAATTAATGGATAAGATGAAAAAGTCACATTTGTATAGTGGCCTGGAAAAACTTAAAGATTATTCTCCAAAATGGCTAAAGGTAGATTTAAAAAAGATCGCCATTGAGGTTATGTCATTACCAGAGAAAGATGACCTTGAAAAATGTATTGATAGCCAACTTATTGTTGAATTTTATTCTCGATAGAATAAATAGTCTCAAGTGCAAGTCTCAAGTCTCAAGTGATTTGAAGCTAGCATTCACACTTAATTAAATAATTTTAAATAATTATGCATATCATCCAAGAAGAAATTGGTTTGCCAAAAATTAAAACAGAATCTATTACACCTAATCATATTGTTTTTACAATCAGTCCATTGCCATCCGGTTATGGGATGACTCTTGGCAACGCTTTTCGTAGAGTTCTTTTGTCTTCTCTACCAGGTGCTGCAATTACTGCGGTTAAAATTGAGGGGGTAACACATGAATATGCTACAGTTCCCGGCATTCAAGATAGTGTACTGGACATTATTTTAAATCTTAAGAATTTACAGATTAAAAAAGAGACAAAAGAATCCGAAAAGATTAAGTTATCTGTAAAAAAAGCTGGTGAAGTTTTGGCTAAATCCATTGAACATTCCAGCGATATTGAAATTTTAAATCCGGATTTACATATAACTTCTATTAATAAAAAAACTGCAAAGTTGAATATAGAAATGACAGTAGAGAAGGGTGTAGGATATGTTCCTGTTACCTTGCGCAAAAAAAGCAATAAAGAGCTTGGTGTAATTTTGGTGGACGCAATTTATTCTCCTGTTAAAAAGGTTAGATATGATGTTTCTAACACTCGTGTAGGTGAAATGACCGACTTGGATAAGTTAACAATGGAAGTTGAAACCAATGGCTCAATAGACCCTGAAGATGCACTTAAATTTGCCGCTAGTGTTCTTCAGTCTTATTTTGATCTATTTCTTGTAGAAGGAGAAGAGGTAGAGGAGGATTTCAGAAGCGATCGTCAACAGGTAAAGGCTAAAGAGTTAGAAGAGGAAGAGGCAGAATCTCAAAAAGAAACATATACACCAATTGAAATTCTAAATTTCTCTCCACGAACTCTTAATTCTTTAATTAATGGAGGTATTGGTTCAATTGAGCAGTTGGTTAAATGCACTCCTAGTAAGCTCGGTAACTTCCGCGGCTTTGGTAAAAAGGCTATGACGGAGGTGTCTGCAGCCTTAGATACAAGGGGATTGAAATTGATGGATGAGAAAGAATTCTAAAGATTTCTGATCTCAGATCTCAGATTTCAGATTCCCCCTTTGTCATCCTGAACTTGTTTCAGGATCCACCGCTAGCTGGTATACCATTAATTACAATTTAAATAATTATGCGACACAGAATCAAATCAAAAAGGGTAAACAGAAATGAAGCACATCTTAATTCAATGCTAAGAAACTTAGCTACATCTATTATATTATACGAGAAGGTTAAAACTACCCGTAGTAAAGCAAAACTCATAAAGCCTATTGTGGAAAAATTAATAGTTAAGGCTAAAAAGGCTTCTACAATGAATGCTATGCGTAGCTTGAATGCTTATTTTTTAGATAAGAATGCTTCAAAAAAACTTGTTAGAGAGCTTTTAGATCGCTACAAAGAGCGTAATTCCGGTTTTGTACGAATTACTAACTTAGGCTATAGGGCTGGAGATGCAGCTCCTATGGTACAGATAGAATTAATATAAAATAGTCTCAAGTGCGAGTGCGAGTCACAAGTAGTCGCACACTTGAGACTTGAGACTCGCACTCGCACTTAATAATTATGAACCAAAAAACATTCACCCCAAAGGTCCAATCCAAAGATGAAAAAAAATGGTATTTGGTAGATGCCGAAGGTAAGACACTTGGCCACCTTGCAACACAAATTGCTGTGATTTTACGCGGTAAAAATAAGCCTACATTCACTCCACACCTTGATATGGGTGATTATGTAGTAATTATTAATGCAGAAAAGGTGAAATTAACCGGTCAGAAGGAGGATCAGAAGGAATATATACATCATACAGGTTATTTAGGGCATTTGCGCAGAAAACCGCTTAAAGAGGTACGTGTGTTAAATCCTACTAAAATTTTAAACCATGCTATTGCTGGGATGATTCCCCGCAATCGTTTAAAAAAGTTTATTTTAAAGAAATTAAAAGTTTATGCCGGCACAGAACATCCACATGTAGGGCAGAAGCTTGAGACTCTTATAATATAATTTTTAGTTTTTATTTTTTATTTAGCAAAATAGTCAGTCAGTTTAAATAAAAATTAAAAACTATAAATTAAAAATTTATATATTATGACAAAAGCTGAAGATAAAACTACAAATAAGGAAGAGCCAATGGCATCTATGTTTACTGGCAAATATCATTATGCAAACGGAAAACGTAAAACTTCCATAGCACGAGTGCGCTTATATGAAAATGGCAAAGGTAATATTGTTGTTAATAATAAACCAGTACAAGATTATTTTTTTGGAACATTAATAGGAAAATTAAAAGCTCCTTTAAAACTTGCAGGTGCATTAAAAACTTTTGATATAACCGTTAAAGTTGTAGGAGGAGGTGTTTCATCTCAATCAGAAGCCGCAAGGCATGGTATAGCTAAGGCATTAATTACATATGATCCGGGTTTACGCGGTACACTTAAAAAAGCTGGCCTTCTAACTCGGGATGCACGTGTTAAAGAACGTAAAAAGTTTGGTTTACACGGGGCACGTAGAGCACCGCAGTGGGCGAAGCGCTAATGCACGAAAACCGCTTCGGTTTTTATGGACTTTCCCGCATAAAGTAGTTTTTCAATTCGGGACCCATAAAAGGGCTTTTGCTTATTAAAGTTAAATTTTTCTGTCGCAAAATGTAACTTTAATATCTTGCACTACTTTCACTCCTTTCGTCGCTCATTTCGTTACAGAACGCAACGCTCGCTTTTCCCCCAAAGACCCAAATTGAAAAACCTATTTTTATAGTATTCTATTTCATTTTTTTGATAGATGTAGTAATTTGTATTATGTTTTTTAAAAGTATTAAGCCTACATAAGGTAATACACTCTGAAATTATAAAAAAAGCAGACTTTTTTCTTGACATTTGGATAAAACACCTGTATAATGAAGTGATAACGCAAAAAAATGTTATCAATTTAATTAATAGTCATTTTGGTTCGTAGCTGGTGGTAGACGGTTAACGTTCACTGCCAGACGCTACTGGCTAAAAACTAAGATGACACAAATTTATTTATTTATTCTTTAACCCAAAAATAAAAATGAATACAAAACTAAAGCACTACAGCACTTATAAAAAGCATCAATATAACAACACCACCAAAGGGCGTATATGTTTGCTTTTTCCCCCCTGATACTGTATAATATAATGAATAATTGAACTATGAAAAGAAAAATTACTTTTATAACATCTGTGGCGGTTAGTATTGCTCTAATATTTACAACTTATTTCTCGTATATTAATTTTTATAATTTGGATGATGATTTTTTGAGCACTTCAGTTATTAAAGTTTCTCACTTAGCATCAAATGGATTAATATCTACAGATGTATTGCCTTCAAAAATAGACTATGATTTTTGTAAAACATATCTAAAAGATCATACCATACCCATCAACAAGAAAGGGGCTAAAAAAATTATTAAAGACATCAAGAAGGATGCTAAGAAAGATATAAAAGATATTAATAAGGAGGCCAAGAAAGACATTAAAAGTGTCAAAAAAGAAGCAAAGAAGGATGATAAAAAATCTATAAAAAAAGAGATTAAAGGTGTTAAGAAAGATGTCAAAAAAGATATAAAAGATATTAATAAGGAGACCAAGAAAGACATTAAAAGTATCAAAAAAGAAGCAAAAGAAGAAATTAAAGATGTCAGGCAAATAATTAAAGATAAAAAGGCAAACTCTAGTACTACCACAACTGATACCAAGGGTACAGCCACAGATACCAAAAGTACTACAACTGATACCAAGGGTACAGCCACAGATACCAAAAGTACTACAACTGATACCA
>CAYWJA010000001.1:88286-98663 GCA_964458485.1 uncultured Candidatus Peribacteria bacterium | reverse complement strand
AGGGTACAGTCACAGATACAACAAGTACTACAAATGAAACAAAGGATGCAGCCACAGATACCAAAAGTACTAGTATGAAATTATTTGATAGATTCAACAATACATTGGTATATAATAATGTAAGTCACAATCTAAGACCTGTGGCAGATATTATAAAAGGATCAAAGTCTGCTATTAGTGCAAAGTCAAAACTTGACGCTGCTTCATCTGGTAAAAATGTAGCAACCGAGCTCAATACAACAGAAGAAGTTACAAAGAAAGCCACAAAGGATTCATCTAAATCCACTACTGCAAAAACCGCGAATGAATCTGAAGAAACCACAAATGATTCTAAAAAAGAGATTGCATCTCCTGCGGGTGCAGGTGAATCTGTTAAGCAGTCTGTTGTTACTCCAGATGTAAAATCTGATAATGCAGCAACTAAGTCTAATGTAATAGGGGAAGCTACAGAAAAAGCTACAAAGGATTCATCTAAATCCACTACTGCAAAAACTACAAGTGATACTGCAGAGGCTACAAAGGGTAAAAAGAGCAAAGGGTCTGATAAAAAGATATTAAAAAAATACTCAAATAAGATGAGTGTAATAACCAAGCCTCTTCAAAGTACTTTGGATACAAAAAAATCAACCTTGTCAAATTTAGCAGATTTAAATCTAAAAGATAAAAAGGTCAATACCGTAAGTAATAAAAAAAATACCATAGCATATACAATACCAAGCGGGAAAAAGAAAATATCAGTTAAATTTTTAGATAGTGTGTGTCAGAAGATTGTAAAGGCAAATGACAAGGCAGTTAAAGATGCAAAGAAAAAAGAAGCCAATAAAAATAATGATACAACTGATGAAACAGATGATGGCACAACTGATGGCACAACCGATGATACAACTACTACAGAACTTACTGCAGACCAGCAACTTCTTAAAAAACTTCAGGAAGATACAAGCTGGACAAATATCCACACGCGAGATTATGACGACAGGAAAGTTATTGTAGACATACAATATAATCCAATCAGTAAAGTAGAACCGCATAAGCCCGTTGATATAGGAACGAAGATATATTTTAGAATGATTGGTTCACCTAATAAGGCAGATTTAGCAAATGCCATAACATTAAACTTTGACTATTCATCATGCTTTAAGCCAATTTCTCCATCTGATATAATAATACAGGACTATGTCATTGCAATGGCTTCTGATCAAACCTATTCAAGTGTTAAATTGTATGAATCCACAGTTGCTTATGTTTTTCCACTTGAGGTATATAAGGCCCCAATAAATTCCAGAGTATGTACTTCTACTATTCAAATATCTAACGGTTATAGCCCAATAAAATTACCAATTAATTTTTTCTTTAAAAGTAGCTCAGATCCTTCAGCTACTTCAGCTAAGAAGATTTTTGATCTAGAAAAAGGTAAAGATGATTATTATGAAGAAATAATGGCATTAAAAGATAAGCATTGCGAACTATCTTGCCAGGCGTGGTTAGATCACGGGAGCCAGGTTGATAAATCTACAAGTTACAGTGAATTTATCACAGCAGTAGATGCCTTTAAGGTGTTTTATGCTACTTATGCTGATTAGGTGAGATTTATTTTTTTGTACTCCCGATATTATTAATATTTTTTTTAGTATTTTATTCCCTTTTGTCATCTCGACCTTATGGAGAGATCCCTTAGTATAACCTGAATTATCCATATGCTCATTGTTAATAATGAGCTTCAGCATATAAGTAAAATGAAGGGATTTCTCGACAGGCTCGAAATGACAAAGGGGTAGTGGTAGCAACAATGTTCCCGTAACGTCAATTAATAATCCAGCCTATACCAACCCTTTTTATCCGAATTATAAAGATATATTTCCTTTTTATTATCTAATATAATTTGTGCAATGGGGAATCCATATTCTGTTATAATTACCCTACTTTTTTTCGCAATAGGGTCAAAACTATTAATTGTAGCTACTGTTGTTTTGCTGTCGTATGTAAAAAATACAAGTTCTCCGCCCTTCGTCCATATCGAGTTTTGTAAATTTATTACACTACTTAACTGTTCTATCTTTTTTGAGGAAAAATCGGTTTTATATAAATTATTTTTTTCATCATTTAATACTAAATAATCACTTTTTAATGACCATGTAATATTTAATGGTTTGAAATTTAAAATATCTTTATGTCGTGAAGCATTTTTTACATCTATATAATAAATATCCTTATTATTAATTCCTATTAAATATTTATTATCAGGAGACCAGTACATATTTAAATTACCTGTAATTCCTTTTAATGTTGTAATTATCTGAGGTCCATTTATAGCATCCCAAATTTTTAATCTATCATCACCTTTATCCAAATACACAAATTTATCACCAGCAGCACTCCATGTAGAAGCCAGCAGTTCAGTATTTGCAAGCACTATGGGTAATGTTTTTGGTTTTTTTGCTGCAATATCTGGCCCTGTTTCACTGACTATCAGGCTTGATATTTTTTTAAATTTGATTGTTTTTTGATTTGTTTTTCCTCTTTTAATAACAGCTCCTAATTCTTCTTTGTAATAACCTTTCCTTGAAATACTAACATTATAATAACTTGATTTTAATTTTATCGAGCATGTTTTTTTTGGACATTTTACTTCTTTGTTATTAACCGATATCGAATATGCATCCAAATTGGCAATAATATTTAAAGTTCCTTTATTTAAAGGGTAATACCAAGCGTACATACCAATTATGAACAGAATAATAACTGCAAGGCTTATGATTTTTTTTTGCTTATTCATTTTATTGGGCTTGTAGGATGTAGGCTTGTAGGATGTAGGAACTATATTGCCTACAGCCCTACGATCCTACAAGCCTACATTCCTTAAATATTCTCTATATGCTCAATTTCTGGCCCTCGTTTACCCCAATATATACCTATTATATCAATTCTCCATTCAGGGTCGTCAAGCTTTTGATTATTTATCCAAATTTCAGCAGTCCTTACTATTTTATTAATTTTTTGCTGTGTTACAGATTCTTCCGGGTGACCAAAGCTTAAATTACTGCGCGTTTTTACTTCAATAAAAACATATTCCTTATATTTTGGATCAAATGCAATTATGTCTATTTCCCCCATTCTTTTAAGGAAGTTTTGTTCGATAATCTGATAGCCTTTTTCTTTTAAGAATTCCACTGCTTTTTGTTCACCCTTTTTTCCAAGGAGTTTATTGTCCATTATTTTAAATAGTGCTCATGTGCTTAAGTACCTAAGCACTTTAATGAATTACCAAAACAAATTCAACGTAAAACTGGCAGCTAATGGCACGATTAAATTATCGTCAATTTCAAATCCAAAAATTTTTATACGAGGCATTTCTAAAAACATTGCAACGCAGGCTGCAGATATAGCAGCTAAAACATTTGGGAAGAAATAATATGCAAATGGAAAGGATATAACTATACCAAATAAAGTCCCCTCAATATATTTATTAGGATTTAGTCTTGTTTTGACTGTGCCATAGTGTTTACCTATTAAATTAGATGTTGCATCTCCAAAGCTCAATATCAAAATACCAGCATATGCAATTTCTTGTGGAAAAAGTGCCAGAACCAAGAATGCCCCAACGGTGAAAAATAATATTCCACGTCCTGGGAAATTTTCCATATGATGATCACGTTCAAAATGACTAAGTACCCATCGAATAGGCCCCATGTGTCGCCTTTTCATAACTGCGGATGTTATAGCTCCTCCAATAATTATGCCTAGTAAAATTTCAAGGGTTAATAAGTTGTAATGATATAGTGCAATAAGTATTGGACCGTAAAGCAGATGGGCTAATTGCCGACGGATTTCGAGTTTATCCATTAACTAGTTTTTAATTTTTATTTTTTAATTTTTATTTAATCTAGCTAATTAATTAAATCAGCAAATAAAAACTATAAACTAAAAACTAAAAATTGTTTAGTTATCGAGCATATGTTACCGTATTTACGTCTATTTTACCAATTTAATCCATGCTATTAACTCGCGTACAATCTGAAGATCGGGAAATAAAATTTTTAGCATCATATGCTTTATTCGCTAAAAATAGCAAAGGCCGTGAGTACAATGAACATGAGGGTGATTATAGAACATGCTTCCAAAAAGATCGGGATCGTATTATTCATTCCAAGGCATTTCGGCGCTTAAAAGGTAAAACACAGGTTTTTGTAGCTCATTATGGCGATCATTACCGCTCTCGACTTGCCCATACAATGGAGGTTGCGCAAATCAGTCGCGATCTTGCACGTATGTTGGGTTTGAATGAAGATTTAGCAGAAACTATTGCACTTGCTCATGATCTTGGCCACACGCCATTTGGTCATGCCGGGCAAGATACAATGAATGAATTAATGAAAGATTATGGTGGTTTTGAACACAATGAGCAAAGTCGTCGAGCTGTCGAACTTCTGGAGGAAAAGAAGCCGGATTTTCCTGGTCTTAATCTTACTTTTGAAGTACGGGATGGTCTTATTAAACATAGAACTTCCTTTGATAATCCAAATTCCGACGATACCTTAATGCCATCTCTGGAGGCGCAAATAGTTAATATTGCAGATGAAATTGCTTATCTTTGCCATGACACAGATGATGGTTTGCGGGCAGATATTTTAACTGTCGATAGTCTAGAACATTTAAAGTTATGGAAAAGGGCAAAGGCAAATATAGATAATAATTTATCTAAACACTTTTTTATCACCGCTATGATTTCTGAATTGATGGGATTGATGATAGGGGATTTGGCTGAAAATACTAATCGCCTTATTAAAGAAAATAATATTCAAAATGTCGATCAGGTTTATAAATCAGACAAACAATTAGCTGCATTCTCACCTTCTTTTTATGATGAATGCATGGAGTTAAAAGAATTTCTTTATAAAAATTTTTACCATTCACCCGGAGTTATGGATTATAACAAAAAAGGTCAGGGTGTAATTAGTTTTTTGTTTGATAAGTACATGGATGATCCTAAACTGTTGCCCGACGATTTTAAATCCAAGCTGGATAACGAAGAGCCTCATATTCTTGTAAAAGATTATATTGCAGGAATGACAGATCAGTTTGCTTTGGATTTGTATGAGAAACTAAATAAATCATGAAAACTTGTAAGCAATGTAGCTCATCGTTTAAAGTTGCCCAAAAAGATCTAAGTTTTTACAAAAAAATAGATGTCCCAAGCCCTACACTTTGCCCTAAATGCAGAGAGCAAAGGCGTATGATTTGGCGCAATGAAAGAAATCTTTATCGTCGTAAATGTGATTATTCAAAGAAATATGTAATATCTATGTACGATGAAGGCACTATTTTTCCGGTATACGATAATGATATTTGGTGGAGTGATAAATGGAATCCAATGGATTATGGACAAGATTTTGATTTTAATCATTTAGCGCTTGATCAAATTAGAGAGTTGTCTCATAAGGTACCTCGTCGTGCAGTAGATAGAGCTGGTGAAAGTATTAATTGCGATTATATTAACTGTGCAGGATATAGTAAAAATTGTTATTTAATTTTTAACAGTGCTCACGATGAAAATTGCCTTTATGCAAGGGGACTGGCTTATTCCAAAGATTGTATTGATGTCTATTTTGGTACAAAAAGTGAATTATGTTACGAGTGTATTAATTTTAATAATTGTTTTAATGTAAAATTTTCTCAAAATGTAGATCAGTGTGCAGATTCAACCTTTTTATTTAATTGTATCGGCTGTACGGATTGTTTTATGTGTACGAATTTAAACCATAAGCAGTATTATATTTGTAATAAGCCTTATACAAAGGATGAGTATTTAAAACGGATGAAAAATTATTCATTACAAAGCTATAAAACATTATTAAAATACAAAAAAGAATTTAATAATTTTGTACTAAAAGCAATTCACCGCGAAAATCAAAATTTACTTACAGAAAACTGCTCGGGCGACCTTGTTCGTAATTCAAAAAATTGCAATAATTGTTTTGAAGTAAATGATAGTGAAGACTGTAAATATTGTGATTCAATTAAATATTGTAAAAGCAGCTATGATGTTTTTGGTTATGGATATCGTGCAGATTTGTTATATGAAACTGTGACAACAGGGGATACAATCCATGCAATTTCATGTGATCAATGTGCAGGATGTAGTGATATTTATTATTGTCAGTCTTGCTTTAATTGCGATAATTGTTTTGGGTGTATTAGCCTGAAGAATAAAAAATATTGTATTTTTAACAAACAGTATATAAAAGAAGAGTACGAAGAGCTTATGTCAAAAATTGTAGAGCATATGAAGTTAAGTGGTGAGTGGGGTGAATTTTTTCCAGCTGCAATGTCACCATTCGCCTACAATGAAACAAGAGCACAGGATTATTATTTTTTATCCAAAAAAGAGGTTTTATCAAAAGGATGGAAATGGAAAGAGGGGGAAGATTCTATTCCTGATGTAAAAAAAATAATACCAGCCAAACAATTGCCAGATAATATTTTAGATATCCCAGATGATATTCTGAATTGGGCAATTGAATGCAAAATAACAAAAAGACCTTTTAAAGTTACGGATTTGGAATTAAAACTATATCGTAAGTTTGGCTTACCAATTCCGCGTAAACATCCAGAAGAGCGTTATCAAGAACGGGTCAAATTTTGCAATCCCCATAAACTTTTTAATCGCAAATGTGATAAATGCTCCTCTGCCATAAAAACCTCATTTGCACCAGATAGGCCGGAGGTTGTATACTGTGAGAAGTGCTATCTGAATGAGGTTTATTAATTCCTATTGTGACCTAATTGTGACCTGCTCATTTCATTCGCGTTACCTAATAGTGTCTAATTAATTATCTGATAATTAAATCACAATAGGTCACGCGAGCGTAGCGAGCTGGTCACGCGAAGCAGGTCACAATTAGGTCACAATTAGAAATGAAATGCCCAAAGTGTAAAAACTTAGAAACAAAAGTTGTAGATTCGCGCTTGGCAGATAATGGCAAGGCTATACGCCGGCGCCGTGAATGCGAAAAGTGCAGTAGAAGATTTACAACTTTCGAAAGGCTCGAGATGAGCAACTTAATGGTGAAAAAGAAAGATGGAACCTTTGAGCCTTACAGCCGTACAAAACTCGAAAATGGTATTTGGATTGCTTGTGGCAAAAGGCCTGTTACAAAAGAGCAGATCGATAAAATGGTGAATAAACTGGAAAGTAAATGGAGTGCGAATAAAAAAGAAGTATCTAGTGTTACTATTGGTAATGACTTAATCGATGCACTTAAAAAGCTCGATCATATTGCTTACATTCGTTTTGCGAGCGTGTATCGTAGCTTTAAGGATGTGGATGAATTTAAGGAGGAGTTGACGAAGTTGTTGAAATAGGATTGCTTGTGTCACTATTTGTCATCCCGACTTGTCGGGATCCATATAAGGGAATAATGATTATGTAACTAGAATGCTAATCATCTTATTTGCTGATATTTCGAATATATTCGCAAATTCAGATAAACTGATTATTAGTATTTCAGTTTTAATATAATATATTAATCACGTGGATCCTGAAACAAGTTTAGGATGACAAAGGGTAAATATGGATCAAGATATATTAAATTTTCTCCAAATTCTCAAAAAATACGGTTTTAAAAACGACATTCCAAATATAACCGAAAGAAATGGTCAGTTTTTGAATATATTAGTCAGAATGTCTGGATCGAAAAAGGTTCTAGAGGTTGGTTGTGCTAATGGCTATTCAACAATATGGTTGGCAGATGCAGTTTATCAAAATAAGGGTAGAATGATATCAATCGATTTTAGCAAGCCAACATTTGAATCTGCAAAAGAGAATTTAAAGAAAGCCGGCTTATCCGATGTAGTAGATTTTAGGTTTGGTGACGCACTTGAGGTTATTCCGACGATTAGACGACCTCAAAAATTTGATTTTATATTTATAGATGGTCAAAAAAGACAGTATTGGGATTTTTGGAGGGCTTTTGAAGGCCGACTGTCCAACAAGGCAATTGTTGTATTCGATGATGTATTGTCGTTTCCGCATAAAACCGAAGATTTTATGAAAAAGATCAAAAAAGTCTCTGGTTTTGACCAGGTAGTAATACCTATTGACGGAGAAGATGGTGTTCTTTTGCTTAAGAAAGAATGATTTTTTACTCTGCCAAGCAATCACTATAATCATTATCTTCCAAAAGTTCCTCCAGAGAAGTTCTGATAGTAAATATATCTAATTTGGTCTTACGTTCTGCATGATCTTTTAGCGATGAAGCATGTTCCACTGCTGCTTTACATGTATTCATCATGGCTTTATTATGCAATCTTTCTTCATCAAAAGAGGGACCCTCATGTTTATCCTTAGCCCTTTCTTTTTCATAATGTGTTTCATCTCTTAGCCATTCTTCAAATAATGTTGCAGCCTTTTCTCTGTTGCTGTCGATTTCGCACAGACACCATTCTAATAATTCGTCTGCTTGAACTTCAGCCTCTGCGCATTTTTTTGTAAATGTATTAATAAAAGAATCCATTTTTATTGTATTTAATAAATAAAGGTTCTTAATATTAACAATTACGTTGTTTTTGTCAATGAGTTCACAACTTTTCTTTAATTCTTTTCGCAATCCCTTCACCTACAATTTGCTCCAAAATAACTTGTGGGGCTTCGCGGATTTTTTGTACTGAACCAAAATAGGTTAGCAGTTTCTTTTTTAGCTTTGGACCAACGCCGGGCACTCTGTCGAGCCCTGATTGCACCATTTTTTTATCGCGCGAACTCCGATTAAATTCAATTGCAAATCTATGTGCTTCGTCGCGGATGCGTTGGAGTAAATATGATGCTTCGTCATCAGATTTGACATCAATCGGTTCCGATTTACCCGGCACAAATACTTCTTCCAGCTTTTTAGCTAGCGCAATCATTGGGATTTGTACATCTTTTTCAAATAAAACATCATGCGCTGCATGAAGCTGTCCTTTGCCACCATCAATTACAATTAAATCCGGTTTGGTTTCAAATGAATAATCTTTTTTCTTTTTTTGGTAGGCCATATGAATATAAGGATCACCTCCATTAATATTATGGAATTTTTTCGCAAGATCACCCATCTCTTTCGGAGGTTGTAGTAAAGTTTCAAATCCAAATCTTAGATAATACTCTTCGTATTTTTTTTCACAAAATAAGTAAACCCTTTTTTGTTTTGATGTATCGATTAATTTTTTAATAATGAAATAACCGAGCTTATTACCACGTTCTTTTTCGTCTACCCACAATGCCGCCAGTCGTCTAACTTTTTCACTTAAATCATATGCCCTACCCAGTGCTACAATTTTTCTTTTTAGTTTTTTTCCTGATTTTATTTTTTTAGTAATCAAATAACATTGCTTTATATTAAAATTGTCAGCCTGTTTCCATACTGTTCTGAAAAATTTTTCATCTTTTTTCTTAGCTTTTTCTAATTTATATCCTTCTGGTAATACTGCTGGCAAATAATTTAATCTGCGACGTAGCACCTCCGCCATCGATTTATAATCATCAATTTCTCCTTGTGTGGTTTTAAGTCGAAATTGCCGGTAGTCCGCAGTGGCTGGTAATCCTTTTTTAAATACAACCATCGATCCAACCACTTCAGTGCCGGACAGATGTGAAATATCGTAACATTCAATTCGCTTTGGCTCTTTCTCCAGATTTAATACATTTTTTAATTCCTCCAAGGCTTTTTCTTCTCGCTTATCCGCCATCCATCTTGCGCGATTTAGTTTGGCGAAGCTCCTTGCATTTTTTTCTGCGAGTATAATTAAGTCATCTTTCCGACCCGCCTGCGGATGGAATAATTGGACTGCTTTATCTGTGAATTTACGGATGTAACCTTGCATCAGTTTTGATTTATTTACTTCAATTGATATCAAAATTTCTTTAGGAATATCCGCTGTAATTGCATAATAATCTCGCAGGAATGTTTCCATAATTTCAGCTGGCTCATCTTCGCCATCCAAAATAAAATTTTCCTGCCCAATTAACTTGCCATTACGAATTTGGAATAAGTTAAAGAAGTTCTTACCAAGATCCTGCACAAAGGCAATTACATCCCTATCACTTATGTCAGTATCTGTGATTAATTGTTTCTCCCCACTTCTTTCAATAGCCATAATTTGGTCTCGCAGCTTTGCCGCACGTTCGAATTTTTTGTCGTTAGCAAATTCCCTCATTTGTTTTTTTAGCATCTCAACTGCAGGTTTATAATTGCCATTCAAAAATTCGATCGCTTGGTCAATTAATTTTCGATAATCCTCTGGAGTTATCATCCCGGCACATGGGCCGGCACATCTTTTAATATGATAATCCAAACAAGGTCTTTTAGCTGCAGTATTCCCAATTTTTACAGCTACTTTAGC
>CAYWJA010000001.1:57270-88276 GCA_964458485.1 uncultured Candidatus Peribacteria bacterium | reverse complement strand
CACCTTTAAGCGGTGTACCTTTTGGGTCTAAATTAATATTCCTTACACTGCATAATTTGAATACCCTTTTTACAGTTTCTATTAATTTCTTAACATCAGAACCACTTGTTTTGGGGCCAAAATATTTAGCTCCGTCTTTTAATATCCGTCGAACCGTATAAACTTCCGGAAAATCCTGATTTACAGTTACTTTTATGTATTGAAAGTTTTTATCATCACGAAGAAGGATATTATATTTTGGCTGAAATTCTTTAATTAGATTGTCTTCCAAAATTAGCGCTTCGATTTCACTATTTGTTTCAGTCCAATTTAGGTCAGCAACATTTTCTAACATCTTTTCGATCCGTGGACTATGGAGTGAGGTGCGTGGACTATCACTCCTGCGTTTTGCTGATTTACGAAAATACGTTTGCACCCGTTTTTTTAAGTTTTTCGCTTTACCTATATATATTGGTTCTTTATCTTCGTTTAAAAATTTGTATACACCAGGTGAAGAGGGGATTTTAGTGATGATTTTAGTGAGAGATTTTTTCATAATTTTATCTTAATCCAAGTTGTAACTTAATAATCATTTCAATTGACTCCATGTCATTGTTAGATAATTTTTCAATTTTTTTAATTAATCTTTTTTTGCTTGCAGTTTGTATCTGATCCGCCATGGCTTTACATGGTTTTTTCTTAAAAGTAATTAAAGCTTCCGGAGGGTAAATACGTGAAATATTAGATGTAAGTGGAATAATCTGAACTCTGTTCAGTATTTTATTTGATATATTAATACTAATTATAACAGCTGGGCGTCTTTTTTTTATTTCTCCGCCAATCGAAGCAGCAAATTCCACCCACCAAATTTCACCTCGTTTCATAATTTATTGTGTTATGTGCTAGTTTACAAAATTGCTGTTCTTATGCTTTTTATTTTTTGATATTTGATATTAGATACTTGATATTGGCTAATGAGATAGCTAGTAAAATATCCAATATCTATTATCCAATATCCATAAATCAATAGTGTAAATACGGCAATAAAGTCTCGTAACGTCAATTATTAAAATCAGCCATTAAACCCTCTGACCACTCCTCTGCTTCTTTTTCTCTTTCTTTATCTTTTGCCATCGCTTTATAGCCTGCTCTTAATTCACTTTTTAAAACGTAGGGTCTAATTAGATCACTAATAAAAGAACTGATCTTACCTCTACCTATTATACTATGAAGCCCTTTATATATCTCTTCATCCAATGTAATGGTAAGTTTTTTATGCATATCAATAATATTACGTATATATACTTATTATACGTGTTAATACGACTAAAAGCAAGTTTTTTATACTCTATGAGCCTATCTAGCGGATTTGCAATATCTCAGTCATTGATTTTAAATACTATATTATCTCCCTCAAAATTTATTCTAAAACGAGTTATATTCGAAGGATCACTACGAATTTGATAAGTCAACGGATGTCCTGCTCTTTCCTGAATTAGTTCTTTTAATTTAATTCCCAAATCCTGTATAAAACCATAATGATCTTTGCCGGAACGTCTTAATTTAGAACCTTTAGCAAATACAGGAAGTTCATTTGCTGGAATTGTAATTTTTTGCTCATATTCCAATTTTGCCCAATCTGCTAAGGGATACAATACTTCTGATATCTCTTCGGACAATTGATTAATTCTTTCATAATAATCATCATAAGTCTCCCTTTTAATAATGTAAGGAACTCCTTCGTGTTCTGGTTTGGCAACAAATTTTGGACCTTTTTCGCTGCATACTAATATTTTTTGCCCATCAACCCCCCCTCCTTCTGCATGAAATGAAGAATTTCCTGTATTGATGTTTAATACCTTACCCTCATATGGATCGGGACCAGGGTCAGGCTCATGATAATCAATCGTTTGGAACATTGATATAAGTAACATTCTTATTGTGTCTACATCCTGAGGCCGTATTACAACATCATTTACACGATGCTGATCATCAGACCCCCTCCATTCCACAAAACATGCATCTGCTAATTCTGCATCAGTTGGTTGTGCCTCAGTAGTATCTTCACTTGGTTGTGTTGTTGGTTGGTTCATTTTATTTAAGTTAAAATTTAATAAAGGAGGTTATAATATCAATATTTATTATTAAATACAAATTAATTAAACCTATAATCACTTATTAAATTAGTATAAAATCAAACCATGAATCTAAAACACTCCATACTAAAAACAATAGCCTTTTTTGATATATTCAATTTTCCGTTAACCGCGGAGGAGGTTAAGGAGTATTTATACAACTTTAAAAAACCTGTCCACATAAAAGAGGTAAAGGGCAGCTTAGATGAAATGGATAATATCGAAAGGATTCATGATTATTATGTTTTAAAAGATCGGGCGAAGCTTGCTGATTTGCGTAAATCGCGAAAATTCATTGCGGAAAAATACTGGGGTCGTGTTCGGCAATATGGCCAATATATTGTTCAGGTGCCGTTTGTGAAAATGGTGGCGGTTTGTAATAATCTGGCTTACGATAACGCAACAGAGCTTTCAGATATTGATCTTTTTATTGTTATAAAAAAAGGAAGAATGTGGTTTGCGCGACTTTTTATAACTCTTATTTTGCAATTTTTTGGAGTACGGCGTTATGGTAATAAAATTGCAGGCAGGTTTTGTTTAAGTTTTTTTATTACGCCGGAAAAATTAAATGCAGAGCCATTACTTTTACATCCGGAAGATCCATATATGGCATATTGGACGAAATTATTGATGCCTATTTATGGAAAAAAAACATATCAGCAATTTATGGATGAAAATCGTGGTTGGTTAGATCAAAAATATGGCCTTAAATTTAGTGATTTAACTAAAAAACATCTTTCATTCCGCAGAAATAGCAAAGCTAAACGATTTTGGGAGTGGATTTTCGGTGGTCATTTCGGAGATTTGTGTGAGTGGATGCTAAAGAAGACATTTAAAAAACGAACACTTGCAAAATCTCATAAGCTCGGTCCCGAGGCAAATGTGGTTGTAAGCGATGAGATGCTTAAGTTTCATAATTACGACAAACGCACTCAGTATCTTAAAGAATGGAAGGAGAGGCTATAAGCATGAGATCCTATCGTGGCTCCAATAGTGGCTCCATTTGTACCACTCCACATTTATCAGGACGGCTCCAATTGTAAATACTATTGCATTATTCAAATCAATCTTGATACAATAACTTCTCTTTTGAGTATAGGAGAATATTTTGTAATTAAATTATTATGTTAGTAAATAAAGTTGAAGATTTATATATTTATCAAATTGCGATTAATTTATCTAAAGGGATAAATGATATTGTTGAAGAAATTCCGTATTCTTGGAATATAAAAGATGTTGACCAAATCAAAAGATCATCAGCCTCTATTTCGGCAAATATCACTGAAGGTTTTGCTCAGCGATTTTATCCAAGAAAATTAATTCATTATTTAAATATAGCCCTTGGATCAAGTGATGAGACAAAAAATCATATTCGATCACTTTATATAAAAGGTCATATCACTAAAAATCAAAGAGATTATTTTACAAGACAGTATAAAGATTTATCCATTAGAATATTGAATACAATTAATTTGTTTAAGAGAAAAAATAATATAATTCTTTAGCGACGAATGGAGTCACTATTGGAGCCACAATTGGAATATTTACGATTTTACTGATTTTTTGGGTTGTAATCGCATATGCTTCTTCTCAATCTTCTGCTTAATTTCCATCAATCTCATCTTATTAAGCCCGTGCAATACCTTCGCATAATCATGATCGCTTTTGAATTTTTTTCCTCCAACTTCCGCGTCTTCCTCTTGTTCAGCAAGTGCGGCTAAAGGAGATTCATCTTCAAGCTGATAAAGTTCCTTATTAATATTATGAATGTGTTCCGCACCTAAATATGGTTTTAAAATTACATAATCAGCTCCTCGATTAAACAATTCCAACCCATCACGACCACTGTCAGACGTTACTATGACAATAGGGCGTTTGTTGTGCGGAATTTTTTCAATATATTTAATTAAAAAGAAGTTATCTTCCACGCTAGGCAGTGTGCTTATAATAATTTCAGCATCTTCCAGATCTAATTCATTTAAAAGTTCATCATCTTCTACATCTCCAAAAATACAACTTATATTTTTCTTGATAAGATTCTTAATAACAGAGTTGTCATGATCTACTACTATATAATCTTCTTTGAATTTTTTAATTTGCTGTAATATCTGATGCCCCATCTGCCCACAGCCGAGTAAGATAATGTGGTTGCTTAATCCGGATTTTAAATTAGCGAGTTTTGTTTTTGATTTTCTGAATTCAAAAATAGTTAAATATTTACGCAATTTATTATATAAAAAATTGTTGTAGGTCATCATGTAAGAAGAAATTGTCATAGTGAAAACACATATAAGCGTAAACATCGCCACAACGTCCTTGCTTAAATGCCCCAAGGTACTTCCCATCGCAACTAAAATTAATGAAAATTCACTTACATTGGCAACAGAAAGACCCACGAAGAAAGATGTACGTTTGTCATACCTTAATAAGCCCATAAGTATCATTACAATAATTGGATTCCCTATTAATACAAATAAAGACAAGGTTATAAATGCCGGCATGAGCGACCCCATAGAACTGAATAGTAAGCCGGCACCCAAGGCTACGAAAAATATAGTAATAAAGAAGTCTCTTATTACTTTTGCTTTTGCATTTATTTCGTATGTATAAGGAAGACTGGCTAAACTTACACCTGCTATAAATGCACCAATTTCTATATTAAATCCAATCATTTCTGCACCCAATGCCACCAAAAATGCCCAACTTAAGCTAAATAATATTAAAAGCTCATGAGAAGTAGCTATTTTATTATAAAGATATCCAAGTAACTTGCGTGCAACTAATATTACAATTGCTGATAAAATAATACCTTTCAAAAGAATTAGCCCGAATTGTGCATAGTTAAAGTCAAATGATCCAGCTTTAAATCCAGTAAGTGCCAAGAGGGCCAATATTGCAAGTATATCCTGAACCAACAACACGCTTATCGCCACCTGGCCATACAGAGCATTGTTATCTCGTTTATCGTAAATAATTTTAACAGCTATTACAGTAGAACTGAATGTAAGTGCTATTGTTAAATAGGCAGCTTGCATAAATGAAAATCCAAACAAAGTAACCAGCCCATAGCCGAATAATCCCGTAAATAGCACCTGCCCAATACCGGTTACAAATGCAACTGCACCTAGGCCTTTTAGGCGATCGGGATTCATTTCTAGTCCAACTAAAAACAGCATTAGCATAATACCTACATTTGCGATCACATG
Source organism: uncultured Candidatus Peribacteria bacterium (assembly GCA_964458485.1). Lineage (GTDB taxonomy): Bacteria > Patescibacteriota > Gracilibacteria > UM-FILTER-43-11 > UM-FILTER-43-11 > CAYWJA01. The sequence goes on along the minus strand of CAYWJA010000001.1, from coordinate 82,956 downwards.
AATGGTTTCAATATTATGTATTAGCCCAAATCCAAATGGCCCGATGAGCACACCGGCAGCAATGTAGGCTAAAATTAGTGGCTGCTTTAAAAAATATCCAACTACTCCGATTAAAGCGGCGGAAATGATTACGAGTCCTAGTTCGAAGAATAAGTGTTCCATGATTTAGGATTGTAGGCTTGTAGGTCGTAGGCTTGTAGGTCCTACATCCTAAATGCCTACATCCTACAGGCCTAGTTAAAATTATAAATTAGAAAGTGCTTCATCTACAGTATTAAAGTATTTAATAATTGTAGTAAGCCCAACAAGGCTAATCACATCCATCACAGTTTCGTTAGCACCTGCTAAAATCATTACTCGATTGTCTTTTGAAAGATGGGTATGAATTGATACCAAATAGCCTATTCCTTTACTGTTTATAAACTCCAGGTCACTTAAGTCAAAAAGAATAGTTTTAATATTCATATCTGCAAGAAGCGGATCTAATTGAGCCTTGAGTGGATCGAGACTGGCTTCATCCATCTCTCCGGTTAGGGCGATTATTTTACTACCCTCTTTAGGGCCATCTTTTAAATCAATTGTTAATTCTGACATTTTTATTATTTGTTAATTTTAATATATATTAACTTATTACCTATAAAGTCTCAAGTATGCTTTTGTGTTTATAATATTGTCAAATATCATTATATATGCTATAATTATAAGATATTAATAAAATTTATGGACAAAGAAACAATTAAAAAATTACAAAAGAATATTTTAAAGAAAAAAGACAAAATAGACTTATTGAAAGTCGTATTAAGAAATATTCATAAATTTCAAGAAAAAAAGGTGGAAAAACTGGAAGATATTGAGTTAGAAAAATTAGAAAATGAATTTTAAAGAAAAAATAAAATGCCTACACCAGAACAAATATCGGGATTTGAAAAGCAGATAGAGGAGTCTTTAGGGGATCAGCTTAGAAGATTAAAAATGGTGGATGCAAAAGGGTCTAAGAATGTTCGTTCTCTACAGCAAAGAATTATTGCTGAAATAAAACTTGAAAGAGATGATGATGTAAACACTCCTCAGAAGGAGCAAAAATATTCAGCAGATTTACAAATTACTACAACAGAATTTAGGTTAATATTTCAAGACATAGAAAAAACTCATAGAAAATTATTAACAAAAAATGGAATCAGTAATATTGATGATTTTTTAACTTTTTTAAACATAGGTTATTCGAACAATGTTGAATATGCTGAAGGGGCTGATTCTGCGGAGATTTTTGGTATGCAGTTTAAAATACCATTGCCATTTGGTTTTAATAAAAGAGCTCAGCAAAATCATAAGAAGATTATTGCTCAAATAAATAAAAGAAAGGATTTAAAGCCATATATTAATTCTAATACAAAATTTAAATCATTATATGGCGCAAGAATTGAATTTGTAATTAATAAAAATGGCAAGAAAATTAAATATTGTGCTATGTCGGATAGGATTTTAAGGGTTGATAGGGATTTTGATTTTAAGATGATTAAAAAATTTAGAAAAAAGAAAAATGAATTAAAGAGAATACAAAAAAGACTAAGGATACGAATAGAGAAAGACCCAAAATTAACAGATAACCAAAAAGAAAATTTTAACAATGAATATGGACCGAGGGTAATTGATCCCACCATACCGAAAATATATACCAGAGCGTTCGATAAAATAGAGAAGATGAAATTAAATGTCTCAGCACTTTTTACAAAAGCCAATTATAGATTATTATTTGATGAAAATTCAAATATGGCAATTCAGGAGGAGGGCTCTGCATATGAGCGAAATTTCACATTGTATTACAGAGACAAAAATAACCTTGTCACAAAGGAGGTAGGCTATTATGGTAGTCAAAAAGGATATAAAACTGAATATGCTAATGGCAAGAAGTCAAAAGAAACGAATTATTATAACAGTACTGGTGAGGTTGCATCAGTAACCGAGCATTTAAATAAATTAGGCAAGAAAACAAAAAAAGTTACCCATTTTAGAAAAGGTGGCACAATTGAGTATGTAGAAGAGGGCAATGTAACTTCTTTTTATGATAAGGCCGGTAAAAAAGTTGTATGGCAAAGAATTAAAGAGGGTGATAAGTCGTATAGCGTTATGAATGGCGTTGATAATAAGCCTTTTGGATTATTGGACTTTGCGCGTAAAAAAAATCCTGAAATTACAGATAATCAGTATTTAGATTTATTGGCTAAAAATTTGAATACGCCAGAAAAATTACACATCTTCTTTGAAACTTATATGCAATATATACATGATGACCCTGCAAAGCGTGGTGAAGACTATACTGCGCCTAATATTAATGACAATAAGGATTATTGGCAGACGGCAAAAGAAACAATTAATAGAATTCATAAGGGTAAAATGTGTGGTGATTGCGATGACTATGCTTTTTTAGCGAGGGAAATCCTAAGAAGGCAGGGGAAAAATGCATATGTCATTATGATACCAGGGCATGCTATTTGCGTATGGCTTGAAAAGCGCAAGGATGGAAATTGGAATGCATATAGCATTGGCACATTTGGATTAGATAAAAATGGCAATAGATATGGTATGAAAATAGACCCTAAGAAAAATAGGGGTTATACCGATTTACAAGATGCAGTTAACTCTTTAATGCCAAAGTATGATAAAGGAGGTTTAGGGCTAGATAATGGAACATCATATAGAATAAGTTCCGGTTTTATAGCAATTTTAGATGTTCCCAAGAAGGGAAGTAGTGATTTAATGCATGTACCATTGAAAGCAATTGCTGGTAGTACAAAGGTTATAAATAAAATCAGAAAAGCCAAAGTATTAAATAATACCGGAAAACATTGGCAGGCTATATCAGCATATGAAGAATTAATAAAAAGTGACTCTAAAAATCAATCATTCTATCATGAGGAAATTAATGATGTACTTGATCGTATTTATCCAAACAATAACAAGCATGATTTTGCTAATAAGCTACATAATCTTTTAATTCTGTCTAAGAAGTATCCAAAAACATCAATGTATTATGGATCTATAGCTGAGGTGTTTAGGTGTGGGATAAAAAATAATATAAAGGCAAAAAAATACTATAAACTGGCTATAAAAAATGGTTATAAAAATTTTGGGATATATAAAGGTCTTGCCTTAGTGTATGAAAAAGAAAAAGATATAGATAAATATATTGCAACTCTAGAACTTGGCATTAAAAAGGGTGGAAAAAAAGTTCTCATGAGAAATTATCGAACATTGGGAATGGCTTATGCTAAGTATAATAAGTTAAAAAAAATACAGGATATGACCATGTCTGATCCTAATAATTTGAAACTAAATGAGGGGTCTGTGCGTGCTTATAAAGATCTTTTTGTTAATGGGTATGGAGCGTCTTATGGGGGAGTGGATAGTATTAATATTAAATATGTAAGAAGTAATCCGAAAGTTAAAAAAGCTTATGAAATGTGGATTGGGCAACTTGAGAAAGTCATATCTATGAAAACTGATGATCCATTTTTTTATGAAACTCTTGCTAAAATATACAAAAGAAATGGAGAAATGGTTAAGGCTGCATCAGTTTTACAAAAAGCAGCGAATCACCCTGGAAACCCCAAAGGTTCTGCCCCTATTTATGTTGATTTAATAGATATATATATTAAGTTGGGTCAAAAAGAAAATGCAACAAAGGCTTATGAGTTAATGAAAAAAAATATGTCTGTAAAAAGAGTGATAACATATAAATTAATCGAGCTTGTTAATCTTTTTGTTAATATTAAAGACTATAAAAATGCAATGGATGTATATGAGAACATAATTCAGAAAGAATCTTTAAGTTTTGACAGTAAAAAAGTTTTTATTGATTACGCAGATTTGTTAAAAAAATTAGGTAAAGATAAAAAGGCTAAAAATGTTATAAAGCTTGGAATAAAGAAAATGTCTTATCTTAAAAAGTACTTTGAAAAATGGCTTAAAAGTAATATGTCTTAAAAATCTAATTAGCGTATTAATGATTTCATTTTTTAGGCTGAATTATTTAACTTATATAATTTAGCTTTTTCAATTGACCTTCATCTATTCTTTTTGTTAATCTAAATTTGACATCAAAAATTATGAAAAAGCGAATACTTTCTGGAATCCAGCCATCCGGTAATCTGCATATCGGCAATTACTTCGGAATGATCAAGCGTATGATTGAATACCAGGAATCCAGCGACCTCTTTTTGTTTATAGTAAATTTACATTCGCTTACTACTTTATTAGATGGTCCGAAATTGAAAAAACTTACCCTTGAGGCAGCAATGGATATGCTTGCCCTTGGGGTGGATCCTGAAAAGTGTTATTTTTGGGTGCAGTCCGATGTTCCGGAGACTGCAGAACTGGCATGGGTACTTTCTAATCTAACGCCAGTTGGTTTAATGGAACGTGCTCATAGTTATAAAGACAAGCTTACTAAGGGCATTAAGCCAAATCTCGGTCTTTTTACTTATCCGGTTCTAATGGCTGCGGATATTCTAATAAATCAATCCGAAGTGATTCCTGTAGGGAAAGATCAGAAACAGCATGTAGAAATGGCACGTGATATTGCAATTAAATTTAATAATACATTTGGTGAAACCTTTGTAATCCCGGAGCCGGAAATTCCGGAAGATGTTGCAGTAATTCCCGGTATTGATGGTCAGAAGATGTCCAAATCTTACAATAATACTATTCCTATTTTTGGAGACGACAAGGTGATCAAAAAAGCAGTAATGGGCATTGTTACAGATTCTAAGGGCGTAGATGAGCCAAAAGAACCAGAAGGTAATACAATTTATGAACTTTATAAACTTTGTGCTAGTACGGATGAGGCGCAGGAAATGGCAGATAAGTTTAAAAAAGGAGGAATAGGATATGGTGATGCCAAGAAAATGCTCTTGGAAAAACTTCAGGCAACATTTAAGCCTTTTCAGGAGAAACGAGATTACTTAGAAGCACATCCGGAAGAAGTTGAAGCGATACTTGCTAAGGGGGCTGAGAAAGTACGGGCTGTGTCGCTTGTTACGATGGATAAGGTTAGGGAGGTTACTGGATTGAAATACTAGTTTATTTCGCATTTCGCATTTCTGATTTCGCATTGTCATTTTCCAATTAGCATTTTGCGATTAACTTGTCATTCTGTCCCGATTCCATCGGGGTCAGAATCCACGATTTGCCCGTTAGCGATGGATCCTGAACTAAATTCAGGATGACAAAGGGAAAAATGCAAAATATAAAAATTCTAAATGTGATTGCGAAATCAGAAATGCGAAATGCGAAATTCATATAATTAAATCGCAAAATTTAACCAAAATAAATCAATGCCTAAGTATATATTTGTAACCGGTGGCGTCTGCTCTTCTCTGGGAAAGGGGATTGCGTCAGCATCTATCGGGAATCTTTTAAAGTCAGCTGGATACTCGGTTTTTACACAAAAACTGGATCCTTACCTAAATGTAGATCCAGGTACGATGAGCCCATTTCAGCATGGAGAAGTTTTTGTTACAGATGATGGTGCGGAAACAGATTTGGATCTTGGCCATTATGAAAGATTTATAGATACTCCACTTAGCCAGCTTAGCTCTGTATCAACCGGTCAGGTTTATCAAACAGTTCTGGATCGTGAACGTAAAGGTGATTATCTTGGTCGTACTATCCAAATAGTTCCGCATATTACAGATGAAATAAAAAGGAGAATACGCTTGGTTGCTAAAAAATCCAAAGCAGATGTAATGCTTATTGAAATAGGAGGTACTATTGGAGATATTGAAGGACAACCCTTTGTAGAAGCGCTTCGTCAGATGAGACAAGAGGAGGGTCGTGATAATACCTTATTTGTCCATCTTACATTACTTCCTTTTCTTAAAGCATCCAACGAAATAAAAACAAAGCCAACACAACTTTCTGTTAAGCTTTTGCAAAGCATGGGTATTCATCCGGATATGGTAATGCTTAGGGCTGATGCAAAAATTGAAAAACAGCACATTATGAAGATCTCTAGGTTTTGTGATGTGGCGTTAGAAGCTGTAATTCCTTCTCCAACGGTTAAATCTATTTACGAAGTACCACTTATTTATGAAAAATACGACATTACAAGGACAATTTGTAATAAATTAAAGCTAAAATATAAAAAGCCAAGAATTAAAAGCTGGGAAAAGATGGTTAAAAATATAATGACAAGTAAAAAAGAAATTTTAATCGGTTTAGCTGGCAAATACAATGATTTGGATGATGCTTATATTTCTGTAATTGAAGCTATTAAATCCGCAAGTTTTCATTATAAGCGCAAGGCAAAAATTATATGGATAGATGCAGAAAAAATTGAGAATGCAGATAAAAAAGAATGGAAAAAATTACATAAAGTAGACGGCGTTGTTGTCCCTGGTGGTTTTGGCCATCGCGGCACACAAGGTAAAATTTTAGTCGCACAATATTGCCGCGAAGAAGAGGTTCCTTATCTTGGCCTATGTCTTGGTGCACAAATTATGACAATTGAATACGCCCGTCATGTTTGCGAAATAAAAAATGCTACTTCAGAAGAATTTTCACCAAAAGCAAAGAACAAAGTAGTACATTTTTTACCAGGCCAGCATGAAAAAAGATCAAAAGGCGGTACGCTTCGACTTGGCTCATGGCCATGCAGGATTAAAAAGGGTACACATGCATATAAAGCTTACGGAGAAACTTCAATACACGAACGCCATCGACATCGCTATGAGTTTAATAATAAATATAAGAAAGAACTAGAGAAGAAAGGTCTCATTTTCTCCGGAATATCACCTGATCATGAACTTATGGAGATTGTGGAAGTCAAAGATCATCCGTTTATGGTTGGTTCACAATTCCATCCGGAGTTTAAATCCAGGCCAAATAGGCCGCATCCTTTGTTTAGGAATTTTATTAAGGCAGCGCTGTGATATTTCTGATTTCTGATTTCAGATCTCAGATTCTATTTTGTATTTAGGATTTATCATTTCTTACTAAACCTACAATATAAACCTCCCTACTAGATTTTCGAACTGCCTTGGGGCGAAACACTTTAAATTTTTTAAATAGCTTTTTTGTCAGAGTTATTAATTTATCTTGATCCGCTCCTGGGAAGGTTTTTAGAATTACATGACCGCCGGGTTTTAAATATTTTTCTGCAACATTGAGCACTTGCTCATTCAATTGGAAGGATCTTCCTGCATCTAATGCTTTAATCCCAGTGGTTTCTGGTGCCAAATCTGTTACAATTGTATCAAATTTTGTTATATTTGTATCATTTTCTATTGTTTTATATATTTTTTCGTCAAAAATATCACCTTCATAACATTTTATGTTATCGGATTTAAAAGGTTTTATTGGTTTTAAATCCACACCTATAACCATGCCATCTGGGCCGACGATTTGACTGGTGAGCTGCATAAAACTGCCTGGCGCTGCACCTAAATCCAACACCTGATCACCCGATCGAATAATGTGGAACTTATTCTGAATTTCCTGCAACTTAAAAACACTGCGGGCGCGGTAACCCATTTTTTTGGCTTGTTCGAAGTATTTGTCGTGGTGTTGGTATGTTGGCATGTTTACCTTTTGTCATCCTGAACTTGATTCAGGATCCACGTGATTAGTGAGCTATATTATAACTTATATACTTATAATCGATTTATCTGTATTTGCGAATATTGTCGCAATATCAGCAAATTAGATGATTGGTAATATTGTACTACAATCATCATTTCATTATATGGATCCTGAATCAAGTTCAGGATGACAAAAGGTAGAATCGCCTATTGGCAAATGAGTAATAATACAACTCCTATATCACCAGATCCCCGACTAAATCGGGGATGACAAACGGTGTCATACCCTTTTGTATCATTATTCCCGCTTGCGGGAATGACAAGGCGTGATATCGATTTCAAAGTGGCTGTTTCTTGGGTACCCCAACATTCCTTGGATACCCTTTTGGCGTCGGGTTTGCTTTCTTAAAAACCAACAAATACCTCTTACCCATTCCATCCGGCAGTTCATATGTTTTAATGGTCGGTCGTTCGATTTTTATTTGCTTCATTGCATTAACTGATCTGCTTAATTCTTCAAGGTAACTCGGTCCTTTCATGGCTACAAAAATACCTCCAATTCTTACCAGTGGTAATGCGAGCTCTAGTAAAATTGGCAATGGTGCAAGTGCACGTGCAATTACGGTGTCAAATTGTTCACGATATTTTTTATTTTGCCCAATTGTTTCTAGTCGATCAGATAGTCCGATTACATTATTGATATCTAGATTACTCGTAAATTCATCGACGCATTTGATTTTCTTTTGTACAGAATCAATTAATGTAAATCTGCATTTCGGATTAAGTATTGCAAGTGGAATTCCTGGCAATCCTCCGCCTGTACCCAGGTCAGCAATTTGTGTGTTTGGCTTTATGTCAATAATCTGACCAATTAATAGGCTGTCGATAATGTGTTTAATTATAAATTCTTCTTCATCATTTATCTTCGTAAGATTTATATGCTGGTTTTTTTCGACAAAGAGATTTATGAATTTTTCTAAAAGACTGATTTTTTCATCAGGAATTGTTAGGTTGGATTGGTGAAGGAGTGGATTAAGCATTTTTTTTCTTTTGTCATCCCGGACTTGCCTGCCCCGCCGCACGGCGTGGGATCCGGGATCCACGTGATTAATGGATTATATTATAACTCGTATACTAATAATCAGTTTATCTGAACTTGCGAACATTGTCGAAATATCGGTAAATAAGACAGTCTGTATTATAGCAATATAGCCACTATATAATCACTAGATCCCCGACTAAATCGGGGATGACAAACGGTGTCATACTCCTTCATATTTTTATTCCTGCCTTCGCGGGGATGACAAAGGGTGTAATTAGTTTTTCAGCATTTCCACCTCCCCCTTCTCCAAATACCTCCACTTCCCCACAGGCAGAATCCCAAGTCTTAATTTTTTAATCCGTATGCGCTTTAGCTGCCTTACAGGCAAGCCGACTTTTTGGCAAATTCTGCGGATTTGACGGTTTTTACCCTCAGTTAAAATAATACGCATTTTATTTTGATCCACTTTATTTACATGAGTTTTTTTAGTTTTTTCCCCCCATAGTTTTACACCGCTTTCAAGTTTTCTGATTTGCTCAGGTTGAATAATGCCTTTTACAGTAACTTCATACTCTTTCGCACATTCGGCGGACGGATGGGTTAATTTAAAGGTTAGTGTTCCGTCATTCGTTAAGAGCAGTAAACCAGTTGTATCTTTATCCAGCCTGCCTACAGGATAAACTCGTTCTTTTATATTAATTAGATCCATTACGATGTGTTTTTCTACGTTAGTCCTTTTGGCAGAGGTTACATAACCTGTTGGTTTATTTAATGCTATGTAGATTAATTCTTCTTGCCTTTTTATAACCTCGTCGTTAATAGTTACTTTATCTTTTCCCGGATCAATCTTTACGCCCATCTCTGTTACAACTTTGCCGTTTACCGAAATAAGCCCGTCTGCTATTAGGCGATCTGCTTCGCGACGTGAGGCGATACCTTGGTGGGATAAATATTTATTTAGACGCATCTTCTTTAAAATACCAAATTATAATTCCAAAATCCAAAATAAATTTCAATATTAAAATTAAAAGCTCGATAATTGATTAACAGTTTTAATTTTTTAAGCTTGAGATTTGGAGCTTATTTTGATTTTTGTGCTTGAGATTTTAAATTTGAATTAATATCACTTGGCTCAGTAATTGGCATCATTTTAACAAAATCCGGCCCCTCAGTAGGTCCCTCATAATTAACGACAGATGCCTTTTGCCCACATGCAGACAAAAAGAATATTGATATGATTATTATCGCTATTTTTTTAGCACTTGATACTTGAGACATACACTTGAGACTATATTATTTGATCGTACCTACTTTCTATCACCTCCTTAACTATATTACCATCAAATTTTTGAATTTGTCGAACCCATTTAATATGTTTTTTTGTCACATAAATCGGACCTTCTATATTGATATTTTTATAAGATTGATTTCCAATAATACTAATGGTTATAGTCTTTTTTTCTTTATCATCATCTACTTTGTATACAATAGGAGAGCCAGTGTTATTTCTCATTTTTAAATTCGGCCTTGGTCTGTATACAGTGGCATCTAGTCCAATATCTTTTTTCGGATAAAGATTGGTATAATATTTGCTATGGTGTTTTCTTTCTACAATTTCCAATCCCGCTTTCCACGAAGGTATAAAAATATTACTGGAGGCTCCGCAAAGTCCTCCTCCAAATCTCCATGCCTCTTTATTACCAAGAATAACCCAGCCATATTTAAATTCAGATAAATTATTATCAGAAACAACATTCCAATAGTCAATAATATCTCCAGGCATATAAACTTTGCCATCCATTTTTCTGACAGCTGTTATTACATTATGCTGTCTGTATGATGGATTTTTACTATAGTCATATGCATAGCTATATAAAACTTCCTGTAAATTATGCTGCCTTACTGCATTGGCTACAATGGAGTTTGTTTCAGGGTATTTTCTCAATACATATGGAGTTTCTGCAAGGGTTTGTTCTAGTGAATAAAGGGCTTCTATATTTTTTACAATTCTCTCATGATATTTATTTTCTTCAGAGTTCATTTCCCTTTTTCCGGATATATTTTGCACAATACTTATATAATTATTTTTTACAGCTTCAATTTCTTTTAAATTATGGTAATTATCTGCATTTATTTCTGCAAAGCTTGCAATCATACCCTTTCTGTAGGCTTTATTTAAATTATTTACAGAAACTTCATTCCTATATAAAAGATCATTAAATACCTTATAGGTAATTGTAGTCCCAGTAAGAAGATTCATGCCGCGCGCTTCTAGCCATGCACGCATGTGGGCATCTTTAATTTTTGGATATTTATTCTTTAAATAGTCCGGATTATTAAAATACTTTAATTTATAAAACCAAATTAATACATCTTTCTGATAAATGCCTAAATTCCCTAAAAATAAATCCTTTTTACAATCTATTAATTCCAATTTACAAGCCTTCTCTATATCTTTATATTCTGCCAAATCTGTATTTACATTCCTAAAATTCATTTCTGTTTCTGCAAATAATTTTGGCTGTGCATCCGGGAAATATTTGAATAACACCTGTAATACTTTTAGGCGTGGGATGGGTTGGTTGGCATTGGTATTATGGACAATTAGTCCGTAGTTTTTTAGAAAAGCATCACTGGATTTAGCATAAGATTTAGTGTCTGGCTCAGGATTAAACATAAGTGTCACTATTATTAATAGTGATGCCATGGATGCGCCGATAATTCTGAAGGGTATATTAAAATTGTTCATTTTTTAGTTTTTATTTTTATTGTGATTGTACTATTATAGCATATTTTTTAAAAAAAAGCAAGTATTTAGTTCGTAAAACAAAATAAAATTATGTAAAATACTTTACATAATCACATATTTGTTATAGGTTTAGTTTTCAAATATTCAAAAGAATGCCAAAATGCCCCCCAGAAATCACAGATGAATTGGTTTTAATGGCTGCAAAATTTACATTAGAGCATCTTGATACTGTAGATGATTTAACTGCTGAGAAATTAGATTTACCGAAGGGAATATTACTTGGGAATTTAATTGATCGCGTAAGGGTTTTGTTGCTTAAAAAAGCAAATAGGAGTGGTAGTTCTTTATTGCAGTCTGGTGTTGGCAATAATAAAAAAAGCCAAACCTTAAAATCAGCCGACAATCAAAATGGCCATCGTAGTTGGACGAGCCTTCCGAGCCCTAGAAGGGGAGGTTCATGTGTTAAGTAATTATTATATCTTAGATCTGATTTCTGAGATATCATTTGTTTCTCCACATCGACTTCCTGCCATCCTCCTTCCATACCCAATTTGATGGAGTGTCGAGTTTTTTTTCACTATTTAAACCGTAATACCAGCCCTGGCTTGATTCTTCTTTGGATATTTTAATGAACCTATTGCCTTTAGCCAATATACACCCTTGCCCATCCAGCCATTTTGAGCCCACAGTGCATCTACATTCATTTGTGGGTATATATTCACAGCTTTCACTGTCACTATTCGCACAAGACCTAACATAAATACCTGCTGTCTGTTTGCAGATTGCATCTATTTTAGTTTCTTTATCGGATTCTTCTGCGTGTGGACTCATAAAGCGTGATCTTTCTCCGGACTCCTTCCAAATCCATGAATTTGGTGTGCCCCATTTTTTATCATCTTTTGTTGTAGCATAATACCAACCACGTTCAATATCTTGTGCAGCTATATTTTCCCTTTCAATATTTTGGTTAATTTGATCAACTAATTTTTTTACATCAACATTATTATCTGTTTTTACGTCTAACGCACCTAGAACATTGGCTTGTAGTGTTTTGCCTGTAGGAATTTTAGGTGATTGTGTTTTAGTTTTTGTATTGTCTGACGAAGAACAGGCGGTTAGGAAGAGTATGCTGCTTATTATTAATATGCCTTTTTTCACAATGTTGATTTGGTTAATTTTTAATTTATAGTTTTTAATTTTTATTTATCTTAGTAACCCGTTTGCCAAATAAAAACTAAAAAATAAAAACTAAAAATTTGTAAAAGAGTACATCCTTATATATTATATCAGAGAATTTTCATAACCTAAATAATTATGTCTAAAAGAATTGCTATTAAGCCACCAAAATTAAAAAAGAAAATAACAAAAAAGAAAATATGGTTTAAAAAGAAGGCGGTTAGTTTAAATAAAATTGTTGAGCAGTATAATTCTGGTGAAGATATCATCTATGATCAGGAGATGATCCCGGATGATGTTTGGTGCTCTAGGTGTTATGCGCGCCTTTTAGAAAGACATGGTCTTATAACCAAAAAAGAGCTTAAAGAGCTGGAAGGTGGTCTTGATGACATTTTAAAGCTTTATGAAAAAGGAAAATTTCAATTAAAGCTTGAAGATGAAGATTGCCATACAAAGATAGAAGATTATTTAATTGAAAATTTAGGTGATACAGGTAAAAAGATTCATACCGGCCGTAGCCGTAATGATCAGGTTTTAGTAATGATGAGATGGTTTTTAAAAAGAAAAGCTGTTGCAATTAATAAAAAAACGCTTGATCTTGCATTGCAGTGCATCAAATTTGCAAAAAAGTACGAAATGGTTGCAATGCCGGGATACACCCATATGCAAAAAGCTATGCCAACTACAGTCGGCACATGGATGGGTGCTTTTGCAGAAAGCTTAATGGATGATGTGAAGCTTTTGAATCTTATTACAGATGAAATTGTTGATCAAAATCCACTTGGGTCCGGAGCAGGATACGGTTCACCATTTGATTTTGACAGAGACTGGCTTTCTAAAGAAATTGGCTTTAGTAAAACGCAGAATAATGTAATTTATTGCCATAATTCTCGTGGGAAGATTGAAGGTCTTGTTTTGGAGGCATGTTGCCAGATTATGCTTACATTAAATAGATTAGCTTGCGACCTTCTATTTTTTACAACTCAGGAGTTCCAATTTTTTAACATAGATGACAGTATCGCAACAGGCTCCTCTATTATGCCGCAAAAAAAGAATCTTGATGTAGCTGAATTAATTCGTGGGCGTACACCAACAGTACTTTCATGCAGAGCAGAAATGTCGATGAATATTGTAAATAAAATTTCCGGTTATCATCGTGATGGGCAGGAAATAAAAAGACCACTCTTCCTAGGCATGAAATATACTGAAATGTCTTTGGATGCAATGGGCGCGATACTCTCTAATGTTAAACCGAATAAAGATGTTTTAATGGATTCAATGCTAGGGTGCCCAGGTCTATTTGCTGCGCATAAAGCTTTTGAAAAGGTGAAAGAAGGTATGACTTTCCGTGATGCTTACAGAGAAATAGGTGCTAGCATTAGTAAAATTGATGTTACTGAAAAAGATATTGATCGCTGGCTTAAAATGTCTACTCATCAGGGAGGAACGGGGAATCTTAGACTAGGGAAGATAGAGAAAGAAATCAAAAAACTGATGAAGTAAGATTCCATTTCGCATTTCACATTTCTGATTTCGCATTCACAATTAGCATTTGCCCATTTGGCATTTAACTAACTAATTAGTTAGTAATTGCTACATGAAAAATGGCACATGATATTGCGAAATCAGAAATGCGAAATACGAAATTATAAACATCATTTATCAAATTTAACCTCTAACCCCTACAATCATGGAAAAGTGGGACCTAATTTCACTTTTAAAACAAAGAATCGAAGAAAAAGGCGGACCAATATGTTGTCATGCACATTTTGATAAAGCCTATGTAATTACTCCGGAAACATTGGAAATGACTAATGAGCATATGGAGGTAAAGTGGGATTTATGGAAGAAAGTTAAATCCGAATATACTCATGAAAATTTAATAGAAAGGATGTCGATTAGTGCAGAAAATATGATTAAACAGGGTGCTAAATATGCTCGTACTAACATCGATGTCGATAATACTGTCGGGATGATGTGTGTAGAGGCTGCACTGGAGGTTAAAAAGAAATATGCGGATCAAATTGAAATTCAGCTTTGTTCACAGGTACTCGAAGGCGCAATGAATCCGGAGGCGCAGAAATGGATTGAAAAGGCAGCGCCCATGGTAGATGTGCTTGGTGGTTTGCCGTCCCGTGATCGCCCTAGCCAAGGCGAACATCTCGATTATATATTCAGTATTGCGAAGGACCTTGGTAAAACCGTTGATGTACATATAGATCAAAACAATGATCCGGATGAAAAAGATACTGAGCTTCTTGCTAAAAAAGTAATCGAACATGGTATGCAGGGTAAAGTAAATGCAGTTCATGCATGTTCACTTGCAGCACAGAAAGATGATTATATGATGGAAGTTATTAAATTAATCAAGGAAGCCGACATGAGTGTGATTGTATGCCCTCGGGCTATGCTGGATGGTGTGCAAATGCGGGAAAAAATGGCCCCAGTCCACAATTCAATCGGCCCGGTTCCTCAGTTAATCGAAGCTGACATTAATGTTTGCCTTGGTGTAGATAATGTTCACGATTACTTTTGCCCATTTATTGATGGCAACCTGCTTTCCGAGCTCCTCTTTTTGCTCGAAACATGCCGTTATTATGATGTGGAAGAGCTTACCAATATTGCTACGGTGAATGGAAGGAAGGCCTTGGGTATTGAGTAATTTGATTGACCATTACACTTTTTTTTGTTAAAAAAGTGTAGCTGTTCTTAGTAATTGTAATTAAAAGCTAAGCTCGGGAGTCGCCAAGTGGTAAGGCACTGGATTTTGGTTCCAGCATTCGTAGGTTCGATCCCTACCTCCCGAGCTTAGCTTTTAAACGTGTTCGGGAGTCGTCCCGATACATATCGGGATAAGGCACTGGATTTTGGTCCATGCATTCGTAGGTTCGATCCCTAGTGAGTAGCGAGAAATGCGTTTCGGAATGGAGTGCTCGGAACGAAGTGAGAACACGCAATGGAGAACAAAAGCTTGGTAATTTACAGAACAAAGTGGAGAAAATTACCAAGCTTTTGAGCATTTCCCTATTGCCTCCCGAGCAGAGTTTTTGACAAGTGACAAAAACGTGAATCTCGAAATTCGCTTTTCGTCTTAATAAAGCTATATTTTACACTTTGTCATCCTGTCCCGATTTTATCGGGATCAGGATCCATGGTTAACCAGCAAACGGTGGATCCCGGATCCCACGCCTTTGGCGGGGTAAACAAGTCCGGGATGACAAAAAGAAAAATAACCTTTTATATAATTATTACTGTTTTTCTAATAATTATTAGAGAGAAGGTAATTTCGAGATTCGCGTTAAAAAGACTTGCTTTTTTCTTAATTTTATGTTATAGTAGAATCTTATATTAACAAAATATTATTATGTCTAATGAAAAGCCAAAGGGTCATGAAGGGGCTGAAGAAACAATACAGTCACCAGAAGACCAGACTGCGTCAAGTGTGAGAGCTGGGGTTGATAATATTTCTACTCCTAGAAAATTACCAACAGATGCTCCCTATGAAGATCTAGAGGCGCATATTCCAGAAGTAAGTGCTATGAAAGGAATGGATCAAAGATCCGATTTTCATACATTAACTTTAGATGAGCACACTAGGCAATTGGGTCGCAATTTAGAGTCTGATCCATTTATTGCATCCCACCCTCAAAGAGAGCTAATTCTACTTGCAGGCAAGTTGCATGACATAGGCAAAGCATCTCCAGATGGTCAACAGGTTCATCCAAGAGATCCGGAAAAAAGACGATATGCAGGACATGAAAAGGAAAGTGAAAGAATGGTGCGTGAATTATTACCTCGCAATTTTGATTTACCGGAAGATTCGCAAGAGTTTGTTGCCAAATTAGCCGGTTTACATGCTTCTGCATTAAGCTTGGTGAATAATTTTCAAGACAATAATGAGCCAAAGGGTAAGGCATTAAAAGCATATGATAAATTTATGGAAAAGGCAGATGAAATACCTGGTGATATGGATTTAGTAGAAAAGATGCGTATTATTTTTGCGCTTAATCGGACTGATAAAGGAGCTGGTTACAATGAGAAAAGTGATGTTAATAACGAGAAAGTTCAGGCTGTTATGAAAAAGGCAGATGCTCAAATATCTGTTTTAGATGAAATGGAAAAAGCACTACCTTCACTTGTTAAGGCTGTTATAGCAAGAAGAGAAGGTGATCAGACTGCTGGCATCGTGAAAGTGGAAGGAAACTACTATTATAACAAAGAAGCACCAAATAAGAAAAAAAAGAAAAAAGTGGAAATACCTGTAGAACTTAGACCATTAGGTGGGATTTTAAGAGATAAAATGAAACCAGTTGCAGGTGTTTATCAAACTTTGGTCGACAGAAAAGATAATCCAGGAGCTATGAAAGGTTTAGTAAATGGTCTATTAAAGGGTAAATTGGGGTTAAGTGATGAGCAGGTTGATGCTGTTTTAGCAACATTGAAATAGATTTTTTTCTATTAAAATCGGAATAATTTATGAAACCTGAAATTAAAAGACCACAAGAAGGTGACCCGATATTAATGTCACCCATAGAAAGGTTGCCTATTGCTGAAGCTGCACAGCTTGTTATACAAATATTAACACGTGCACGTTGCCATGTTTTAGTAGCTGGCGGTGCAGTACGGGATCATCTTTTGGGTAAATTAGCTAAAGATATAGATTTGTGCACGGATGCTAAACCGGAAGAATTAATAAAGATATTAGAAGAGGATGGAATAAAAGTTCTTCCAGCGGGTCAAAAGTTTGGCATTGTTATTGCTGTAGTTAATGGCGAGCAAATTGAAATCGCTACTTTTCGTACAGATGGTTATTCGTCAGACAGTCGTCATCCTGATGAAATAACAATTGGCGTGAGCCCCGCAGAAGATGCTATGCGCCGTGATTTAACTGTTAATGGGCTTTTTTATGACCCCAATCAAGGTGAGCAAGGCACTATTATTGATCACGTAGGAGGAGTTGAGGATATGGGTGAGCAGATTTTAAGATTTATTGGCAATCCTGCCGAACGTGTTGGAGAAGATGACTTAAGAATGCTTCGATATGTTCGTTTTTTAGTTAAAACAGGTTTTAAAGCTGATGAAGAGTCTAATCATGTCATTAGAAAGAATGCACATTTAATTAAATCAGTTTCCGTTGAACGAATTCGGGATGAATTTGGGAAAATATGGGCTCTTGGTAAGTTTTCGGATTCACTTAGAGCATTAAAAGACTTAAATCTTTTAGAACATGTCTTACCAGAAGAAGTAAGTATTTTAGTGGAACGCGAACAAATAGCAGCTGATCAATTATCCGAAGATGCTTCCATGGAACTTAGGTGGGCAGCTGTTTTGTATGAAACAGATATACAGGATATTAATAAGTTTTGTGGAAATAAAGGGATCAAAATGTCCAATAAAGAAAGGGGGAAGATAGTATGGCTTTGTGAAAATGTGTCTAAAGTTTTTGAATTATCTATAATGGATATTGTGGATGCTAAACGCTTTGTTCTTATGAGCCAATTAAATGATGAAAATCCTCATTTTGAAGATTTATTGTCTTTGGCAGAGGCCAGATTTAATGCTTTATCGCCATCAGACGAGAAAATGCATAAATTATTACTAGATGCGCGTAAACTATATGAGGATATAAAAAAAGACGCTGAAGCAAGAAGGTCTGCTGGATGTGATTTAAAAAGATTGATTACAGGCAAGGATATTATGCAAGCTTTAGGTTTAAAAAAAGGTGGTCCGCTAGTTGGTAAAACACAGAGGCGATTAGAAGACTTGCTACTTGCACATGATGGTGTTCCTACCAGAGAAGATGGGTTAGCTTATCTCAATGAGATAGCCGAGGATTAATTAAACTTCTGCATTACTTCCTCCGCACCTTCTTTAAAAAGTGACTCCACTATTTTTGGTGTTTTTTCGATGTTTTGCTTTATTAATTCACTTTCCTTATCACTCAATCTACCCAGTACATAATCTTCCAATACACCTTTAAATTCAGCAATAGGCTCAATGCCAAGTTTTATGCGTACAAATTCGTTTGTTCCAAGTTCCTGAATAATCGATTTTACACCATTGTGCCCTCCTGCGGAGCCAGATGGACGCACTCGGAGTGTGCCGGATGGCAAACTTACGTCGTCGAAAATTACGACAATATCTTTTACATCCACTTTATAAAACTGCATAACTGATCGCACCGCTTGGCCGGATAAATTCATGAATGTTTGAGGTTTTATCAAAAGAACCTTTTCGCCATTAATAATTCCAGATGAGATTTCGGATTTATGTTTATCAGCTTTTTTAAAAGTATCAAATCCAAACTGATCCGCCAAATACTCAATTGCTATAAACCCCGCATTATGACGGGTTTTTTCATATTGTTTGCCTGGGTTACCAAGGCCTATTATTAATTTCATGGGTGAGCTCTTTGTCATTCCCGCGAAGGCGGGAATCTGAATAAGATATTAATGAATATAATACTATTATACCAAACTATCGTATGTACTGATATTGCGAAAATATTCGCAAGTTCAGATAATCTGATCATTGGTGGATAGGTAATAAAATAATTATTTAATCACTAGATTCCCGCCTTCGCGGGAATGACAAAGAGTGGCAATACCCTTCATCTCATCACAGGATGGATTGAAATTCATTTGCATTCCACCCATATACGTTATAAAATATATTCAATTAGAAATTAATAAATACAAACATGAAAAATTTAAAACTTAAAAAAGGATTTTCACTCGTGGAGCTGCTCGTTGTGATTACAATCATCGCGATTCTTTCGGTTGTAGCTTATACAGCTGTTGGTGGGCAGACTACTAAGGCGAAGAATTCAAGAAGAATGCAGGATTTGACCACTATTCAGACTGCTTTGGAGATATTCTTTGCTGAGAAGGGTAAGTATCCGGATATGTTAGATGGTGCTGTTGATGGGAAAACAACAGATTTAACACCTAAGCATATGCCAAAAATGGCATTAGATCCAACATCAACAAAAGCCAAGGGGGTTTCTTATAAATATATGACCAATGATACTAATAAAAAGTATATATTAGCCGCTACTATTGAAAAGGAAGATGATAAATATGAGGCATATGTAGTCGGAAATGACACAGGTACTATTATTATGAAGGGAAAAGAATACAATAAGGGATGGAAAGACTGTGCTAAGGTTGTCGATAAAGGATCCTGTGCTCCATATGAAATTAAATAATATTTAATAGAAATTTAACTTATAACCATGAAAAAATTACTCTTAATAACTCTTGGCCTATCTTTAATCATGCTTACATCGTGCAGTCTTAAAGACTCGCCAGAAAAAGATGTAAACAAGGTTTATCAGGGTAGCCCTATTACTAAAACTACTATGCCAGATCCAAATTTTAAACAAGATGCAAAACCTGCGAAGGGTGAGCAGATTGTAGTAATGGAAACCAATATGGGGACCGTTAAAATAAGACTTTTTCCTAAAAAAACTCCAAAAACCGTTGAAAATTTTATCGGTCTTATTGGTAAAAAATACTATGACGGCCTAATTTTTCATCGTGTAATAGATAATTTTATGATCCAAGGTGGTGATCCTAAAGGCACTGGAACCGGTGGTGCGAGTTTGTGGGGTGGTAAATTTAAAGATGAATTCCATGTGGATTTAAAACACATTTACGGTGCACTTTCTATGGCTAATTCCGGCCCTAATTCAAATGGCAGCCAGTTCTTTATTGTCCAAAAAAAGGAAGGCACACCACATCTTAATAATGCCCATAGCGTATTTGGTCAGGTTTTTGAAGGAATGGATGTTGTGGAGAAGATCGCAGACGTTAAAAAAGATGCTATGAATAAGCCGGTTGAGAAGGTTTATATGAAGAAGGTTACTGTGGCGACATATTGATTCCAAATGGTTTCCAAATTGTTTCCAGCCCTTCGACAAGCTCAGGGCGTTTCCAAATGGTTTTTAGATTGTTTATTTATAGGGAATATTGTGAACGTTTCTAAGTTTGTGTATCAAATTTAGGATTTTAATAGATAAATTTTTATACTGATTTGTAAAATAATCATAATCAGTTTTTGAGATATATCCTTTGTTATATAGCAAAAAAATATGGGACTGTGTTTCATCGCTTGATCCTAGCGCTATATTTAGATAACGGATATACTCCTTTGGATAAATTTGTTTAGCACAACCTTCTGCTATATTTGGTGCGACAGAGCTTGATGAACGTTTTATTTGGTTAACCTCCTTTATTTTCCAGTTATTTGGAATTTTATTAACTAGCTCATCTACTTCTTTAGATAATTTTGTGGCGGTTTGATAAATTCTTAAATCATTAAAAGGCATTTTTACAAAATAGTTATTTAAATACAATATATTCAAGTACATTCTATGTCTTATTGAAAAAATTGCAAACAAAAAACAATCTGGAAACCATTTGGAAACAATTTGGAAACCATTTGGACTTGGGGTACAATACAACCATGATAAAAGTACGCAATTGCCCCTCACCAACAGGCCTACTGCACATTGGCACCGTAAGAACAGCTCTTTATAATTACTTATTCGCCAAAAAGAATAATGGCGTGATGATTTTGAGAATAGAAGATACTGATAAGGAACGAAGTACCAAAGAATATGAAGAGGATATTATAAGTGGCTTAGCTAATCTCGGTATAGCAGGCGATGAAGGCGTACATATTCCGGAAGACAAAGGCTACCGTCAGAGTGAGAGGACTGAGGTGTATACAGATGACCTCAAAAAATTGTTAGATGCAGATAAAGCTTATTATTGCTTTTGCACAAAAGAACGTCTGAATGAAATGCGGGAAAAACAGCGGGAGCAAAAATTACCACCACGATATGATGGATGTTGTTCTAAAATTGATCCGGCAGAAGCTAAAAAACGAGTTGAGGCTGGTGAGCATGCGGTAATCCGGTTGCGTGTACCGGCAGATGAAGATATTAGCTTTACTGATCTTATTCGTGGGGAAACAAAATTTAATTCCAAAGAAATTGACGATTTCGTAATTGCTCGCTCGGTTGATGATCCACTTTATCATTTAACAGTTGTGGTTGATGATCATGATATGGAAATTACTCATGTAATTCGTGGGGAAGATCATATAAGTAATACCCCCAAGCAAATTCTCCTTTGCCGTGCATTGGGTTGGGAAGTGCCGCAGTTTGCACATCTACCCTTAATATTAAATGAAGATAAAAGTAAACTTAGTAAGCGTAAAAATAAAGTATCTGTAGATGACTATTTGGCGGATGGATATTTGCCGGAAGCACTTTTGAATTTTCTTGTGCTGCTTGGTTGGAATACTCCGGATGAACAGGAAATTTTCAGCATGGAAGAATTGGTCGACAAGTTTTCTCTTGATCGGGTTCATAAGGGCGGGGCGGTTTTTGATATCAAAAAATTGGACTGGATTAATAGTGAATACATCAAAAAAGCAATTAAAGAAGATATTGATGAATTTATGGAGAATATAAAACCTTTTATTGAAGGTAAACTTCCATCAGATCAATTAGATTTAGTAAAAAAGATGCTACAGGATCCGGATTTCTCTGGTCGTTTTAATAAACTTTCAGAAATTCCAGAGGCTTTATCTTTATTTTTTGAAGATATTGCAGATTATCCATCTGATTTGATTATGAGGGAGAAATTTAATATAACTCCGGAAATTCTGAAAAAAGTTATGGAAAAAGCTAAGTCGGTTATTGAAAATATAGATTGGGAGAAAGGGGACTGCTCTAAGAACGATGAACTTTCTCAGGCTATGATGGGCATGGTTGGAGATTTAGAGTTAAAAAACGGCCAGGTTTTATGGCCAATCCGTGTTGCGTTGTCAGGATTAGAACGATCACCGAATTTTTCCACACTTATGGTTTATCTAGGAAAAGAAGAGGTTTTGAAACGCATTGACAAGGCTTTGGGGAAGGTAGTATAATATTAGTCCAATAGGGGATTCAATGGGAGATCCATAGGGGATCCAATAGGGGTTGTAACCGAATTAGTCCCAATCGGATCACCAATCGGATCACCAATAGGAACCATGGAAATCCAAGTAAAAAAAGACATCTCATTAAAGCAATTTTGCACTTATAAAACGGGCGGGAAGGCCAAATTTTTTGGGGAAGCAAAAACTATTCAAGATATGTTGGGCTTGCGTGAATTTGCAAAATCACAAAAGCTACCCTACATGATTTTGGGCGGTGGAAGTAATATTTTATTTTCAGACGAAGGATACCCTGGTCTTATTATTTACAATAAGATGTCGCAGATGAACATACAGGGTGAACTTATTACTGCAGAAAGTGGTGTGAATTTAACAAAAATGGTTTTAATTGCTGCGCAAAATAATCTCGGGGGAATATCCGGTCTTGCAAATGTTCCAGGTACTGTTGGTGGTGCAGTTTATGGCAATGCGGGTGTTCCGGATGTGTATATTAATAATGTAATGACACATGCGGTAATACTCCCGGAAGATGGTAATGAGCCTGTTATAGTTAGTCCTGAGTATTTTCAATTTGGTTATCGCGATAGCAAGATTAAAAGAAATAAAGATATAGTTCTTTCTGCTACATTTAAGCTTGTATTTGAACCTGCCATAAAAGTACGTGCAGAAATTGATCATTATATGAAAGAGAGAATGTTAAAACAGCCAATGGGTAATACATGTGGAAGTTTTTTTAAGAATCCAGGACAATTTCCATCTGCAGGATGGCTAATTGAACAATCTGGCTGTAAAGGCATGAAAGTTGGTGGTGCAGAAGTTTCACCAAAGCATGCAAATTTTATAATGAATACCGGTACCGCCAATTCAAGTGATATAATAAATTTGACAATGCAGGTTCATAAGATTGTAAAGAAGAAGTTTAATGTTAAGCTTGAGCCGGAGGTGCAGATTGTGCCAAAGTCTCCTTTTATTAATTGAGATTTGTGAACGCAGAATATTACCTTTTGTAATTTCAACTAAGCATAGCGCATGGAAAAATCCCTTGATATACTGGTAATCGGTTACTCAAGGGATTCCTCCACTGCGGTCGGAATGACAAAATAAAATAAATAATAAAAAAGAGATGAAAAGACTACCCGAATCCCACAAAGGTCAAAATGGCAAAGTAATGGTAATTGGTGGCAATGCCATGTTTCATGGAGCACCTATTTTGTGCTCACTTGGAGCAGAACATTCTGGTGTTGATTTGGTATTCCCATTCATCCCGTCATGCCATGTGCAGGTTGCCAGAACTTATTCACTTAATTTTATTTTGCAGACATTTAAAGAAACGCATTTAACAGAAGCGGATGTGAAAAGTATTTTAAAATTTAGCGAAAAAGTTGATGCAGTTGTAATGGGCCCCGGACTTGGCAATGACAAAGAAACCATTAAGGCAATTAAATCCCTTCTGGCTAAATTAGAAAAGCCTACGGTTGTGGATGCAAGTGCTCTTATTTATACAAATAGTTTACCGGAGGTTACAGTTTTAACACCGCATCGTGGTGAGTTTAAAAAGCTAACCAGAGACGATCCTACTGCTAAAAATGTACAAAAGTGGGCAAGGGATCTAAATGCAACTATTTTATGTAAAGGTCCTGAGGATATTATTGCAGATGACGATGATTTAATTGTAAATAAAACAGGTAATGCGCTTATGACTGTCGGCGGCACAGGTGATGTTTTATCCGGATTGACCGGAGGGCTTATGGCAAGAGGGTTTGAACCAGTGGAATCATGCCAAATAGCAACAAATGCCCTCGGATCCGCAGCAAATCATTTAGCCCATCATCAAGACAGTATTACTGCTTATGAATTGGTGAATTTAATATCAAGAGAGTTGCACAAGCAGATTTAATTGATATGATTTGACTGTTTATGTTATATTATATTTGAATTAAGTAGATATAAATATGCCTACAAAATCTTTAAAGACAGGAAAATTTAGACAAAAAAGAGGTGATACCAAGATGGGTACCATTGAAAAAATGTATGGCAAAGATTTTGGAATTCGTAGTGATAAAGAACTTAAAAATTACTTAAAAGAAAAAGGATATACATCTCTTAGTGAATTGTTGGGATATGGCTAAAAAGAAGAAATTTAGAGATATACAGTTTTTTGAAGTCGAACTTTTAAAAAAAGTTCGTTTTGATTTTGTAGAAAATGAAGTTTTAAAAGAAAATATAGCAATAAATATGCAATATATCACTTTTTTATATTCACTTGAAAATGAATATGATTTACCGGGATATGTTACATATTCGGTGTTTAAAACTATAATAGTTTTTACAGCTTCAATTATAGAAAGTTTAATAAATTATAAAATTCAATTATTAATTGATAAAAAAGATATAAATGAGAGCGATATTATGGGAGCTGATACAAAATTCCAATGTTTTAAGAAAAAAGAGTATAAAATATCAAATAAAGAGACAATTATGGCTGGAATTAAGAAAGTGTTAATGTCTAAAAGATTAAAAAAGAGTACAAATTTAAAAGATTTAAATATCGCAGCAAAGAGATCCGGATTATTTACCATGAAACTTTTTAAGAAGTCTGAAAAAATTCGTACAGCTAGAAATAAGGTTCACCTTACCGCTATGACATCTATAGATGATAATTATACTCAGTTAGAAATTGATGAATTATTTAAAGATACGAAAGAAATAATTGATAGAATTAAAGACTATAGTCCTGCTTGAATCTAAAAAAGACCTTCGGCCAAGTTGTGGTATATAAACCACGGACAAAAGTCTTTTTCTGCTATAATATTATCAAATATTTCAGTTATTGCCAATAAATGATCAAAAATTTTTCCATATTTAATCAATGTTCCAGTAAACTTATTCACGGCATAACAACAAAGCCAATGGTGTCATTTGATGGCGTTCAATACGATACATCCAATATCCCCATCTTCAGTAATCAGTTACATGGTGATGAAGTAATTGTTATTGATGAGTATCCGAATGAAGAATTATCTGGTGATGCTTTTATTACAAATAAATCCAATATTCCACTTGCTATTAAAGTTGCTGATTGCCAGGGAATTCTTATTTTTGATCCAATCAATAAGGCAATTGCCGCAGTACATTCGGGCTGGAGGGGGTCGACTTTAAATATTATTGGTAAAACTATTAAAAAAATGTTTGAT
>CAYWJA010000001.1:0-57260 GCA_964458485.1 uncultured Candidatus Peribacteria bacterium | reverse complement strand
ACTTTTTTTGTTGATCAAACAAAACCAGATACAATTAAAAAAATGTTTGATGAATTTGGTAGTAATCCATCCGATCTGCTCATTGGCATAAGCCCATCTCTTGGCCCATGCTGTGCAGAGTTTAGTGATCCAATGAATGAATTACCCGCTTTTATACATCCTTTTATTAAAAATAATCATGTCGATTTTTGGTCGCTTAGCATTGATCAGCTAAAAAGAGCAGGGGTACTTGAGGATAATATCGAAATGATGAATGAATGCACTAAGTGTAATCAATCCGATTATTTTTCCCATCGTAATGGGGATGGGGGGAGGATGGGGGTGTTTATTGAAATGACACATAGGATTTAAGACGTCCAGAATTACCAAACTCCAAATGTACAAACAAATGCCAAATTACAAACATTACAAACCAACAAACCTATTTTGAATAATTAATTAGATAGTATTTGGATAACTGGATATTTGTACGTTTGGACATCTGAATATCTGGACGTTTGTTTGTAAGTTTGGTTATTTGGATATCTGGACGTCTGAAAAAGTAGACGTTTGGAAATTTTTGTAATAAAGTTACATCATAACATTAATCAATTATGACCTTCATAGCCTCTTTCCTCATAAATGCCCTTGGCATCCTAAAATATGCAATTTTAATACGCATTCTAATGTCATGGATTAGCCCTGGCCGTACTGGTAGATTTGCACAGGTGATTTATGAAATTACTGAGCCTATCTTGAGGGTTTGCAGAAATATAATACCGCGTACAGGGATGATAGATTTATCTCCTCTTATCGCTTTTTTTGGAATTGAATTGGTTCAATATGGAATAATGAAGTTATTTACACAGGTGTAAATAACATTTTTGATTTTAGATTTTAGATTCGATTTAGTATTTAGTATTTTTCATTTACTCTTTTTTTATTAATTAATTATTAGTAAATGATAAATATTAAAATCTTAAATGAAGATTCGAATCAAAAATCTAAATTCAAAAATCAAAAATATGCGCTATGCACATCGATATTGACTTCTTTAAAAGAAAAACATTGACTTTTATTTGCATTTTTTTTAGAATGCATAAGCTCTCAGACTTCTTTTACTTTTTAACTAAATTATATAAGTAAAAAATTACGTCACAATATGGCTATCCGGTCCCATCAGGTTTTATTAATTGATGGGGAAGAAAAGTTAGGTGTTATGTCTAAGGAGGAAGCTTTAAAACATGCAGAGGAAAAAGGTTTAGACCTAGTTGAAGTAGCTCCTTTGGCTAAACCCCCGGTTTGTAAGATAATGGATTATGGGACTTACTTATACACTCTTAAGAAGAACAAAAAGAAACAGAAGAAGGTTAAGAAGACAGAGACTAAAACAATTAGATTAAGTATCAGAACTGGGGTCCATGATATGGAAGTGAAAGCAAGACAGGCAAGAAAATTTCTTGAAGAACGTAATTTGATTAAGGCAGTAGTAATATTTAAGGGGAGGGAGATTACACATATGGCTCTCGGGGCACAGAAATTAAAAGATTTCTATAAAATGCTAGAAGATATATCTACCATAGAACAAGAACCACGAAGACAGGGATTTCAGATGTTTATGATGCTAAACCCTCTCAAATAATTTCAGATCTCAGAATTTGTATTGTCATTTTACAATTAGCATGTAGCAATTACTAACTGATTCATATGCAGAATAAGTAAATGCTAAATTGGAATGCGAATTCAGAAATGCAAAATACGAAATGAAAATTTTATTCCATAAAATTTTATAACATGCCAGGAAAAGCACGTCCAGGGAGACAAAAAACATCAAGTTCAGCCAAAAAACGTATTAAAAAGACGGGTAAAGGGCAATATGCCCAACAAAAAGCTGCCCATAATCATCTTTTGCAGCAAAAGTCTAAAAAACAGAAGCGCTTAGCTAAACAAACTATTATTACCAGCAAAGCACATTCTAAACAGCTAAAGAGGCTGTTGCCTAATAAATAATAAATCTATTTCAGATCTCAGAATTCTCCCGATTTCATCGGGATCAGATTCGATTCCACATTTTGTATTTAGTATTTTAATAAGCAAATGCTAAATATATAAATACTAAATGTGATTCCGAAATCAGAAATCCGAAATCAGAAATGAAAATTTTATTCCATAAAATTTTATAAGATGCCAAGAGTAAAACGCGGAGTTACAGCTCACAAACGCCACAAAAAAATAATTAAACAAGCGAAAGGTTTTCGCGGTAAGCGCAAGAATGTATTTAAGCTTGCTAAAAATGCAGTTATGAAAGCAGGTGAAAATGCCTATCGTGATCGACGCCTTAAAAAGCGCACATTCCATCAGCTATGGATACTCAGAATTAACGCAGCCTGCCGTGAACATGATTTAAAGTACAGCAGATTTATTTATGGATTGGAATTAGCTGGGGTTGAAATTAATCGTAAAATGCTTTCTGAACTTGCCATTAATAATCCTGATGTATTTAAAGAGATTGTTGACATTGCAAAAGCAGCATTACCACCAGCGGGGGAAGCACCCGATTTAAGTAAAATGAAAAAGGGTGTAGGGGACGCACATGTGCGTCCTGGTGACAAAGGTAATGATGCTGCCAAAAAAACTGCCAAAAAACCAGTTGCGAAAAAGAAAATAGTAAAAAAAGAGGCCAAGGAAGAAGAAAAAGTAGAAGCTAAAGAAGAAAAGAAAGAGGATTAATAGCATTTTTAATAACATTCAGGAGGTTGTTATGATATAATCGCCTCCTTTTTTAATATATGCTACAAGGAGATTTAACATTCGATCGGGCAGTTGAAATAGCTGGCTCTACACAGCAGTTTTTAGAATGGCGAATTGGTGTGCATGATCCATTTGTAAAATGCTATAAAGAAATAAGTGATTTAATCGATGAGATCCTTGCAAGCGGATTAGCTACTTCAAGGTTAAATTTTTTAGGTAGCGATCTTACTTTTCAAAAAAGCAAAGAGGCTAGAGTGGTAAAAAGGAGATTGGTGGGTCTGGAAGGTGAATTAGGCAATCTATTTAATAAAAGATTTAGAGAATTAAAATTAAAATGGGATCAAATCCTTGGTGATGAATTACCACAATTTCATGATAGGGTTGATCATATTATTAGAGAATTCATTTTAAATGCCATTGAGCATGGTAGTGATTTTTGCAAAGAGAACGCAATAGCGGTAGATGTTAGATTGGGTGTTGGTAGTGTGCTATGTAGCATTACCCAGCCCAGAAAGTTACCAGATATAAGTTCAAAATGTCAGGCATTATCCGATGACCCATTTACAGCACTAAATTTATTTTATAAAACAAAAGTTGGCAGAAATCGTGGCAGTGGAATGTTTAACGCTGCTTTTGATTTTTACCACTTAGTGGGTTTTGAAAATTTAGAATCAGGAGGGGGTAGGGTTGTTATTGTAGAAACACATGACCGAGCATTAGAGGTACATAGACAGATAATAAGACAGCAATTAGAAAAATAGATCTTTTTATCTGTTATATGGGCTACATGGATTATTTTAATGTATGTTACAATAAAAGACACTTTTTAATTTATATACCATGAAAGACAATAAACAAATTTATGTATTAAAAGATTTTAATATATACGAAGGAATTCCTGAAAAAGAATTTTGTGAGATTGCAACTAGTTCAGTTGATCGGGAATATACAAAAGGCAGTCGTATTTATAGCCCATACGAAGATGATGGGAATATTTATGTAGTTCACCACGGTGAAATAGTTTTATATCACTCAAGTGATGGTAAAAGGGCTATTTTTGATACACTTGGGCCCGGAAGTGTGTTTGGTTCTTTTGATTTTAAAAATCCACGCCCTAATCATTTTGCAGAAGTTACTAAAAATGCAATGCTCTGCGTAACACCTGTTAAAGAATTTTTAAAGGTAATATCTGCATACCCGGAAACCATGTTGCGCATGATGCAGAAAATGGCTGTTCGTATAAATGATTATGAAGAAAAAATTAAAAGCAATGTCGAAACTGCTTCAGAGCGCATTTATTCTGAATTAGTCAGATTGCAAAAGAAGCGCAGAAGCAATCCAATCACCAGGTTGATTCCATTGCAGATTACACACGAGAAGATTGCAGAACATACAAATCTTAATCGTGTTACCGTTACCCGCTGTATTAAAAAACTTAAAAGTGATGGGATGATTGAAGTTCATCCGCAGACTGGAGTGATTAAACTTAGATAAGCTGGATATTTCTGATTTATGATTTGTGATTTTTGATTCAATTTTTCAATCTGCCATTTTAATATTTTTCATTTGCCATCTAGCTATTTAATTAAATAGTTAGTAAATTATAAATATCAGAATCCTAAATCTAGATTTGAATCAGAAATCACAAATCATAAATCAGAAATGGTAATGTAGCCCATGTTACTGCACCATTATCAAATAGAATCTATAATAGAATTAGATTTATTCTTTAACCTATAAGATCATGATTATTTCTAATTCAAATGGAGGTGGATGTGGTAGTGGTAGTTGCAGTAAAAACGACTGTGACGGCACTAAAGGAGGTTGTGGCTGCTAACCCCCCCTCAAAAAAGCCGGAAGTTCTAAATAAAAACCTTCCGGTTTTTTAAATAAATAGTTGGCAGCCTCACGGGGAATCGAACCCCGGTTACCGGAATGAGAATCCGGCGTCCTAACCACTAGACGATGAGGCCATGCATTTGCCCATATATTTTTATTTAGAATTTTACTTTTGTAAAGCAAAAAAATATCTTGCAAGTTTTGAAGTTTTCTGATAATCTCATCAGGCAAAATTGGTAAGGGCGCTTAGCTCAGTTGGCTAGAGCATCTCGTTTACACCGAGGGGGTCAGTGGTTCGAATCCACTAGCGCCCACCATTCTATCAATAGCTTCTGTAAGCCGTTTTTTTAATATTTAACTTCTATTGATTAACAACATTCTCCATAATTTGATTACTTCCATAAAAGAAATTATCATCACTTACTCTACGTTGTTCAATTTTTTCATCATATTCAGCGCCACGAATATTTTTATACCACAATTCTCGTGCATCCTCTTCCAGACTTCTTCTTTCTTCGCCAAGTAAAATATATGAAATTGCATCAGTTGCACTTGGGAAATCGCGACTTACTTGCGCCAATATAAATTTAAATCTTTCATCTCCAACTTCTTCACGTATATTATCAATAAAACGAGGAGTCCACGTAGCATGAGTAATAAGTATATTAATACCAGCAGCGGTTAAGGGTTTTTTTAGCATGCTTATGACAAATGGTGCATGAGCATCATCTGTTTCAAATTTAAGATATTCAAGTAAATCCTTTTTATCAATGGGGAGGGCGAAAGTATAAGGCTTGCCTTTACCCTCAAGAGCTTTAAAGTATTTTATGGCTCTATCTTCCCCTAATGCACGAAGAATTTTGGATGGCGTTTTAATTTTATTCATTTGAATGCCCACGCCTTGCCTAATTTGCTCCCAACCTTTTTCACTCCAATCATCAGCATCAATTTCGTCTTTAATACTTTGTATATCTACATTATCACTTCCAAATAGACTACTAATTTTTCTACGCAATCCACCAAGCCATCTTTCATTAGATGCTTCTGATTCGTTCGGACTATGGTGTTGGCTTAATTTTAACATTCTATATATTATAACATTTTTTAAGTGAAAAATCCATATATTTACTCAGTAATTCATAACCCATTAGCCCTCTACTATTTCATAAATCCAAAAAACTACCCTCTGTCAACAGATAATTTTACCCTCTTTCTCATATCCAAATTCCTACCACTAACCTGAGAACAACTAATAAACCTATCTCTTTTTAGGCTTCTATAAGCCAATACCTTCTCAAATTCAAATAAAAAGTAACTTTGCCTTCATAAGTTTATTATTCGATTGTTTAGTGTATTTAAATTTTTAAAGTTATTGCCAAAAATACAAAATTGTGTAGAATATTAAGCCAAATTAATTTTTTTATTAATGCCTAAAAAATTTCCACATGAACACAAAACATGGCGGCGGCATATTCCAAACTTTTTAGGTGGAGGAGCTCTTGTATCAGGTTTTGGTTTAATGGCTGGTTATGCTGGGCAAATATACGCAGTAGCGCCATTTCTTCGTAATGCAGAGGAGGGGTCAAGCGGAGATCATTATTTACGTAGCCTTCCAGGTAAATTTGCACGAGCTACAGATAAAAATGCATTAAGAAGGATTATGGGGGTTAAAATGGATATACAAACCAATGTACCGCCTTGCGCCGATGATGAGCGTATGGTGGTTTTGGGTAATCATCCTACAGGCAATGGCGTATCTAGTTTTGGCCGGTTTATTACAGATAATTTAGCTCCTTATATGCTTGCAATTGGTAAAATTGAACATATGAAAAACCCAGTACTGGGTTGGCCATTGCGTTTGGCACGTAGTGGTGTTTTTATTGATCGAACCCCTGGGAAGAATGAAGAAGCTATAGCAGCAATTAGAGAAGCATGTGAGACAATTTTTACACCTCAGTCTAGCATGGTTGTGTTCCCTGATAGAAGTCGCCCAACTAAGAAAAGAATTGAGGTAGCTAGGCAGAAATGGGCAGAAAGAATGCCAGAATTGCATGTAGAAGAATGGATGCATCATACTCTTTTTCCATACTCAGGCGGCTTGTATACTATTTTAGAGGGAACGAAAGATGTAAAACGACGTATTATTGATGTAACTACTGGCTTTAATCGGCCAGATGAAACTGTTTTGCAAGCAAGTGCATTAATAGATTCTACATTGCATATTCGAACAGAAGATGTGACAGGTCAAATCCCAATTGGTGATGTAGAAGCGCTAAGAGAATGGTTAATTCGGCGATGGATAGAAAAGAATAGAATGTTAGATGAGTGGAAACAGGGGGGGTAAAATTTATTACCAAAAAAGCAGAATGTTTTACCATCCTGCTTTTTAGTTTGTTGTAAAAGTCAGTTATTACTGATCTTCACGTGGTGGGCGAGCTTCGTTAACCACTAATTCGCGACCATCAAGCTCTTTACCGTTCCACATTTCGATAGCTTTTTCAGCTTCTTCTGGGCTTCCCATTTCTACGAAACCGAAACCTTTAGAACGTCCTGACATTCTGTCAGCAATAATAGTTGCAGAAACAACTGTACCAGCTTCTTCAAAAGCTGCCTTTAAGGCATCATCCTTGATTCCCCAAGAAATGTTACCTACATATAATTTAGTACCCATAATAAATAGGTTATGAAATATTAACAATTTAACTTAATCAAGATCCTATTTAAATGGAAAGGAAAGTGAAATACGAAAATTGCCAACAGAGTATGGGGTAAAATGTTGTAATAGTCAAGAGGAAATTTATTATTTAAATTATGTTGCTATTTTTTATAATATTAAGTAAATTAGTATTCAAATATAATTAACCCTCCAACTTATGCAAAGGTTTAGAAATCCAGATATTGAAACGTCTGCTGAAAATGATAGCTTAAGTCTATTTCAGGCTGTAAGAGGTTTGCCAATGGATGTATGTATCTCCCCTGCATCAGGTAAAGTTCAAATAGTATGTGATGAGTCACAGAGGCTTGGGGCAGTTAAGGCACTCCTAGAAGTGCGAAACCGTACAGATATAATAATTCATTAATTGCCTTATTATTAATTTAACCCTCCAAAATATGGCTTTAGACAGTACAACAATATATGTCGTAGATGTTGACCATGGCGTTACCGAAGAAAGTCTTTTAAGAAATTTACAGCTTACTCGTACTAATGCAAAAGCTGTTCTTGCAGATAGTAAAAGGCAGGTATTCGAGGTTACTTTGCCAGCTGAAGAGGTAAATGCCCTGCGGCAAAGATTGGCCTTTACAGATTCGCCTCGTATTTTATCTGAAGAAGATTCACAACAGTATAAAGAAGGTAATACAGCTGAAACTGTGGAATAGTAATTTAATTTAGCCCTTGATGCTCAAATTTGTTATACTTTTTGTGCCTATAAAGTTAATTTTTTAAAATGACAAGTAAGCAAGAGCGCGCATGGGCTGGGGCGGTTAATATAATTATCGATAATGGTAAGATTTTATTAATGAAACGCTCAGATCAGTCTAGAACCTATCCTGGATATTGGGGTCTTGTTGGTGGCTTTTTAGAATTCGGAGAAACTGCAGAAGAAGGGGCTGTGCGTGAGGCTAAGGAAGAAATAGGTGTAGAAGTGGAAGTTATTAAGTTTATTGGTCGCTATTATAATACTGAGTATAAACCTGGTAAAAATGTAATTTCACTTCCTCATTATTCAACAATTATTTCCGGCAAGCCGCATCCAGCACAGCCGGAAGAATGCTCCGATGTTAAGTGGTTTGAGCCAGACGCAGTCCGAAAAATGGAACTTGCTTATGATCATAAAAAGATACTGGAAGATGAAGGGCTTATTTGATAGAATACACTCACATTTCGCATTTCGCATTTCTGATTTCGCATTGTCATTTTTCAATTGGCATTTAGCAATTACTAACTAATTAATAAAAATATGCAGCATAAAATAAAAGAATTAGCAGAAGCTATTACAAATTCACATACAAAACATCTTGTGGAAAGTCATGTTAAAGGGCTTCATTTTGAGGATAATCATCTTGTTATTTATTTAGATAATGCAGGACCTTTGCATGAATTTGAAACAAAGGAGGTGGATCATCATTTACAAAGTGGAATGGAGAAAGTGTATGGTGATATTACTTATGAAATTAAATTGGATAAAAGTGGGGGAATACATGAGAGGGAGAAGGAGATACCTCATTCTGTGCAGTAAATTCCCTTTATCATCCTGTCCCGATTTTATCGGGATCAGGATCCACAGATTGCCAGCAAACGATGGATCCCAAATCAAGTTTGGGATGACAAGACGTAAAACACACATTCGTTTAATTATTATTTCACACTAAAAATCATGCCCGCATTCAGACTAGAAATACGCAATTTTGTAAAAGATACACACGCTAATGTTCGGCTTAATAAATTAAAGCAATCAG
Source organism: uncultured Candidatus Peribacteria bacterium (assembly GCA_964458485.1). Classification (GTDB taxonomy): domain Bacteria; phylum Patescibacteriota; class Gracilibacteria; order UM-FILTER-43-11; family UM-FILTER-43-11; genus CAYWJA01. The sequence goes on along the minus strand of CAYWJA010000001.1, from coordinate 48,233 downwards.
GTTTTAATGTTGAAAATGCAGAAATTACAGATGTGTATACTGTTAATAAAGAATTCAGCGACGATGAGAAACAGGCGATTGCAAAGATGCTAACAAATCCTATTTTTGAAGATGCTAAAATTAATGAATCAAACGTAGAAAATGATTTTGATTTTGCTTTAGAAATTGGATTTTTGCCTGGAGTTACAGATAATGTTGCAAGAACTGCAGCAGAATCTATTGAGGATCTTTTGAAGGTAAAATTTAATATTCCTGATGAGAATGTTTATTCGTCTCAAATTACTTTTTTAAAGGGTGGCTTGAGTCGTGATGATGTTCAGAAAATCGGTGAATCCTTAGCAAATCCTCTTATCCAGAGAATTCATATAAAATCTAAAGAAGAATTTGATAAATATGGCGGAATGGATGTGGTTATTCCGAAGGTAACTATAGAATCCGAACCAAAAGCTGATGAAGTAGATTTAGACTTAAGTGATGAAGAATTAATTAAGCTCGGGAAACTTGGTGTTCCAAATGCGGACGGCACAAGAAGAGGGCCTTTGGCACTTAGCCTTAGCTATCTAAAAACAATAAAGGCTTATTTTGAGAAGGAAGGGAGGAATCCTACTGATATTGAAATAGAATCACTTGCGCAAACATGGTCTGAGCATTGTAAGCATACTATTTTTGCTGTTGATTCAATGGATGAAATCGAAGAAGGGATTTATAAGCATTATATAAAGGCGGCAACTAATAAGATCAGAAAAGACAAAGGTGATAAAGATTTTTGTCGTTCCGTATTTACAGATAATTCAGGTGGTATTGTTTTTGATGATAAATATTTAATTACAGATAAAGCAGAAACTCATAATAGCCCATCTGCCCTCGATCCATTTGGCGGTGCAGTTACAGGTATTGTTGGTGTGAATCGTGATTGTTTAGGGTTCGGCATGGGCGCAAAGCCCGTAATTAATCGTTATGGATATTGCTTTGGGAATCCACAAAGTTATATTCCACTTTATCGCGGTAAAAATAAAACCAATAAATCCCTAACTCCCCGTCAGATTATGGATGGTGTTATTGAAGGTGTGAACGCCGGTGGTAATCAGTCTGGCATCCCTAGTCCGCAAGGTTTTGCTTATTTTGAAGACAGATATCGCGGTAAACCACTTGTTTTTGTGGGTACTATTGGTTTAATGCCACAAGAGGTTAATGGCAAGCCAAGCTGGGAAAAGAAGGCACAGCCTGGAGACAAAGTTGTGGTTATCGGCGGTCGAGTTGGTCTCGATGGTGTGCATGGAGCTACTTTTTCATCCGAAGTAATGGATGGTGGCAGCCCTGCAACTGCAGTGCAGATCGGTGACGCCATCACTCAAAAAAAATTAAGTGATGCAATTGCGAAAGAAGCCCGTGATATGGATCTTTACAATAGTATCACCGATAATGGCGCTGGTGGAATTTCTTGTTCTGTTGCGGAAATGGCTCGTGAATGTGGAGGGTGTTATGTCGAACTCGATAAAGTTCCTCTAAAATATCCAAACCTTTCCCCATGGGAAATCTGGATAAGTGAATCACAAGAACGCATGACACTTTCAATTCCGGAAGAGAAATTAGATAAATTTATGGATTTAATGAAAAGTCGTGGAGTTGAATCAGTGGTTATTGGAGAATTTAATGATAGTGGCCGATGCAAAGTTGATTATAATGGCGAAACTATTATGGATTTAGAGATGGACTTTCTTCATAAGGGATTACCAGCTGAACTATTAACTACAACTTATACAAAACCTAAATACGATAACCCGGACTTTGAATGTCCATCAAATTTGAATGAAACTGTATTAAAAATGATGGGGCGAAATAATATTGCAAGTTATGAATTTATTTCCATGCAATACGATCATGAAGTACAGGCAGGATCTGTTATAAAACCATTACATGGGAAAGGTAGGGTTAATGGTTCAGCCACTGTTGTGTGCCCAATTCCCGGAAACAAAAGAGGTATTGTTTTATCCCAAGGTATTAATCCTCGCTATAGCGATCTTGATACATATCATATGTCTGCATGCGCAATTGATACCGCTATACGCAATGCTGTAGCAGTTGGTGGAAATGTTGACTATATGGCTTTGATGGATAATTTTTGCTGGTGTTCATCTAACGAAGAAGAGCGGCTTGGCCAGGTTAAAGAGGCAGCCAGAGCTTGTTATGATGTTACGACAGCAATGGGTACACCTTTGATTTCTGGCAAAGATTCAATGTTTAACGATTTTAAAGGTTTTGATGAAAATGGTGAACCAATTAAAATTTCAGTCCCACCAACACTTATGGTTTCGTCAGTTGGTGTTATTGAAAATGTAGAAAAGTGTATTACATTAGATCCAAAAGTGGCTGGTGATTTAGTTTATGTAATAGGTGAAACTAAAAATGAACTGGGGGGCAGCGAATATTTTCATATGTATGATGAAATAGGTGCCGAGGTGCCAAAAGTAAATGTAGAAAATTCATTAATATTATATCGTGATTATTATAAGGCAATTCAGCAAAATTTGATTGCATCGTCTATTAGTGTTGGGCTGGGCGGATTTGGTGTGGCATTTATGAAGATGGCCATTGCTGGTAAAATGGGGCTTGATATTAATTTGCAAACAATTGCTAATCAAAAGGTCATTCGTGATGACTATCTCATTTTTTCTGAATCCCAAACACGCTTTGTTGTTACAGTTGATCCGAATAAAAAAGAGCAATTTGAAGAGATGCTGCCTAAAGCTAATTTTGTCGGCACAGTATTGGAAGAGCCAAAAGTTACACTCAAAGGACTTTCTGGAGAAACTGTTGTTGATTTATCTGTTGATGAATTGGGAGAGGCTTATAGGGGGACGTTTAATAATTATTAGTCCTGTAGTGCTTTAGTGCTGTAGTCCTTTCGTTCTGATTAATTAATCAAATAGGACTAAAGCACGACAGCACGACAGCACGACAGCACGACAGCACTTTATAATATAAGTATAAAAAAATGACAAAACCTAAAGCGTTGATATTAACCGGCTACGGCATAAACTGTGAAGAAGAAACAGCATTTGCATTTGAAAAATTTGGTGGGCAGTCCGAAGTGGTTCATGTAAATGATCTGATCGATGGCTCTAAAAATATGAATGACTACCAAATTCTGGCAATACCAGGTGGTTTTTCTTATGGAGATGATACTGGTGCTGGGAAGGGGATGGCCAATAGGGTTTTAAATAATTTACAGGAGCAAATTCTTAATTTTGTAAAAAGAGATACACTAACAATCGGCATCTGTAATGGCTTTCAGGTGCTTACAGCACTTGGTTTAGTGCCGGCTCTTGGGGAAAAATATGGCGAAAGGCAGGCAGCACTTATGGCAAATACTAGTGCACGCTATATTTGTCGCTGGGTTTACCTTAAAAATATGAGTAATAAATGTGTATGGACAAAAGGAATTGATACTTTATATGTTCCAATTGCACATGGGGAGGGTAATTTTTATATTCCGGATGAACAATTAAAAGAGTTAGAAGAAAATAATCAGATTACATTTAAATATATTAAAGAAGACGGATCCCTTGCGGGTGGTGAAGAGCCCTTTAATCCAAATGGGGCCTTGGCCGATATTGCCGGCATTTGTGATCCATCCGGGCGCATCCTCGGCATGATGCCACATCCGGAACGCGCAATGTTCTTTTATAACCGCCCTGATTTTGCAAATGAAAAAGAAAGGATGCTTCGCGAAGGGCAACCTTTGCCAACAGAAAATGAGGGTGGGAAGGTGTTTAAGAATGCAATTGATTACTTTCAATAGAAATTTTTGATATTTATCGCATTAGTGTTGATGCTGCAGCTCTGCTAGTACGAACAATAAGTTCCATATTACCCAATTGGTTTTCAGGAATAACCAATATTTGTATTACATCGCTAGTATTAATAATAGGCGTCCTTCCTCTTTCTCCTATTTTTAAGAACTCATCAGATACTCCTCTTCCTTCAATGGCCGATGTCCATTCACCAGTTCTTCTAGATGGTATACGTATATATGAACAATCTCTCATGGGTGCATTTCTAATAATACCCACCACTTCTCCTGAATCATCTATGTTCGGCACATTTTCACGCCTTAATCCCTCAGCAATAACTATAGATCCATTTCTGGAAAATATAATATACCCCCTCCTATCATTTGCGGCATCAAATTCATCAACATTTTGTAACATAAATTGATCCTCCATCAATCCTACTATTGTTTTTTGTACAATCCATTCTGTAGCAATATTATCTTTGTCAGCCCCTTCGCTTTTTGCCAATGCCAATATGCTTTTTACATCATACTCAGGTAGGGCATTTTCCCATTTGTCTTTTATACTATTTTTTAAAACACGTAATAATTGTTGAACAGAATCCTCTATGGAGCATCTTTGAATACGTCTGTTGAAAAGGTTTTGGAATGCTGCTTTGCATGTTGTTTCTTCCTGATCTGAAAGATTCATATCTATATCTAATTTTTTCCAAATATCTTTTGCTACATCTATCATGTCATTGCTGGCATCTCTTACGCCAAGTTTTCTATTTGTACTACTAATCATATATTTTAGATTTATACATTAAGCATGTAGGAATTCTGGCTCTTGAGGATCTCTAACGGTATCAGCCCCACCACTATCACTATCAGTTCCATTATCAATTTCAATAATAACATCTCCACCATTGCCATTGCTGCCGTTACCATCACTATCACTATCGCGGTCAGAGACCAAATAAGTGCTACATGCTGTGCGTGTCTGATCTGCTATATCCTCCATAACATCGGCCTTTCCCTCAGGAATAACAAGTATTTCCCCTAATATACTTGTATGTAATTTACCCACCATGCCTGGGCGTCCTAATCTTAAATCATAACTTACTGGGGCATTTATTTTAGCAGCCTTTTGCCATTCATCAGATTGTCTACTTGGTACGCGATAATATTCACACCTTCTGTTGTCGCCTCCACTTTGTACCGGATAGCCAATAAGCATAGATCCATTTTGTGTGAATGCTATAAAACCATTTTTACTATCACGTTCAAAATGATCAGTTTGCTCAAGGTCGAACAGGTGTTTGACGGTACCCATTATTGCTTTTTGTATTATGTATTCAGCAATAAAGGGGTATGTACCGACAGTTCCTTTTTGGCAAACATCTTCAGCTCTTTCTATAATAAAGGGGGGTAATGCATCTTCATGTTCAAAAATATATGGCAGTAATATACCTCCCATTCTCTGAACGCTCATATCAATTATTCTACGGTTTAAATTAATATCACCGCCTTGAAATATATCTTTGAGTAATTGGTCTAATTGCCTTTGATCATCTGCATCAAGTGTAAGATTGATATTATTATCTTGTAATATATCTGCTATTGATGGCAGTGATGATAGTTTTTCGGGTGAGGGCATTATTTATATGATTAAATGAAATATATTGACGTTGTATATATTTTATGTTATAAATATCAAAAAGTCAAGACTTTTTTTAGATCTAAAGTAGAAAAACTTTTAATTAATTTTTTATTGTTTTATTGGTGCAAAGCTCATTCTATGAATTTGGCATGGGTCGTGTTTGGAATCTTGGATGTCCAAATGGTAGCAAATCCTTTTCGTTTAATATTATATATTTATTAGCCTGCTTTTGTAATACAAAAGAATAGTTTTTATCAAACATCACACTTTCGATTACTTTGCCTTTTCCGCGAACCATTTTTAGGGCTGGGGCTAAGTCCCCATCTGAACTGATAACTAATGCGGTGTCAAATTTATCTTCATAAGCACCCTCTAATAAATCCAGTCCTATTCGCATATCAACACCTTTTTCTTTGTAAGTATTTCCAATTTTTTGTATACGCCCAAGTACTGTGTATATTCCTTCGTTTTTGATTTTTTGAAGTATCTTTTGTTGTGAATTATATAAATTGATACTTTTTTGGTTATTTGGATATTGTTTTATTTGTCCAATATAATATCTGATTCCTATTATTTTTTTATTTGGTTCAACAAGAAAGTTACAGAATTTATTCATTTGGAATGATAAAAAATGTAATTTGTAGTCATTAAATATTCTTTGATAGAAATTCCCTCCATCTATATAAATAATTACTTTTTTCATATTTTAGATTACAAAAATCCCGGTGTATCGGGGTGACACATCCGGGGAGATTAAGACCCTTGCGGGCATTAATTATAGTATCATTGATTTTTAGATAAGTCAATAGAAAGTGGTGCAAAACTCATTCTATGAATTTGGCATGGGCCATGTTTTTTGATCATTTTTAAATGTACCTCCGTACCATACCCCATATGCTGAGCAAAACCATATTGGGGGTATTTTTTGTGATAGCTCATCATCAAATGATCGCGGGTAACCTTGGCAAGAATCGAGGCAGCGGAGATTGAAAATATTTTATCATCACCTTTAATTATAGCCATCTGAGGTATGTCGGTTACATTAATCGAAACAGCGTCCGATAATATAAAATCAGGCTTAGGATCAAGTTTTAAAATGGATTGCCTCATAGCAAGTTTGGATGCGTTTAATATCCCCATTTCATCAATTTGTTTCCATCCTACAATTCCTATGGCATAAGAAAGAGCTGAGTTTTTGATTTCAATAAATAACTGCTCTCGTTCTATCGGAGTAAGTTTTTTTGAATCATGTATTTTTTCGTTTTTATACGATTCATCAAAAATTACCGCAGCAGCGACAACCGGGCCAGCTAACGGCCCACGCCCGGCTTCATCTGTGCCAGTTATTAATTGGAAGCCTTGGTCGCGTAATTTAATTTCTTGATAATACACGGTTTGTCATCCTGAACTTGATTCAGGATCAATATAGTTAAGTTATTATTATATTACCATAATACCCATTATCTTACTTTCTGATATTGCGAAAAATATTCGCGAATTCAGATTATCTGATTATTAGTAAATGAGTAGCAATACAGATCATTAATCGCATGGATCCTGAATCAAGTTCAGGATGACAATGGGTAGGATAATCCTTCAAACTGTTAGGGATAATTAATCACTCCTTCTTTTTAACAGCTCAATCATCTCCGGCGTAATCGCCTTTGTCTTAAACATCAACGCTACATAAACCAGCCCACCCAATGGCACAAGTACAGCAAGTTGCCACACAAACCACACATTTGTCATTAATATATATCCTACATAAGTAATAATACCCATAATTAATGTTGATATGAAGGTCCGGATAAGAGTACGAACAGATAGGTGAAAGCCAAGGAGTTTTTGTGAGGCAATATATGTAAAAATTAATACGATTATTGCAGAAAGGGCAGAGGTTATAGCAGCGCCTCTAAAGCCCCATATAGGTATTAGAAGTATATTTCCTGCAAGGTTAAATAGCACCGCGCCTGCGTTTATATACATAAGTTTTATCTGCTTATTTAAAACTACTAAAACAAATCCAAAAAGTGCATTTATAAATGAAAAGAACATGGCAAACATAAGTATTTTTACGGCTATATCAGATCCATAAGTAAATGTATCTCCGCTAATAAACTCTTTATTCGAAATAAAATTAATTATTGGTTTAGCCAATATAAATCCACCTACAAGTATAGGTAGTCCCGTTGCAGAGAGAAAATCAAATGAGTATTGAATAAGCTCTTTAATCCTTTTGCTATTTTCTTCTATGTATCGTGTCATTACAGGTAAGACTGAGTTCATAAAGTAGACTGGAATAATTATAAGCATTTCTAGAAATCGCATTCCTACCCCATATAGTCCAATTTCCGTATCCGCACACATTGTTTTTATACAATCTGCTTTTCCTCCAATTAAACTCTGGCTGTGCGGTAGGATAAAAGTCATCAAAAGCACATCTAATTTAAAGTAAATAGTGTTTAGAATTAGTGCTACACCGAATGGAAGTGCTGTGTAGAATATTTTTTTCCAGTAAGCAAAATCAAATTTATAGGTAATTTTACAATATCTGCGTACATAATATGTGGTAATTAAGAACATCACCAAATTACCAACTACACCTGCCCAAAGCAGATGATAAAATCCTGTGATTTTGTCCGCTGTAAATGCAATGTAAACGGCCCAGGCCATGTATCCAACCGATGCTATTTTACCCAGAACAAGACCAATTGTTGCGTATTGCATCTTTAAATGCACCTGTAAAACGCTACTTATAGTGCCATTCAATAGGGTTAAAATCGTGGCTAAAGTGGCAATAAGCACGCCTATGGGTATCAGGGTGCCACTATATTTTGGAATCATAAATACTACCCCTATTGCAAGCCCCATAGCAATAATTGCTAAGAATGTTCGTAAACCCATCACATTACCCAAAATTACAGATATTTTGGACTCATCCTTAGACATTTCTTTTACAGTAATGGTATATATGCCGAAGTCTGCAATAATACCAAAAAATGCTAAGAATTGATAAATGGTAGTGTAATCTCCATACCCTGCAGTACCCAAATAACCCGAAATTATTTTCAGAATAATAATAGAAAGGGCAGCTGTGGCTAACTTTCCTAGCACCTGTACAAAGGTGTTTTCGAGGATTTTTCTTGCAATTGACATCCGTTTTTCTTTTTGTCATCCCAAACTTGATTTGGGATCCACTGTTTGCTGGTAAATCATGGATCCTGATCCCGATAAAATCGGGACAGGATGACAAAGGGTTAATCAGTCTTAATTTTCTAAATTATTATACATTCTTACTCCTAAAATAAGGAGGGTTTTAGTATTGACAAATTTAATTTAATATGATATTATATAATTCAATATAAATAGGTTGTATTATAGATTGACTTATTTATAGAAAAATGATAATGTAACAAGCTAAATCCAATAGGGAAAAGCTACTAAATAAAACCAAAAACAAACAATTGCTTATTTAACTACAAGTAATAGTTTTATTGTCTTCTTGAGACTTGAGACTTGCACTTGAGACTTATCAGATGATAAGAAAGGTAATTTACATGTTTTTGGCTATTCAGCTCGTATCCTTTGCTTTCTGGCAAGGTGCACAGCTTTGGGATAATAATATAGAAAATCAACCCGACAGTAATACCGATATTCAACATGAAGTGGCGTATGACTTTGATCATGTTCGTTTTGTTGCTAAGGGTGAAGAGAGTGGTGTCATTTATATTAGTGAAGACATGCGCGACAGATTTATATCGGTATTTAAAACGCTACCAACGGAACACACTGCAACACTTGAAACGCTTATGTTAGATTTTAGCCCTGATGCCTATCGTGGGCTTGGTGGCAAAACACTTATTATTATTCGTGCGGCAAATATTGACCCTGCAGAATCTATTGCTGTTTTAATTCATGAAATTGGACACACTGTCGATTTAGGTCATTTGAAACATATAAATACAAGGCAAAAAAGTGCTTTTACTGATAATAGCACCCCTATTTACATTGGTGATCCAAGTTTGGATTTTTATAAAATTAGTTGGAGAAATGACAAAATCCGGAAGAGTAGTGCAAGTAATTTAGATTTTGTATCTGGCTACGCATTAACAGATCCTTTTGAAGATTTTGCAGAAAGTTATGTTTACTATGTATTACATAATAAAGACTTCAAAAGTAAAGCAAAAACCAGTGCAGTCTTATATCAAAAATATCAATTCATGAAAAATAAAGTATTTAATGGTAAGGAATTTGATACTGGTAAAGTTTTATATAAGGGGCTAAATAATAGACCTTGGGATATTACCTTAATGGAGTATGATTTAAATAAGTTCCTAAGTATATATTCGTAAAAATTGGTTATGGCTCTACTGTTCAAACAGGTTAAACCGGAATCCTTAAAAGATGATCTATCTAATATAGCTGATGTTTCTGCATATGTTTTAAGGCAGGAGCTTGCTGGCATAAGATCGGAAGAAGTGCGCTCAAGGTTGCGCGAGGAAGTTTTACGGGTTGGTCAATGTGGTGATGGTGTTGATTTTGAATCAATTTCTACGCCATATCAACAAAGTGGCTTAGAATGTCAAACAATGGCTATTATTAATGGCATTAGGTCAGTCGGCGGAGGTGAATATTTAGAGGTATTTGGAGACAATATTGCAGATATTGTTGAATGCATTCGAGAAAGGGTAAGGCAAGTAGGCCTAAAAGGGGAGGTGGGTAGTCTGGAAGTACAAACTGGATCTGCCATAAGTAGTGATGCACATTTTGCCATGGGGTCTGTTGCTAGGCAATTTCCAAACATGGGCATACCTTTAAACACGATAACTGATGAAGAAAATCCAATTAAACAAGTAAAAAGTTTATTTAATCCAATGAGATTTATGGGGGTTGTAGAAAGTGACAGATTTCATGCTACTTCTGTAATTCCACTGAGGGGGGCATCTGGAAACAGATTCGCGGTTGGGCTAGATTCATTATCTCCAAGAAAAAATGTTTTATCAGTTGATGATTTTATAGCCATGTCCGAAAAAAAATCCTACCGTGATAATCATCATATATTCGAAATTGGAAAATAGAATTTAGCTTATAAATGATTTAGAACAATTTCCTCTGCGTCACTCCATTATTATTCTTCACACCTTCAATCTTCAAAAGTTCATTGTGTATCATTTCAACTAATTCAGCCATTGCGCTGCGCAACATCTGGATCTTCTTTTTGTATGGGCGATAGTTTTTTGTATTGAGGAATAGTTTTTCATTAATTTCTATTTGAATGCCTGGGAACATTTTTCTGGAACAATGATAGCCAATAACAAATTTGCCAGAAAAAGGTTCATTGATTTTTACAGATAATCCTTTTTCTTCAAAGAATTTCATTATTTTGCGCGTCATAATATGGGAGCATGTTGTAAAATCCCGATTTCCTAAAACTATATCTGCACGCTCAATTCCACTATCTGGTTTGGTTGTTGGTGACACACTTCTCATTGAATGGCCATCTATCATAAATTTTACCTTTGGTTTCAATTCTTCAATGGCTTCATGAAATGCATAATGATATTTTTTTACTCTTGTAAAAATTGCATCTACAGAGGGGGGTGTTTTGTATATAGTATTTCCATCTATGTCTACACTAACAACAACACCTTTATTGGAAAGCCTATGCTCCATCTCAATGTCATCAGGCGCTCGGTTTAGATCTACAACGAGTCGTGAAATCCTACCTTTAACAGTATATGCATTTGGTACATCAAAAATTTCATCTGTAAAAGGATCAGATTGTTTTCGTATCTGAAAATCTGTTAGCTTCATAAGCCTCCTGAGTTCCACTGGTACAAATGTTGAACTATGAGGAATGCTAATTAATATTGGATATTTATTTTTGGTCATTTTTTATATTTATTTTGTGTTTATTTTACTTATAGGCGGGGGTTTAATCAATACCTAATACTAAACCGACTAAATTCATCCATATAATCCACCTTATCTATTTTTACTTTTTTAACCTCAGATGTACTAGGGCCGCTATGACACCAATCCACAAAATTATTGATTTTATTTTCCGGTCCTTCAGCTACAACTGACACAGTTCCATCTGCTTCATTTGCTACCCATCCAGTCACCCCAAGTTCTTCAGCTTTTTCCCGAGTATGTGCACGGAAGAATACGCCTTGAACTTTACCGCTAATTGTCAGATGTACTCGTATCATTTAATTTTTTTAATAAAAAAATCAATTCCATAATAAATCAAATAAAGGCAGATCGTAAATGCGAGAAAATTAAAGAATAGAATTTTATCCGTAAAATAACCCAAGCTCACTTTTAATATATTAATAGGATTAGTAATAATTTCCCAGGTGTTAAATCTTTCTGGGGAAAGGCCGAGCATTATACCTATTGATGTTAGTGGGATTATAGTAAGTGGAGTAATTTGTTGTAATTTAAGATTAAATATTTTCCCAAATATTAAACTCATTTTTTTTAATGCATAATAAAATGTTGGTATACCGATAAATCCATAGGTTACAAAAAATATAACCATCCACGATTGATTCATGCAGATACGGTTCACATCCCAGTCAGCACAATAATCAACCAGATGCCTGGGTACCATTAATAAATACGCTGTGTTTGGGAAATAAAAAAGCCAGTATAAAAAAATTAATACAAAAGATATGCAGTCAATATTTGTTAAAGATGCCCAATGTTTATTTTTGATAACTTTGGCTAAAAAATAAACTATTAAACATGGTGCCAATGCTAAAAAAATATTCCAGGGAATGGTTAAAATGTGATAGTCGTGAATTTTTAAAAGTAATAATTGGGTCATTTACCTTTTTTATCTTTCAAATAATAAAATAATGTAATACCTAAGAACCAATGAATTCCGCCTGTATCAATCGCTATCAAAATCAATCCCACAGTAAGTAAAAGATTACTTTTATATAAAAATATCAGGCTTATTGCAACAAATAGTGAGCCGACCAATGGCAATCCGGATATACTTTTAAATTTTTTTTTCTTTCCATGTATTAATCTTTGAACAGGGTAGTCCAAAAATGATAAATAGAAATTTAAAAAGCAAATTAGGCTGCCGATTATAAACAGAATATATAAAATAATCATTTTTTTGGTTTTGATTTCCCTTTTTTAATATACAAAGTAATTGGCTTCGCTATAGTCTGAAATTTAGCACCTTGCTGTGTATTGCAATCCTGATACAAACAACAATTTTCTATGGTTAATTTAGCACCTTCTGTTGTCATATCACTTATTTTACCCTTCCAAATACCTTTCTGAATAAATTTATAATTACTTAAATCCATTGTACTTGGGCTAATTAACATTTTTATTTCAGGGCAATTAATATCCCAATCAGGAACTTTTTCATAACTTTTTTTGCCTTTAGGGCCGTAGCCATAATGCAAATCAACACTAAATTTATTATCTTTATCTAATTTTCCTAAATCAAATTCCAGGTAGCCAACAGCATGCGTTGTCCATCCTGGCCCAAGGTTAACAGGTTGCCCCTTGCAACTTAAAGTAAAGGCATCTCTAACCTGGTCAAACTCATTAAATATTTTCCATTTTGTCAAATAGCCATATTTAGCATCTTCTTTAGCTTTTTCCACAGGTTCACCTTCGGTTGTTGTATCAATTTTGGTATTGATATTAACAACGCCTTCAGTGGCTGGAAAATGTATAACAGCGGTAGTTTTGTCATGCTGATCTATATGATAACAGGTTGGTTTACCTTCCACTTTTATATTCGTTTTTGCAAGATCTTTCTTTTTTTCTCCATTACTCAGAATTAAAACCACTTTTTGGAAGTCCTCTTCTTTATTTTCTATACAAAAAGATCTTTTATTTTTATCAGTCCAGTCTTCAATCTCTTTTTTACCGTTCTCGTAATAAATAACAGCTTTTATTCCGGCTTTGTCTGATTTGCCTGTGAAGTTATTTAAATCCTCAAAAACCAATTGCTTAATTTTGTCTTCCGGCTTTATTAAATTAATTACATTATCAATTTCAGATGTTAGAGGTTTTAATGTCTCTGTATCAACTTCTGTATCTTCATCTGTAATGTGTACATCTGCAGTGTATTGCCCGGAATCAGATGATACATTTGGGAATCCACCAGAGTCTGTATAAAATTTTGCAGGAGCTTTATTGTAATTCCATAAAGTAAATTTTTTCCATTGTTTTTCAAATCCACCATCCATGGCGTCATCAATTGCATCTACACATGGTTTTGATTCACATCCTTCCCATGTTTTTTTCATTAAATCTTTACCAAGAGTCTTTGTCATAAAATATGAAAAAATATAGGCTGCATAATGATGATCACGCGGTGGAGTTTCTTTAAATAATTCTACCTCAGGATAATTGATAAATCTTTCCAGCCATTCCTGTTCTGTATTTGCTGCGGGGTAAATAAAATCTTCAGACCAAACAGCAGTTGCCTCACCCCACCAGTTATCCCTTGTTGTGTTGTATTTATAAACATATTGAAATGAATGGAAAATTTCGTGCGCCAATGTTGTTTTTAAAACCTTATCGTCAGTTAACGTAGTGTTTAATAGAATGTGTGAAGCAGTAGGCGTGCCATTTTCTGCATACGTAATTGCCAAATCTTCCCCTGTTGGGGCGATATAAATATCAAGTTTACCATCACCACCCTTTGTACCATCGCTCATTAAATTCCTTCCCATTAAAGTTTTGAATTTACTGATGATTTTGTCATTATCTAAATATCCTTTTACTTTTTTAGCCATTTTTTTTGCATTAGCGGCACTTACTGTTACATTTCCAGCTCCAAAAATAGCACCGGAGTTTGTATCTACATTTGGGTACCAAACTTTTACCTTATTGTCAGTAGAAGTGAAAAATTCTGTATATATACTCGTATTAGGACGAATAGCATAGGCATTTGGTATTAATCCAGATGTCTTTTTAGTTGTTTTACTTCCATATCTTAAATTAAAATAACTACCTTCTTCCTCTGGTCTCTTTAAAAAAGGCGCAAGTTTTGCCTGAGTTTCTTTGGAAAATATTGTATATTTTGTTCGCACCTCATACATCACTTCATTAGAACTGCGAAACATAATATTGCTGGCATATTCCTTGGGAAGTTTAGGGTCGCCAAAAGCAGCATATACTTTATATAAAAGTTTTGTTTCAGCATCTAACTTTGACTTATTAATCATATCTAAACTACTATCTCCTTTTGCGGATATGAGTTTTTTAAGTTCAGAATTACCTTTTGATGATGAATATTTGTCTTGGGTGCAGGCGGTTAAAAGAATAGTCATGGCAAAAAACATAACGATTAATAAAGTGTATTTTTTAATTTGCATAATTAAAAATTTAGATATCAAATGGTGAATATATTTTATCTAAATTTTCGTTAGTTGTACATCTTCCAGTTTTAATCTTGCTTATCCTTGCCTTCCTCAATCCCTTCAAACAGCTCAGGCCATCTTTCTTGAATCATTGTCACCATTTCTGGCATATCACAACGTTCATTGCTTTGATACTTTCCACTTGCTAGATCTAGTATTTCAGCTACCATTTCTAATATTTGTGCTAATAATTTACGATTTTCATCTACATCTACAGGATTTGCTGTTAGCTCACTTATAGCACTACTAACCTTGCATGGATCATTATCACCTATATTTTTACAGTTATACCTAATGCGTCCGCCAAAAATACTATGCAAAACACACAGTTTTTCTATTAACTGATGTAACAATCTTAAATTCAGTTCCAGGCAATCTAGTATAGATCCTCATGTTAATGTTTTTATTTAAATTATTAAATAAAAGATATTATCTTAACATAAATTTAGCATAAATACAAATATTAATTACGTATTTATCTCATAAGCTCAAATTTATCATTTATCATTTAACATTTATCATTTATAATCCTCGCGACTAATAGGGAAACGCTTAAAAATGCAAAAATCTGCTTAATACATTTACAAAATTATATTAATTAATAAAAAAAACTGCGCAGATTTTCACATTTTCCTCCTTCGCTGCACACCTGCGGTGACTCCGCTACGGAACGCGTTTCTCGCTACTTAATATGAAAAACATTCTAATAATCGGAGGTGCGGGTTATATTGGCTCAGTTTGTACAAAACTGTGTTGTGATGCAGGCTATATAGTTACTGTAATCGACAACCTATCCACCGGCTATCGCAATAAAGTTGATGGGCAGGCTGATTTTGAGAAATTGGATATTTTAGATTATGAGAAGCTGTCTGAATTTTTGTCTGATAAGAAATTTGATGCACTTATTCACCTTGCGGCACATAAAAATGCAAGTGAGTCGATGAAAAAGCCAGAAAAATACAATGAAAATATTGATGGTATGGCAAATGTTCTTTCGGCAATGGTGGAATTTAATATTCCTAAAATCATTTTTTCATCAACCGCAGCGGTTTATGGGGCTCCGGAGTATTTACCAATGAATGAGAAGCATTCAACCAATCCGATTAATTATTATGGAGAAACAAAGTTAATCTGTGAAAAAATGATTCAGAAATATTCTAAAGATCATAAAATTTCTTATTCTATTTTTAGGTATTTTAATGTAGCAGGGGATGCAGGATTAAAATTTAAAGAAAAAAACGCACATAATTTATTTCCGGCAATTCAGGAAGTTTTATCTGGTAAGGTAGAATATCTGGAAATATATGGAGATGATTATGATACAAAAGACGGTACATGTATTCGCGACTACATTCATGTAGAAGATATTGCTCGTGCACATGTTTTGGCATTAGATAATAAGGGGTCAGATATATTTAATTTAGGTACCAATAAAGGTAATTCAGTTTTAGATATTATTAATGAGTTTGAGAAAGCTCTTAATAAAGAAATTCCTAAAGAAATTACAAAAAGAAGAGAAGGGGATCCAGCAGATTTAATAGCAGATGCTAAAAAAACTAATAAACAACTTAAATGGAAGGCTGAAAAAAGTTTGGAGGATATGGTGAGGTCGAGTTTATTTTAATTCCCTTACAATAATAATTGTACGGTATCACCCTTTGTCATTTCGAGCCCGACAGAGTCGGGAGAGAAATCCCTTCCTTATGCTCATATGCTAGTATATGGTTGTCTTTGCTGTATTGCTACTTTCAGGTATATCTCAGTAAGTTTTGGTAGCCCACCATGTACCAGTAGCGGTTCATGGTAGGCGAAAAAAATACACCGGACTGAGATTATTAACGGAAAAAAGAGAGGTTAAACCGATACAACTGAATGACAATAGGGAAAGAGAGTCATGTGCGGAATCTCGTACAATGTATATTGTACGTAATTTTATTTTAAGCAAATATTCCCCTTGCTACCATCATTTTGTATCAACATTTTCCAAACAGTACCCTTTTTTAATGCAGTGCAATTTTGTAGCTTGAAGTTTTGACTGAGTAACTTTAAGGTCTTATCGTCTGTATTAGTTTTACGATGGATGAAAATTGGTAATTTATTTTCCTTTTTTAGAATTTTTTTAATATTTCCAATGTATTCATCAGTTAAAAAATATTCATCACCCATTGAATTTAAACCAGGAAAATGCAATACGGTTTGGTTTTTATTGCCATAAAGAGCTTGCTGCGTATACACTCCCCAGTCTAAAACAATATAAATATAATTTTTTGCCAAATATTCATCAGACAGTATTTTATGAGCCTGCACTTTAGATGAATCTTCATGGGCTTTAACCGGAAAATTTGTAAAATTGATATATGGATACAAATTAAAAAATATAAATATTATAAGAATTACCCATTGCCATTTTACTTTAAACTGTTTGATTATTAATAAAATACTTAAAATTAAAAATGGAAATGTCAGAACTACCTGATGCATAAGCCATGGAAAAATAAAATACGTCCGCGATATCATCAAAAGCATCAAGCAGAACAATGCGTACAACAAAAAACTTTCCGTCATTTTAATTTGCTTTTTTGAAAATTTATAAAGAATAAACATTAAAATAAAGACACCCCCAAAAATTATTAAATTGTAAAAAAGTGCGAAGAAAGTATGATCAAATGCAACATTATAAGCCCTGGCTGCTGCGCTAAATGGATTAAATAGCGTACTCAGCACGCCCGGCTGAGGTATTAAAAATTCCGTTATAGTCTCATAAATACTTTTATTTTCTATAATTCTGCTTAATTTATAATATGGGTAATTACCCATTGAATCTTTTGCAAGTAATAAAGATGATATGAGCCCTGTTAGAACAATTGTATTTATTAAGCAATGTTTCCATACAGATTTGATATTTTTTTTAATTGTTTTTAGATTGTTTAATCCTATATATATAAAAATTATAAATAAAAATGGGAAATACCAAATATGATTTAATTTATTCCATATACCTAAAAAGAGTAATATTGTAATTCCAAATAAATACCAAAAGTTTGGCTTTTTTGCATATTCTTTAAATAAATATATGATTATAAAAATGCTTGTAATTGCAAAACTTATAGGTCCTGTATCTATTATGTGCGGATAAAAATATGGAAAAAATGCAATGAGGAATAAAAGTATATATTCAAATTTTATTTTTGTAATTTTATAAAGAAAAAACGATTGTATTATTATAAATATAAATCCAAGCAGCCTTGCTGATAATGGATTTTTATATATTAAATAAAATGGCCAATAAAATAAGCTGTGCAAATTACCTGTATAATAATAACTTCGTAATGGCAAATCAAATATCCCCCATAGTTTTAAATTGAAGTTCTTACACCCCATTTTGAAAGTATTTAAGTGGTTATTTGGAAATAAATGTTCATTGCAAAAAATTGTATGATAATGCAAAAATTCATCTAAATTATAAGGAATAATTTTATTTAATATTAAGATTAATATCATTCCTAATCCGACTGATGTGAATTTTAACCAATGCTTTTTAACAATATTTAACATTTTTACTTATTAGCAATAAAAGATTTAATATTTAAAACTGACCTGTTTTTACCATATGTTTTGATTATTTTTTCTTTATTTGATTTATCAGTGTCTCTAATAAATATTATTTTTTGATCCTCAATATTCGGTGAATTTACAATAGAAGGCATTTGTAAATATAATTTATCTGCCCCTGAGAAAATACTCGTAGGTATAAATAGAAGGGTTTTTTCACCCCTATTTTTTACTTTTTGTACAGCACTTTGCATATATCCCTGAACATGCTTATTGACAATATTATTTAGAAAAAGATCGAATATAATATTCAATGTCAGAACAAAAGCTATCAGGACTATAAAAATATTTTTTGAGTTAGGCTTAATCCAATTTTTATAAATTAGCCGCATTGCTATAAAGGCAAATAAGCTAAAAAACGGTATTAAGTTAAAATAATAGAAATTCCCCTGTATAACAAAAAGGGGATATACATAACCCCAATGGAAGAAATAAAGGATTAAATGAATGGCTATAAATAAAAATGATACAAGTAGTACTTTATCGATATTTTTATTTTTTAATTTTTTAAGTAAAATAGGAAAAATGACATACAAAAGTAGCAATGGATATTTTTTAATAGTAAAGAGTATATTTTTATATAGGTTGTTTAAGGCATCAAAAAAATAAAAGTTTTTTAAAGTTGCCTCCGGATACATTCTTTTTGTACCGAAGCCATAGCTATCAAATTCCGACCACAGTAAAAAAGGAATATTGGAATAATCGCCAGTTAATATTTTGTTATATAAAAAATATGCTATAAAAAGTGGTGTAAATCCAAGTATTACATATAGTAATGAGGTAAAATATTTTTTATTATTTTTAATAATAAAATAAGTTCCAATAACAATAAGTGGAACTGAAAAGGCAACGGCTGTAAGAGGTCGGGTGTTAAATGTCATACCTAAAGATAGCCCAGTAAGCATTGCAAATAATGTACTATTCGATTTAATTGTTTTTATAAAAAATAATAATGCCAATAAGCTGAACAGAAGACATGGCCCATGAGAAAGGAAAAGGCTGGAGTTTATGATGAAAAAAGGATTAAAGAAGCTAATTAGAGCAATAATTAGAGAATTTTTTTCAGTTAGAAAATGTCTTGCTATTAAAAATATTAATAAAATATTAAGCACAGCCAATATGGGCAGCATAATATCAATATTGTTAAACAAAATAATCCCCACACTATAAATCAAGCCTGATCCGAAAGGATATTTTGCAAACCTCTTTCCGTCATGGTCTACGATAAACCATTGCCTGAAATTTTCTTGTGGCTGAGGTATTTCATTATAAATCCTCCCTTCTGCAAAAGTTTGCGCTTGATAAATATAAACAGGCTCATCGTAATTTATTGAGCCTATCGGGAAAAATATTTTTTTAGTAAACAGAATTACTATAAAAACTAATATAAGGAGAAGTAACAATTTTGTATTTTTCTTAAGCAATGAATTCATATATTTTAGTCTCAAGTGTAAGTCTCAAGTCACAAGAATAATAAATATATCACTTGAGACATGAGACATGAGACTTGAGACTTTTAATAATTTCCCTCCTATGAAATACTAAATATTTTCTTCCTATAAAGTTCCAAAAAAGCACTATTGCACTAGCCACGATTTTAGAAAATAAGATTGAAAAAGCAAGTATATCAAATAATAGCCATACAATAGCAATGGTTAGCAGTAGCCCCGTTACCCCAATAATAGCAAATATCGCTATGTCCATTAAATGCTGTGATTTAGATATATTTTTTGAATTTCTATGAAAAACCCATATCGAACTTAGTATATAATTGATCAGTATCCCTATAATAAACCCTGCTACAACAGATACAACGTAGTGGGCTTTTAAATAATCAGTCAGATAAACCACTATACTTGTATCTACCAAAAAAGCAGCACCGCCAACAAAAAAATATCTAAAAAACTGAATGTAGGAGTTATTATTTTTACCTTGTAAGATAATCCTGGCTAAATCTTTGAGATTATTATTTCGATTCATGATATTCCTTGTCCGCGTTAACTTCCCAGATATTATCTTTGATTTTAACTGAATTGGCAATGTTTTTAACAGACTCCATTGCTGTTAGCATAGAGTGATCCATATTGTTATATCTATGCATACCATTTCTTCCTATTAGAAATAAATTACTAAAATTATCTACAAATTTTCTTATTTCAATCATTCTGTCATAGGTTCCGAAATATGCAGGGTATGTTTTTTTGACTTTTATAACAATGTTATCTAGTACATCTTTTTTGTTTATTATATTTATTTCCTCCAATTCATTTATTGCAAGTTTTATCATATTATTTTTATCTTTATTCCAGAGCTCATCGTTTTCATAGCAAAAATATTCGAGTCCTATCCAGGTGTTATCTTCATTTTTAACCAAAAAAGGACTCCAATTATTGAAAATTTGGAGTCTGCCTATTTTTACATGAGGTTCCTGTATATATATCCAATTATCTTTTACTCTTCTACCTTTGGCAGCCTGTATATCTAGTTTTTTCATTAAAAGCCCTACTGTAATAAAATCTCTATATTCAAGGCCGCTAGCAACTTCTTTGACATTATTGGGTATATTATCATTCCAAGATGCGATCAAATCTTTAATGGGCATTGTTGAAATGAAATAATCACCTTCTATATATTCATTTTTGTTATTAATTTGAACCTTTTTAATTTGATCACCATCTGAATAAATACCAGTTATTTTTTTATTGAAATGTATTTCTCCACCCTTTTCTTTTATCAGCTTAGCTACCTTTTCCCATAATTGACCAGGGCCATGTGGCGGATATAAAAATTGGGTTATTAAACTTGTTTCAACATCTTTTTGGGCAATATCAGACGATTTATTTTTTGCAAAAATACTTTTAATTGCATTTTTAAGAACGCCGATAATAGAGAGACCCTTTATTCTTTGTGCTCCCCATTCTGCATTAATTTTTTTACAAGGGACACCCCATACTTTTTCTGTATAGTTTTCAAAAAAAGTTTTATAAAGCTCTTTTCCAAATCGATTAATTAAAAAATCTTCCAATGTAACTTCTTTTCTTGGGAAGATTTTTGACCATATAAAGCTAAATCCGATTTTGACCATATTCCATATGCCCAAATTGAGTATCGTTTGTTTATTCAGAGACACCGGATAATCAAAAAACTTTCCTGAATATAAAATTCTGGATGATCTATGTCTGATTAGCATACAATCTAATTTTTTTTCTTCAGCTTTTTTTAGACTTCTTGTTCTTTGTGGTAGAATTTCTTCCCACCAATTCATAATAGTGTCTGATTTTGAGAAAAACCGATGGCCTCCGATATCAATACGGTTACCCTTATAATTAATAGTTTTTGAAATTCCTCCAATATCCTCAGATGCTTCAAAAATTATAGGTTTAATATTAGTATTTTTTAAAAGCTCGTATGCTGCAGTTAGGCCTGCAGGGCCTGCACCTATGATTATTGCCTTTTTATTCATATTGTTTCCAGATTGTTACCAGATTGTTACCAGATTGTTTAACCATTTGGCAACTATTTGGAAACGGCCTGAGCGAATGTAGTTAGTCGAAGGCCAGGTAACAATGTGGGTACTATTTAACAGTTACACTCTTCGCCAGATTTCTCGGCATATCCGGATCAAGCCCCCGAAGTACTGCTATATAATATGCAAGAAGCTGTATAGGTATGATATTTACGAGCGGTGAAGCAACTCCAACATCAGGAACCTTAATCCATTCATCGAAAATATCGTGATTTTCCGGGCTGATACCAATAATATAAGCCCCTCTGGCTTTTACCTCAGACGTATTTAATAATACATCTTCTTTAACTTCATCGTTGGCAACTAATGAAATGCAAGGTGTTCCTTTGTCAATTAGTGCAATAGGGCCATGTTTTAATTCTCCTGCAGCAAATCCTTCCGCATGCACATAAGAAACTTCCTGAATTTTAATCGCTGCTTCAAGCGCCATAGGGTAATTTTCTGCCTTCCCGATAATATAAGCATTTTCCTCGTTTTTTATTTTTTCAGCCACCTTTTTAATATAAGTTAGTGCTCTTGGGTTGAGCATATCATTAATTTTAGAACCAACTTCAGCCAATATCCTTCTTCCCTCTTGTAATTCTCCTATCATAGCAGTTGCTATTAGAAGAAGCAGAGCCATTTGGGAAGTTGCAGCCTTAGTAGAAGCTACTGCTTTTTCCGGTCCGGCTTTTATAAGAAGTGAAAAATCTGATTGGCGGGCAATAGTTGACCCTTCTACATTTACCAGAGAGAGAACTTTTGAATCTTTCTTTTTAGCAGCTTCCATTGCTTCTAATACATCAGCTGTTTCACCACTTTGAGATATTGTAACGAGCAGGCTTTCGGGTTTAAGAAAGTGGTGATAAATGGGAAATTCAGATGAAGGTGCAAAATTAATATGATGATTTGCAATCATGGAAAAGAAGTATTCACCTGCCATACACACCTTACCTGCAGTTCCACATCCGGAAAGGAAACAGCCTCTTGAATCCTTAATTTGATGAGCAATATGCATAATTTCATCAGTATCCTGATTAATTGCACGGAGGATAGTATCTTTTTGCTCCATTATTTCTTTCAGCATATAATGGTCATATTCTCCTTTTTCCGCAGATTCAGCCTGCCAGTCGATATTAATCAATCTTTTTTTAACAGGTTCACCTGTCTCCATATTTAAGAATTCTACACCGTTATTTACAATAACCATTTCATTATCATCCAGATAATTAACATTTTGGGTGTATTCTAAAAACGCAGGAATATCTGATGCCAAAAAGCATTCATTTTCCCCAACTCCAACAATTAGTGGAGAGCCTCTTCGTGCAGCTATTATGTAGTTTTCTCCTACATTTAGTACAACGATTGCAAATCTTCCTTTAAATCTATTTACTGCCTTTAAAACAGCATCTTTAAAAGAAAGCTCTTTACGGTATTTGGCAATTAGGTGCGCAATAACTTCAGTATCTGTATCAGAAACAAAGTTTTCTTCTCCAAGTTCCTTTTTGATTTCAAGATAATTTTCAATAATGCCATTGTGTACTACGGCGACTGTTTTCTCTTTGTCAAAATGTGGGTGAGCATTTGCATCCGTAACTCCTCCATGCGTTGCCCAACGTGTATGTCCTATGGCTAGATTGGCATTCTTATCCTTAAAATCATCCAAGCTTACATCAGATATTTTCCCAATACTTTTTTTGCAAAATAATTCATCATTTAAATCTGTTGTTACACCCCAAGAGTCATATCCTCGATACTCCAGTTTTTGTAAACCTTTTATAACCACCTCAAGGGCGTTGTCTCGTTTACCTATGTATCCGAATATTCCACACATATAAAATTTTTATGAAGTAAAAATTTTATTTCGCATTTCGCATTTCTGAATTCGCATTCTAATTCATCATTTTTTCATTTTGCATTTATTTGATTAGTTGGTAATTGTTAAATGCTAATTGTAAAATGACAATGCGAAATCTGAAATCTGAGATGCGAAATTGTTAATAGTTATTTTTATACCAAAGCACAGTATTAAGGAATCCTTCTTCAAAATCAACAGTAGGTTTCCAACCAAGTTCATTTTGGATTTTTGATGCATCAATAGCGTAGCGAATGTCATGGCCTGGGCGATCTTCTACAAATTCAATTCTATCCCCTGGTAAATCAAGAATTTTGAGCATTTTTTTTACAATTTCCAAGTTAGTATGCTCATTACTTGCTCCAATATTGTAAATTTCCCCAATTTTACCTTTATGTAAAATTAAATCAATTGCACTACAGTGGTCTTTTGCATGTAACCAATCGCGTATATTCGAACCATCACCATATAGTGGTACTCTTTCACCGTTTATTAATTTTTTAATAAAAAATGGGATTATTTTTTCAGGATATTGATATTTTCCGTAATTATTTGAGCATCGGGAGGTTATAGCTGGCAGTTTATGTGTTCGAACGTAAGCCATAACTAACATTTCTGCGCTGGCCTTAGATGCAGAATAAGGATTACTGGGATTTAGAATGGATGTTTCTGTGAAGAATCCTTCTTTTTTGTCTCCATAAACTTCATCTGTAGATATCTGAATAAAGCGCTTATGATTATGTTTTAGGGAAGCTTCCATTAATATTTTAACACCCATAATATTTGTATCCATAAAAGGATCAATATTTTTATTGCTATTATCTACATGGGTCTCTGCAGCAAAATTGATAATTACATCGGTTTTAGCGGCTAAATTATTAACTAAGTCAGAATCTGCGATATCACCTTCAGTAAAGGAATAATTTGGATTATCTGCAAAATCAGATGTGTTATCTAAGTTTCCTGCATAAGTAAGTTTATCCAGATTGATAATCTTATAATCCGGATATTTACCCAACATGTAACGTATAAAATTGGAACCGATGAAACCAGCCCCACCAGTAACTAATAAATTCATATTTGCTTAAATCAATTGGATCCCCAATTGGATCACCAATTGGAAATAGCAGAGGCATTTTACCACAATTTATCCCTTTTCAAGTGTTTGAAGCTTGCTTTTTTCTTTAATATGTGCTATAATATAATAAAAGAGTCATTAATTTGACTTAAAATTTAAAAATAAATATAAAAACCATGAATACGCAACAGCAAGAACCACTAAAGGCAGAGCATGGATTTGGACCAGATGATCCTGCTTATGCTGAGGCATTAGCATTAGGGGGTGAAGTGAAAAATGCACAGGATGATGCAAGGGAAGTTTACAGGGTTGTAGGAAATATCGCTGAAGAGGAATTAAATCAGCCTGAAGGTGAAGGTGATCTTGATGAGCATGCAGGTGTTCTTTCTTTGGGTGAGGAGGCATATGAAGCTGAACAAACCCGTAAGGCTGAACAGGCTCGTAAGGCAGTAGTTGCTGAAAAGGTATTTTGGAAAAAAATATCAAGCATGACAAGGAAGCAGGTATTAAGCACCTTGCAGAATCCTGATGTAGAAATTTCAACAGAAGATTATGATAGAGTTATGGAATTATTTAATAAATCTGTTGCCCTAAAGAAGCAAGGCAAGATGGGTGAGGCTCAGGCTCTTTTGCTGAGTACGCATAAAGAGAATAAATTTTTATTAAAAAGAGCGCTAAGGTCTAAAAAATTAACAGATCGATTAAAGGAAATGGACTCCAGAGATAAAGAAAATTTAGAAAGGAGTCTTTTTGATGGTTTAGAGCAACAAATTTCAGGCTTAGATACTAAATCAGGCGCAGAATCAGATAGTCAAGCTGCTTAATTTAAAAGAAATAATTGACAAATAAATAAAAAGATGTTTATAATGTATACCCTTATAAAGCATTTTTTTGTACTAAATTTACCACAAGAGCTAAAGAATCATCTTCAGTTTGTATATTTTAGATTTCGTGACAGGGCAACAGGTGTATTATGGAACGTTAGATTTGACAGGAGGTCTGATGGCAAGCCTGATTTTGTATTAAATTCTATGGTTGACTCTCAAATAACACAGATATAACTATAAAATATTTTAAAATTATGTCCTCTGGTTATTCAAAAACAATAACTGAAAATTTATGTGATGCAGAAGTAGTAGCTTTTATAGAATCCAAAAGTGGATCCAGGGTTTTATTTTTAATCAGAATGGCAAAATCTGTAAGAAAAAATTTAGCATATTCTATAGCTCAACTTGGTTTAGATCCTAAGAATTCCGAAGCATTTTTAGATGTTTTTAAAGTATTATCTGAAGAAATTCGCATTAGCTTAATTAATACATTGATATGTAATGAAGAAACTGGAGAGGTAACAAAAATTATATTAGCTCAAACTATAGTAGATGCTGGTTTAAATGCAGACAGTTCAATACTTTTATTTGATGTTTTAAGAAAGATATCAGGTGATTCCCGTATTAAATTTATTAGATCTTTAGAGCCAGAGGACCAAATAATTTTATATCATTGCATTCCTGCCGATATGAGGCGAAAATATGAGCGGAGAAATAGAAAAGACTCTGAAATTATCGTAGAAGTTGAATTTTTTCCAGATGAAGACACTCCAAAATTTGACAAAGAAACAACATCAGAAATACTTAGAAGTTTTATTGAGGATACAACTGTTTAATTAATAACACCCCAATATCTTCATTTTTTCCACAAGTTTCTTAATCCTTGTGAGCATTTTTTTAACATGTGAATCATTTACTGAACCTTCAAAATCAATATAAAAAACATGACCGCCAGGTATTGTAGGGTTGGCAGATGACTCAATGCGCGTCATATTTACTTTAGCATTCGAAAATTCACCAAGAACCTGGTGTAGCGTACCTGGGGCATCGGCTGAGAAATAGAAGGCTATTGAAACTTTATTTCGCATTTCTGATTTCTGATTTCGCATTGTCATTTGGCATTTGACATTTCGTATTTTCCCTTTTTCAACAACCAAAAAGCGGGTGGTGTTGTGTTTGTAATCTTCAATATTCTTTTCCATCACCTTCATTTGAAAATCTTTTATAGCCTCTTTTCCGCAAATGACAGCTACATTGTATAGATTTTCTGACTCAACCTTTTTTAGTGCAGCTGTTGTACTAGGCATTGCAATAAGTTCTGCATTTGGAAGCTTCTTTTTCAAATATTTTTTACATTGTCTAAGCGGTTGTGTATGCGAATATACGGTTGTAATTTCTTTTAAAGGAATTTTATCAATTGTTGCTAAGAAGTGGTGTACAGATAGACTGAATTCTTCCTGAATTTTTAAATTTGATTCAAATAAATTATCAGAAGTTTCTGTTACAGTGCCTGTTAACTTGTTTTCAATCGGCACAATCCCTTTTTTTATTAATCCTTTTTTTACGACTTCAAATACTTCTGAAATTGTATCTGCATACCAAATTTTTGCTTTTGGATTATAGTTTTTGGCAGCTAAGCTGGAAAAAGTATTTTTCGGGCCAAGTGCAACAAGACTATATGATTTATTAGGTTTTGATTTTTTAATTATTACTCCATCCATTAATTTTTTTCTGTTCATCTGTTCAATTAAAAAGTCAGATTCTTCAGATGCCTTTTGTTTGAATTTTCCAAAATACTTTGATGAATTTAAGAATCTTTTTTCAAATTTTTTTGTGTCTTTTGTTTCCACAATTTTTATCCACTCTTCGGATAATCTAATAAGATTATTCATTACCTTTAAACTGTCTGGATTTTGAATTTGTATTTGGGCATAAAGATTTGGGTCTTGGTCTAGTATTCGCCCCATTACATCCATTCTCATTCTGTATATCGGGCTGTGAAATTCTAAAAGTTCATTTAATTTAAGGCCACTCTCGCGTAGTGTATCTGCAAGTGCAAGATAGCTAAAATGAGTTAATGATTGAATATATGCCATTAAATTATCATGTTTTTTTGCTGTAAGCTCACGCACAACAACTTTATTTTTTATCAGAAGCTCCTTCCACCATTTATACCATTTATTTCCTTTACCTTTGCATAAAATTATCATCTGACCTTCAATTGAGGTTGTTGGGCCAAAAAGTGGATGGCAGCCAAGATATGATCCTTTTACCTTGCTCATCACCTTCATCGGGAAGACCTTAAGAGATGTAAAATCTAAAAGCAGCCCATCTTTTTTAATATATGGGGCGACTTCATTAATTACTTTTTCTGTAACTCCGATTGGCACGGAAACAATAACCACATCAGCTTTTTTGGTTAATTGAATATTGGTCAATTTGGTTCGTTTATCACTGATGATAACTTTATATCCATTTTGCTCAAAAAAATCAGCAAAATATTTGCCCATTTCACCTTTTCCTCCGATGATACCTATTAGTTTGTTCATTTTTTAGTCCTGTCGTGCTGTCGTGCTGTCGTGCTCTTGTCCTAATAGTAGAGAACCACAGGACTACAGCACTAAAGCACTATAGCACTAAAAGTTATTTCTTCCCCCTCTTCCTCTTTTTACCTTTTTCCGGTTTCTTATCAGTTGGTTTTTTGGTTTTTTTGTCATCTTTGGGACGCACATGTGCGTCCCCTACAGCGCCACCTGACGATTGCGCTGTATTCGGTTTATCAGTTTTCTTTTTCTTCCCTTCTCCTAAACTTTTCCTCTTCCCACTTTCCAGCTTTCCTGCTTCTGCCCAACGTGAAATTTTATCTTCAACAACTTCACGTGGAGTACAGTATCGCTCGCGCGAGAGGCGAATGATTTTTTCCTTTCGTCCTTCATCATCACTTGGTGCAGGGGGTGGTAAGGTGCTGAAAGAAAATGTTTTACTTGGCATGCCATCAATCATCAACTTTGTATAACAATTATATTTAGGCAAAGATACAATATCGTTTGGTAAAACTTCTTCAGAGAATTGATTAGAAAAATATTCTGCATCATCAAATCCAACCTGAAAACTCAGTGTTGTACCTACATTACCAAATACAGCATCCCTTACTTCATCTGGCATTTGTGCAACATACTGATTAGCCATTGTTAGATTGAGTTTATACTTACGAGCTTCAGATAGAATAGTTGCAAAGGCATCAGTAGCAAAATTTTGGAACTCATCCACGTATAAATAAAAGTCTTTACGATCTTTTTCCGCTGTATCTGCACGACTCATCGCATCTAATTGAAATTTAGTAATAAGCATAGAACCGAGAAGACTTGAATTATCTTCACCAATTTTACCTTTCGAAAGATTCACAACAACAATTTTTCCGGTATCCATCATAAATCTAATATTAACTGTTGATTTTACCTGACCTACAATGTTACGAATCATTGAAGATGATAAAAATTGTCCAACTTTATTTTGAATAGGGGATATTGCTTCTGTTCTCATTCGATCCTGCATTTTACCAAACTCATCTACCCAAAAACTTTTAACCATAGGATTACTAAGTTTTTCTACAATTTTTTTACGATATTTATCATCTACAAGAATTCGCATAATACCCATCATGGAAGTGTTTGGGGTTTCTGCTAGTGCGAGCAAACAATTCCTCAAAATATGCTCTAAACGTGGTCCCCAACTTTCGGAATACATTTTTTTAAATACACCAAGTAGTCCGGATGCAATCAAGTTCCTTTTGTTCGGATCATCACCGCTTTCCAGCATATTAAACGCAAATGGATGAGATATATCTGAAGGGTCCAGAATTACTACATCATTTATTCTATGCGATGGTACAAAATCAACAACAGCGTCGGCAAGATCACCATGTGGATCTATAACAGCTACGCCTTTTTTTTGTTCCACATCACTTCTTATCATGTTTTCCAGAAGAACGGATTTACCCATACCGGTTTTACCTATTATATATATATGCCTTCGGCGATCCACTGTCTTAATTCCAAATCTTTGACGGTGCCCGCGAAAGTTCGTTTCTCCAATAATGGTCAATTCTTCATCCGGTACATTTCCAACGGCAGGCAGGTCGTGTGGCGGCTCAAGCCTTCTGGAATTAACCCAGAATACATTAGGAGTACCAACATCTTTGGAGGGCATATGGAAAATGGTGGCCAATTCCTCAACATTCATAATCATTGGCTTTATTACCAAGCGTTGCTGAAAGCGTCTTACAACCTGTAAATTATTTTTATTAATTTTACCAACCTGGAAACCATTCATATTAGGCATATTAAACTGGCGAAAGCTTCCTGCAATTTCATTTAGTTTCACTTGTGCTAAGTCTCTGTTTTCAGGTCTTGGAATGTAAACAATTCTTATATTTGTATCAAAAGTCAGTTTTGTAACTTTGTCTACAGCAGCTGAAATAGGGTCTTCTCTTTCATGAGACCTTGTTGTTTGTTCATCTAATTCATCTTCGTCATATTTACTCATGGATTTTTGACCAGGTATTTCTCCGGTTCTGAAACCACGAAGTATCCAAAAAAGTATATATAATGGGCTGTAAAAAGTTCTCTTCCAAAATCCGCGAGCTAAATAAATTCTGGTAGCCAGTTTTTTTAGCCAGAAGATATTTTCGAAAAGACCATTACTTACAATTTTAAGACACTTAAGACCACGTTTTCTCCACCAATCTCCAACAGGCTCCATAGTAATTTGTACCCATGCCTGCTCATCTGTTGCATTTAATTTAGAGAGTGTAGCCGTTACACCTGCAATAGATTCAGTGGCCAATCGCGTCAGTTTATCCTCAAATTGAGGATATCTTTTTACCGGATAAACTGCAGGATCTGTAAACTCAAGCTCTGCAGTTACGGCATTCCTCATTGCAGACCTTGATGCCTTTGCATCAATAATATTATTTTTTGGATCATATGCTGCCAATTCAGTTGAGCCGGATTTTTTGCCGGATGTTTGAATTTCTGCCTCGAAAACTGCAAATGCTTCTTTTGTATAATCCTCCACTTCCTCGATTTCTACATCCGGATATTGCGCGTAAATTTGACTTTCGATTACATTTTTATATTTATGAGGTGTCCAGATGAAAAAGTAGATTACATTTTTTATGGATGCAATTTCAAGGCTGACCCTTGGCTTTGGTTTACCAGTAAGGTAGTCGATCCATGAATAATTACCCTCTAAGCCATGCAATGCTGCATAAATTTGTTCAGCAACAATAGGACCACGCTCGTTTAGCTTAGATACAGCAACCCTAAGAACAGTACTTTCTATTTTTGCATTTTGCACGCTCATCCTGATGGATCGGAAGAATAGAAAGAGTAAATAAAGTAGTATAACTGCGATTACAATAACTGGAATGTCCATGTATTTTTTAATTTGATTTTAACGCTGCAATAATAGCGTATCAGAAGTTAGTTGGATAGAGGAAGAAATTATTTATTTTATAGATACTAATTTACCATATTTTTAGATAAATGTCAATAGAAACCCCTTTGCAATCTGATGATATGTAGGATTATACAATCCATTGTCATCCCGCACTTGATGCGGGATCCAGATGGTAGGATTATGATTATATTACTAATACACTAATCATCTCATTAGCAGGTATTGCGAAAATATTCGCCAATACAGATTATCTGATTATTAGTAAATAAGTAATAATACCAACCATTAATCACATGGATCCCGCATCAAGTGCGGGATGACAAATCGTATAATATTATTTCATTTAGACAAAAAACCGTATTCCTCATTTACCACCTCTACTTGACAAAAACTTGACAAAATTAGTCCAAAATCTGTCAAGTTTGTTGTTTTTGGGGTAATATTATGATAAGTTTTAACCTTAATTTTTAATGTTTAATTATTATGTCAGCAGAAATACCAACAGACCAAGGTGAATGCCTTGATTTAGAGGATATTGAATCAGTTCGATCCGGAGATCAATATTATAACACTAATAACCACGTTGAAATACAGCGTTTAGAAAGAAGCATGGGAGAGGAAAGGGCAGATGCACCTATAGGATTACTTAGAGGTGCTGTTATAAAAGTTTTTAATGTGGATCACAGTGAACGGTTTGGAAGAGTTCTTAATGTAGAACTATCGTATCATAAGGGCACTAAAGAAGTTGCAATCGTTGTTGATGGTGTGGGTTCGGAAGATTCATTATTTGGAAAACATCCATTAAAAGGAACCGACTGGAAAAGAGAGCGTCGTAGTGTTGAAAGTGTTTTACAGAAAGGATCGGATAGATCAAAAGAAGTAGCATCGAGAGATGAGGATGCTGAAGTTAAATTTAGATATCGCGATACAGGAGATAAGATAAGAAGATTAACTTTGGAGGCGAATGATTTTGAAAGCTCAGGTAGCGGAAAAACTATGCCGCCTGAAGAGGTAGATCGTTTGATACAAGAGACTGCTGGTTAAAATATATGGAGATCCATATTTATTACGCTATAATATTATTGTTTTTTTAGCGTAAAAATATGAAAATAGCTCTTGCTCACGAAATGCTAATAAAATTCGGCGGTGCTGAGAGAGTTTTATCGGAGTTGTGCGGAATGTATCCAAAAGCACCTGTTTATACGCTTTTTGGAGACGGAGAAGTGTCGCCGTCTAAAAAATTACACACAAGTGATCTGCAAAAGTGGTATAAACTCAAGGTTCCGCCAAAATTTTTATTATCAAAAATGCCCGAGGCAGTCGAAAAATGGAATTTTAGTAAGTATGACGTGGTAATTTCGAGCAGTTCAGCTTTTATGCATGGCATTAAAACACCGGATCACGTAAAACATATTTGCTATTGCCACTCACCCATGAGATATGCGTGGGATTATACGCATCAATACACTAAAAATTACTCTAAATTGATGAAGTTTTTGATTGCGAGCAAACTAAATAAGATTCGTCAGTGGGATTTTATGACTTCTGGTCGCCCTGATGTACTCATTGCTAACTCAAAACACGTTCAGAAACGCATTTGCAAGTACTGGCGACGTGATTGTGATGTAATTTATCCACCCGTTGACGTCAAAAGATTTACGCCAACTGATAGTCATGAGGATTATTTTTTAATTGTATCCGCACTTACCCCATTTAAACGCATTGAATTGGCGATTCACACATTTAATAAAATTCGACGTAAACTTATTATAATAGGGGATGGGGCACAGCGAAAGTATCTTGAGTCCATTGCAAAAGATAATATCGAGTTTCTTGGCTACAAAGATGACCATGCTGTCCGTGACTACTATGAACATTGCCGTGCATTCATTTTTCCTGGTGAGGAGGATTTTGGCATTACACCTGTGGAAGCCATGGCGGCTGGTAAGCCGGTCCTTGCATATGGTGTTGGGGGTGTAACAGAGAGTATACAAGCTGGTGTAAGTGGTGAATTTTTCTACCACCAAACACCTCAATCTCTAGAGGACGGACTTGCTCGCTTGTTGGCCAATGAAAAGCATTACGATCACCAAAAAATCCGGGCGATTGCTGAGGGATTTGATAGGGAGGTTTTTCAGGAGAAAATAAAAAAGGTTATAAGTAGTTAAGAAATCTGAATGGCTCGTGAGGGAAATTACCCCTCATTGTCATCCTGAACTTGTTTCAGGATCCACGTAGTAAGTGAATCATATTATTACCCTTTTGCTAATAACCAGATTTACCGAATATGCGAATATTTTCGCAATATCAGCAAATAAGATGGTTAGTATATTAGCTATATAACCATTACTTCATTGTATGGATCCCGACAAGTCGGGATGACAAACGGGTGTAACATTACTTCTTCTTACTTGCCTTCTTAGCCACCTTTTTTTTCTCTTTCACCTCCTCCTTAGCTGGTTTCACAGTAATTTTTTCCGCCTTCTTCTTAGCTGCCTTCTTTTTGGATTCCTCTTTTTTAGCTTTTTCTTCTTTTTTCTCCTCCTCCTTTTCCTGAGCCTTGCGAGTCATTTTTTCCTCTACACTTTCTTTCTTGTTTTTAGCTTTATTGCGAGCATCTTCCTCTTCCTTTCGTTTTTTAGCAACTTCCATGCGCGCTCTAAATTTATCTACACGACCAGCAGTATCTACTAGTTTTTGTTTACCAGTGTAAAAAGGATGGCATTTTGAACAAATTTCTACAGTATATTCTTCCATAGTAGATCCAAATTCAAATTTTGCGCCACAGGCACATGTTACTTTAGTCTTATGATATGTAGGATGAAGGTCGGTTTTCATTTTAAGTAGCGAGAAATGCGTTCTGAACGGAGCAACCATAAACCGAAGCGAAGCGCCTGGTTCATGGGCAGCGTAGTGAGGATGAATTACGCAGAAAAGTACGTGCGGTTCACCACCAGGACTTTTCAAGTAATTCAAGCATTTCCCTATTGATACACAACAGGGCTAGACACATTTCATTGTTAATATTTAAAACAGCTTGAAGATTTTATCCTAAATAACCCATTTATGCAATAGAATTTACTTCTTTTTTCTTTTAGCTTTCTTTTTTTCTACAAGAAAGAATCGTTTGTAGATAAATATCGTTACTACTATAAGAAGCAATATAAGTATAATAGTTACTCCTAGCATAATAATAAACGTTATGCTGTAGCCAGCCTGAACTTGCATTTGTTGTGTTCGGCTTTCACCTTGGTCATCAGTAACTTTTAAAGTAACTACATATTTTCCGGATTTTGCAAATTTATGGTTTGTAACAACCCCTGTTCCAATTTTTCCGTCTCCAAAATTCCATTCATATTTTGCAACTTTTCCGTCCGGATCACGTGATTTAATAGCATTAAATGTAAGTTCTTTCCCGATATTTACTTTTGAGCCAGATGAATTAATTGTTGGAATTGGTCCATGGTTTTTATCGTTAGGATCTGCATTGTCGCCAAGTCCGTCTTTATCACTATCTTTATACTCTTTAACATCATATGGAAATACATCCGTATTATCGCCAACTCCATCATTATCTGTATCTTTAGTTTCTTTTTTATCGACAGGGAATGCGTCCTGAGTATCAGGAACACCATCATTATCATCATCAGCATCTTCGTTGTTACCAATACCATCATTATCTGTATCCTGACTTTCTTTAGGGTCTAAAGGAAAAGCATCATCCTTATCTGCCGCACCATCGTTATCGTCATCTGTATCTATTTGGTTTCCTTTACCATCCTTGTCGCTATCTATATCAATAAAAACTTTTTTTGTAACCTTATTGTTGCTTGGATCATCTAATTTCGTTTCCCAGGGTATAAGCCTCACAGCAATTGTATGATAACCACTTGTGTCTGCATTCCATTCAAGAAAAACATCATCAGGCTTACCTGGTACAACAGAAATTGGCTGGTCGGCACCAATATATTTACCAGTCCTTTCGTTATAAAATTTTACTATACCCCCAAGATCATATTTGGAATTATTTTTAACAGAGGCATAAATTTTAATTTTTTGCCCTTTTATAACATTTTTTGGAAATTGAATATCATTTGAGGTAATTGAAAGATCCTTGCTGTATGTGGCAGCAAAAGTAGGAGTGATAATTAGTGTTGATGATACCAGAAAGGCAACTGCTATGATTTGAAATAATTTTTTATACATTGGAGTATGTTTAAAATGACACTTTTATGATAGTGGGGAAGTGAGGAAAGGTCAAATTCTATTTATCATTTATTATTTAACATTTAACATTTAAACGGCTTAATTAATCAGAAATGCTAAATGATGATTGTTAAATGTTAACTTATTTCAATGGTAGCTTCTCAGCTTTTTCCTCCTCTTTTGTATCTTCCAAAATAAGAGAAATAGATGCGACTTTATCTTTCCCTTTCATTCTCATTACATAAACGCCTTGTGTTGCACGGCCGATTGAAGGGATTTCGTTTAATGGTAAGCGGATCATTTGTCCACTTTTAGATATTATAATAAGATCACCTATTGATTGTTTTTCCAATATTCTAGCACCTACTATTTTGCCAGTTTTTGCAGTAATGGTTGCGGTTTTTACGCCAGTTCCGCCACGACCCTGGAAGCGATAATTAGTAATTTTGGTACCTTTACTTAATCCGTTTTCCATTACTACCAAAAGTCTACTGTTTTCTTCATCTTTAACAACATCCATTTGTACTACATGATCACCGCTTTTTAATCTAATTCCGCGTACCCCCATACTGTTACGTCCCATAGAGCGAACATCACTTTGTTTAAATCTAATACATTTACCTTCATGTGTAATAAGAACTACCTGATTCCCATCTTTTGTTGGCCTAACCCATTTTAATAAATCATCAGGGCGTAATTTAATTGCTATGAGACCGGATTTACGAACTTTTGCAAAATCTTCTATTTTTGTCTTTTTAACAGTTCCTTTTTGTGTAGCCATAAATAGGTAGTTTGCTTCTGCTAATTCAGAATCGTCGAACATCACCGTAACATTTTCTTTATCTATAAGTTGCAAAAGATTTACCACAGCCTGACCACGCGCAGTACGGCTTGCTTGAGGGATTTCATAAACCGGTAATCGGAAAACACGGCCTTTGTCGGTAAAGAAGAGCAGGTTATTATGAGTTCTGGTGTGAATGATTTGTGAAATTTCATCTTCTTCCTTTGTCGTCATGCCAATAACACCTTTTCCTCCGCGTCCTTGTGTACGATAAACAGAAGGAGATAAGCGTTTAATGTAACCGCCTTTGGTTATCATTGCTACCATTGGCTCATCCGGAATTAATTGCTTAACATCAAATTGGCCAATAGCATTTGGCACAACTTCGGTTTTGCGTTTATCACCATATTTATCAATAATTTCCTGAGTTTCATCAGAGATAATTTTAAGTATTCTTTCAGGTTTTCCCAAGATATCTTCACACTCTTTAATAAAGTCTAATTTATCTTTTAACTCATCTTCTATCTTTTTCCTTTCCAACCCGGCTAATGTCTGAAGTCGCATTTCCAGAATTGCTTTTGCCTGAATTTCTGTTAATTTGAACTTTTTCATTAATCCTTCTTTCGCGATTTCTTTGGTTTCAGATTTTTTGATTAATGCGATTACTTCATCGATATGATCTAATGCAATTTTTAATCCCTCAAGAATATGTGCGCGTGCCTTTGCAACCCTTAGCTCAAATTCAGTTCTTCTTCGTACTACTTCTTGGCGATGTTTTATAAATTGCTCAAGTATTACTTTTAAATCAAGTAATCGTGGTTGAATGCCATTTATCAAAGCAATTACATTAAAGCCAAATGATGTTTGTAGATAGGTATGTTTATAAAGTTGGTTTAAGACTTTTTTAGGATAAGCATCGCGCTTTAATTCTATCGCAACACGCACACCTTTTCTGCTGGATTCATCACGTAGATCAGATATTCCTTTGATAGTTTTAGATTGAATTAATGCAGCTATTTTTTCCACTAGAGCGGCTTTATTAACATGGTAAGGAATTTCTGTAATTATTATGCGAAATTTACCACCTTTCATTTCTTCTATTTCAGCTCTGCCACGCATTACAACACTTCCACGACCTGTAGCATAGGCGGTTTTTATAGCCTCTATATCATAAACAAGGCCTCCTGTTGGAAAATCAGGACCTTTTATAAATGTCATTAAATCGTCAATTGTGCTTTCAGGGTTTTTTATTAAATGAAGCACTGCATTCATTACCTCCTTTAGATTGTGTGGTGGAATGTTGGTCGCCATACCTACAGCAATACCCATAGTTCCGTTTAGAAGAAGGGTTGGTATACGACTAGGTAATACACATGGCTCTTTCAATCTTCCATCATAGTTTGGTCTAAAGTCGACAGTATCCTTTTCAATATCAGCTAAAATTTCATCACTGATTTTTCGCATTTTAGCTTCGGTGTAACGCATTGCCGCTGCATTATCTCCATCCATTGAGCCAAAGTTACCCTGGCCAAATATTAGTTGATATCGCATTTTGAAATCCTGCGCCATGTGAACCATAGAATCATAAACTGCGGTATCGCCATGTGGATGATATTTGGCTAAAACATCACCAACAACCGCTGCGGATTTTCGGAATTTAGCACTGGATCGTAATCCGAGTTCGTGCATTGAATAAAGAATCCTTCGATGTACTGGTTTTAATCCATCACGAACATCCGGAAGTGCACGTGAAACAATCACACTCATCGCGTAATCCAGATAACTCTCCTGCATTTCAGTTACAATATCACGATCATTTATATTACCAATATCTGTCCTAATTATATCTTGGCCATCATCGCCTTTGTCAGCAGATTCTGTAGCTTCTTCGGGGTTAGTATTTTCTTTTTCGGATTCATTAGCATCCGTCTCTGGTTTGTTGTTTTCTTTATCTTCGCTCACGTCTTATTTGTTAATTATAATAGTGCCTTCGTGCTGTCGTGCCTTCATGCTTTCGTCCTATCTGATGAATTAATCAGCACAAAAGGACTACAGCACTACAGGACTACAGCACTAGAAAAAGTAGCGGAAAAAGTTTACCAGAAAAAAAGAAATTGTGGAAGTCTTTTAATGGTTAATTTTTAGGATTTTCAATAAACTGCATTTTTTTAGATTAAAAAGCCGCATATAATTCACCCAACATTTTTTCAGTCTCCTCCCACCCTATACATGCATCGGTAACAGATACACCGTATTTGAGATCACTGGTTCCATTGGTAATTTTTTGATTACCTTCAGATAAGTTACTCTCTATCATTACTCCAAAAATTGATTTGTTACCTTCTCTGCCCAATGCTACTGCGGATGGGTCAGCTTTTTTTTGCGCAATTATATCGTTAAGCACCATTTTTTGCCTTTCAGGTTTTTTACCCGAGTTTGCATGACTTAAATCAACCATTATTTTTGGGGCAGTTTTTTTCTCTTTTAATTTAGCCTCACACTTCTCAATATCTTCAATATGATAATTTGGACCTTTTTTGCCACCCCTTAAAATTATGTGAGCATTGTCATTGCCGGTTGTTTTGATTATTGAACAATTGCCATCATCATCAACTCCCAGAAAGCTATGAGAGCTTTTTGCAGACGCTATCGCATTTATGGCAACATCCAGATTTCCATCTGTATTATTTTTAAAACCAATAGGTACAGAGAGCCCACTTGTCATCTGTCTGTGTGTTTGTGATTCAGTTGTTCTCGCACCTATTGCAGCCCAAGATACCAACTCGGCAATATACGCAGCGGTTATTGGGTCAAGTAGTTCTGTTGCGGTCGGCAGGCCAAGCTCTGCAATATCTATTAATAACTTTCTTGCTATTTTAAGTCCGGTTGCCATGTCTTGAGTATTATTTAAATGCGGATCGTTAACCAAGCCTTTCCAACCTGTTGTAGTGCGGGGCTTTTCAAAATAAACCCTCATCATAATTAATAATTTGTCATCAAATTTCTTTTTCAATTCCATTAATTTACCAGCATATTCCATAGCTGCTTTTGTATCATGAATAGAACAAGGGCCTGCAATAACTACAAAGCGATCATCTTTATAGTTTAATATATTACAAAAACTTTCTCTACCTTTATTTATGACATTACTTGCCGTATCTGAAACAGGAATTTGCGCCCGTATTTCATTTGGAGAAATTAATTTGGTGAAAGTTTCAATTCTTAGGTTATCTGTTTTAATCATTTTTCA
Source organism: uncultured Candidatus Peribacteria bacterium (assembly GCA_964458485.1). Lineage (GTDB taxonomy): Bacteria > Patescibacteriota > Gracilibacteria > UM-FILTER-43-11 > UM-FILTER-43-11 > CAYWJA01. The sequence continues at coordinate 8,820 of CAYWJA010000001.1, read as the reverse complement.
TTAGGATTAATTATGATGTAATAATATCTCTTACGCTAAAAATGAGCAAGTATGACATTTAACCTATATGGAGAATATATTGCATCAATATTACATACTCGATGTTGCACTGCTATTTTGATCACTGCCTATCGCAATATGCCGCTCGGTACCCGTAACAACTCTTCCGTCCGCTCGCAATCTTGCCGCAGAGATAGTTTGCTTACCTCCTTTAAGTGAACTCTGATCAACGTTTATAAATTTAACACCTTCTATTTCAATTTTTCTTTGCCCTTTTTTTAAATCACTATGGCCAAATACTATTTTATCAATACCAGTTCTTTCTTTTAACATTTTTACAAGACCGGGTTTTAAGCTAATTTTATCTTCATGCATTTTTCCATCTCTATCCAGTGCTTTCGCAAAAGATCGATTATTTGTACTCAAGAAAGTGTCAAATATGTTGTTATAGTTGTCGTTATATTGTTCACCTTCTAGTAATGTTTTCCTCATAGCTGTTTGGAAATCATTATTAACACTATCCACGCCGGTTCTTAAAAGCATTCCCAGCATTTCATTAGTAGGGTCTGAATGTACATAAAGAGTATTGTCAATGCGTTCGCATAATTTCATATTGCACATTTCTTCTAAAATCATTTTTCCATAATCGTCATTTCTCATATTTTCTAAAATTTCTTCACGGTCAAATCTGCTACCTTTTTTTCTCATATTAGCGTCTATTTCATCAATTTGATCAAACTCTTCTATTGTAGGCAACGTAGGGTATCCCATATTTTTTTTAATCAATAGTGCACTTAATTCATCATAAGTTATATCGCCGTCTTCGCCTTGTACATATAAAGATTCTCTCATTTGTCTATCGCCACTAAATAATGTCAATTCTCTAAGTCCTTCACCTTGTTTATTAGTTAAGCTAGCTTGTAGCCCATTATCATGTACTCCTCCTCTGTTTAATAAAAATGAAAACATAAAATCATCATGATTACCTGCGAGGATTGTTATATCCCCACCTGCCTCCTGAGCTTGCTTACGAAGTTCAGCATTTTTATGTAAAATTTGCAGGCCATCACATGCCCTGTCTGCTAATATATCCCCATGAATTACAACCCTTCTATTTCCACCAATCCAATTTGTATCTTCATCTATTAAACCTGTTTTTTTCAAATTCCAAATATATGTTTCATAGCTTCCGTTGGAATCTCCTATTGCTACAACTTCAGGTGGTGTAACTGCCTGTTCAATGTCTTCTCGAACAAATCTTGTTGTAACGCGTTGATCAAATGCATCTTCATCACTCAGGTTTGGATTTGTAACCATTATTTGTTCTATATTTGCAGTCCTGCTTAATGGCGGTGGAAATTTTGTATACAGAGGTTCTCCACACTGTATTGTTTTATTGTTAATTATTCCAGTTTGTTGAGAATCTTGATCACAATTAATGTGCCTAACAATGAGTACATGTTCGATATTTTGCTCTACTTTGAATTCATAAACTTCATCATCGCTCGTTGCAATTACTAGGATATCTCCCTCTATTAGATTGCTTGAATCTATCATATCTAATGGTTCGTCATACTCAATGTTTTTTGGTTTTTCTGTCATCGCATTATATTAAAATCTTTAAATTATATCATATTTATCTTCTAAATACAAGCTTGTTACAATTTGGTTACAATTTGGAAACAATTTGGTTACAATATGACTATGTTCATAGCCGACTTACACATTCACTCAAAATATTCACGGGCTTGCAGTAAGAATTTGGATCTTCCAAATATCAATGCATGGTGCCAGCTAAAGGGCATCGACCTTGTGGCAACTGCGGATTTTACACATCCATCGTGGTTCAAAGATTTACACGAACAGCTGGAGGAGTCTGCTGAAGGAATTTATAAATTAAAGGAAGATTTTATAGATAAACATGAAGTTTATATTCCAGAAAGTTGCAAACGCGATGTGCAGTTTATTTTAAGTACAGAAATTAGTCTTATTTATAAAAAAAATGTGGGTCGTGTTGGCGATAAGTGCAGAAAAGTTCATCATGTAATTCTTGCCCCTAATTTAAATGTAGTTGCAAAAATTAATATTGAATTAGATAAAATAGGGAATATAAATTCTGATGGTCGTCCTATTATTGGAATGGACAGCAAAGAACTATTAAAATTATTACTTTCTATTTCACCTGATATCCAATTGATTCCTGCGCACGTTTGGACACCACATTTTGCAATTTTTGGCTCACAGTCCGGCTTTGATAGTATTGAGGAGTGCTTTGATGAAATGTCGGATCATATTTGCGCGCTAGAAACTGGCTTGTCATCTGATCCTCCGATGAACTGGCGATTGAGTCAAAATGATAAATATGTATTGGTATCCAGTTCTGATGCGCATTCACCACAAAAACTCGGCCGCGAGGCTACGGTTTTTGATTGTGAGATGACGTATCCGGAAATTCTAAATGCATTACGGAACGATCATGGTAAGATTGCCGGCACAATTGAATTTTATCCGGAAGAAGGTAAATATCATGCGGATGGAATTAGAAATGAAAATTTATGCTTAGAGCCGGCGGAAACCAAAAAGATGGAATTTATTTCTCAAAAAACCGGTAAAAAAATTACAGTCGGCGTTCTTCATAGAGTAAACGATATTGCAGATCGCCCAATGGGTTTTAAGCCGGAAACTGCGCGCAATGTTTGGTATATAATTCCGTTAACTGAATTAATTTCAGAGATCTTACAAGTTGGCCCTGCCAGCAAAAAAGTGGATGCACTTTATCAGGAATTATTAAAAGAAGTCGGTCCTGAGTTTTATATTTTAAAAGATGCACCAATCGAAGATATATCTGCAGTTAATCAAATGATCGGTGAGGCGATAGATCGTATGCGTAGCGGTAGAGTTATTGTTAAGCCCGGGTATGATGGGGAGTATGGTATAATTACAATCTTCCAACCGGATGAGTTGATGACGAAGGAGCAGATGAAATTATTTTAGTATGTAGGATATAGGCCTGTAGGATGTTAATTTAGGAAGTAGGATGTAGGAGTGTAGGATGTAGGATTATAATAGATCCCTACAAGCCTACAACCTACAACCCTACAGCCCTAAGTAAATACCTACAAGCCTACGTCCTACAAGCCTACAACCTAAAATGTTAAACCCCGATCAACAAAAAGCAGTAAGATCAACAGACGGACCAGTCCGGATTATAGCTGGTGCGGGTACTGGTAAAACCCATACCTTAATTTCACGCATTGCATATCTTATTAATGAAAAGAAAGTTGATCCAAATAAGATTCTTTCACTTACTTTTACCAATAAGGCTGCACATGAGCTGAGTGAGAGGTTGATGAGCAAGAGTCTTCCTACAGTTCATTCTATAACTTTCCATTCGCTTGCTGCAAAATTGCTTCGTAAATATTGGAAAGAGGATTTTAAGATAATTACACAAAAAGAGCAGGTCGAGATTTTGCAGGAAATAATTGGTTCGAATGAAAAGATGAAGGATGTTTTGATGGGTTTGGATGAATTACGTACAGAAGGTGCGCAAACGTTTGCGCACCTGCAGAGTACGCATAAGTCCAATGTCCCTCGAGATCGCCTCCAAAGCATTTTAAACGAATACCGCAAAATTCTTTCTACAAAAAATGCAGTCGATTTTACAGGTTTGCTGGAAACACTCTTGCGTATTTGGTCAGAAAAACCGGATGTGCTTATAAAATGCCAGAATCTATATGTATATATAATGGTGGATGAATATCAGGATGTGAATTCAATGCAGATTAAAATTATGAATAAGCTTGCAGAACTTCATCAAAATATTTGTGTTGTTGGAGATCCTGATCAGACAATTTATTCATGGCGCGGTGCGCGTGCGGAAACTATGACAGATTTCGAAAGGATGTATAAAAATGTTACCTCTATTGCGCTTACAAAAAATTATCGCAATCCGCCAGCTATTTTAAAAGGTGCTGAAAAATTAATTTCTCATAATATTGGTCGCCTTAAAAAGCCTTTGCAGCCAGTTTCTTCTAAGGTCGATCCGATTACATTGTGGGAAAGTGAGTCTGTAATGCAGCAAACGGAAGTAGTTTATTATTTACTGGATAGATTTTTAGGTAGTATTGGTAGTATGCATATGGCGGATTATTTGGATTCTCAACGCGGAGACAACTTTAGGAGATTTGGTGATATTGCACTGCTTTATCGTACAAAATCGCAGGGGAAGATACTTTACGAACAGTTATCTAAACGAGGATATCCATGTCAGCTGTCTGCCCATACTTCTTTCTGGGAAACAAAAGAAGTGATTGAGTTTTTGGAGGCAATTGAAAGTTTGAGCAAGTGGACGGATATTGATTCAAATAAAAAATTTAGTAAATGGATAAGTGATAAAATCAGTAAATTTGCTAAATCTGAAAATCTTACTAAGATCAGAATAAATCGCCTAAACCAATTAGTTCCGCATGCAATGGTTTTTGATGATCTCTCTATATCTGATGCTGTTATTCGTTTTCTGGACGAAGCGCGTACGGAACAGGAGGCAGATAATTTAATTCAAACAGATAAAATTAATTTACTTACACTCCATGCAGCTAAAGGCCTGGAATTCCCGATAGTTTTCATATTGGGGCTTGAAGATGGGAATATTCCTCATAAAAAATGCATAGATTCATCTTACTGGCTTGGAGAAGAACGCCGTCTTTTTTATGTAGGGATGACACGTGCCACTAAAGAACTTCATATTTTAAGAAATAAGAAAAAAGAGGGTAGGGAATTGCCGCCATCCAGATTTTTGAATGAGGTTGGATCGGACAATATGGTAGATGGAAAAATGCCGGAGGTTAAAATTAGGCAGATTAAACGAAAAGAAATTAAGAAATCGCAGATGAAATTATTTTAGCATTATAAATATTTTTATTTTACTTATAAGAAAATATGTGGTTAAATATTAACCTTTATTAAATTAATTTTTTAATTATGGGCAAATCATCATCAAAAGAGAGTGCAGGACCTTTTCAGTCTCCAGAAATAGCATGTGCTTTTCTTGAGGGATTAGCATTAGGAACGCGCACGCAATTAGAAATCGTGACAAAAGAATCTATATCAATTTTTCAAGAAGTTACCGATAGGCTAGAAGGTGTTGTTGGCACAAATGATTTAAGGGCTGAGGTTGGAAAGCTGCAGTCGTTAGAAGAAGGCTATATTTCAATAGGAAAATTCAGATCCATAGTAAATATATTTAAGGCCAGGTTAACAAGCGTTATGGAGGCTGATAGCTGAAATATAGAATAGAGCTACATATCTATTTTAGATTGACTCTTGTTTTAACACATGATATTATTTCGATAGTTGTAGAACTGTCGAACTATTTAACTAATCTACATATGTCTAAGAAATTGTTACAGTTAGCCAAAATCCTTGAGGCATTATCCGATATTAACAGGTTAAAAATATTAAAAATAGTATTTGAAAAAAACATGCAATGCTCAGTTGGTGCAATTAAGGAATGTACAAGTTGCAATTGTACATGTCATACGGAATTGCAGAAAAAACTAAAATTGAGCAAATCTACAGTTTCACATCATGTAAATGAATTAGTTGATTGCGGTTTAATTACTACACATAAAAATGGTAAATGGTCTTATTTAAAATTAAATCCTAAAAAGATCAAAGAAGTAATGTTGTTTTTGAAGGCATTTTTAAATCCAGCAGATAAAATTGATAAGAAGGATGTGGAGTTATTTAAGTTTTTTAAATTAACTATTTCTTATAGGTAATTACGAATTAAGTATTTTGTCATTCCGACTGCAGCGGAGGAATCCCTTGTATTTACCGATAGACGAAGGGATCTCTCCGGCAAGGTCGAGATGACAAAAAGTTAACAATTATGTTACAACAATTAGCCAACATCATTACATATCAATTACTCCAACTCCAAGAAGGAACAAAGCTGGCTTCCACAGTTAATTATTTTTTATACGATGCAATTAAAATTATTCTTTTGATTTTTACAGTAATTGCGGTAATTAATTTTGTTCAAACATTTTTTGATCCAAATAAAGTTAAAAAGAAAATTGGTAAATTACCCTGGGGTGTGGGCAATGTTGCAGCATCCTTATTTGGTGCGATTACACCATTTTGCTCATGCTCATCCATTCCTTTATTCATTGGATTTTTGGAAGCACGAATACCATCAGGGATTGCTTTTTCATTTCTCATAACTTCTCCGCTCGTAAACGAAGTTGCTTTTGTAATTATGGGTAATTATTTTGGATGGAAATTAGCTATTATGTATGCGCTTGCGGGTATAGCTTTGGGTGTGGTTGGTGGCCTTTTGATGGGTGCATTAAAAATGGATAAAGAATTAATTTTAAAACCTGTAGGCGCGATTCGCGAATCGCGCCTACAGGGGAATGCATCAAAGACATTTTTTGCCAGATTAAAATTCGCCTTAAGAATGGGTCGATCAACCCTTAAAAAATTATATATTTATGTAATACTGGGTATCGCACTTGGTGCGATTATTCATGGCTATGTGCCACAAGATTTTTTCGTAAATACAGTTGGCAAATATGAGATCCTTGCAGTACCGCTTGCGGTTATTGTCGGTGTGCCAATTTATGCCGGTTGTTCTACAGTTGCACCTATTATATTTTCTATTACTGCCGGCGGTGTACCACTTGGCACATCCCTTGCCTTCATGATGTCAATCGCGGGCTTATCATTACCGGAGGCTGTTATGCTAAAAAGAGTAATGAGCACCAAATTACTTGCAACATTCTTTGGCTTGGTTGCCATTGGAATTATTGCAATTGGGTACTTATTTAACTTTTTATAAGTATATAATATACCTAATGATCGTACCTTGGATGCTCAAAAATGAAGTGCAATAAACCATCTTCTGCCTCCTTTTTTTTAACATCAGTAAATACTGGTATATCTTCTAATTTTTTTGAAGCACTTCTTATAACTCCACTGCCATCAACTTCTATCCATGCTGCATCTAATTCGTTGAGGGCACGATTGACCCAATCTTTATTAGCATTATCAATATAGAGCCTAGTCTGAAATTGTTTCCAATCTTGTAGGTCAGCAGCTTCACGTTCTTCTACTGTGCGATATTCTGTCCAAAAATCTTCAGCTGGGCAAAGTGCTCTTACTCTATCTAGCTCACTCTCTTCTATTAATTCAGGCACTCGAGGAGGCCTAGGGCGACTAGTGGTAGTGTCCGGCGGCACTTCTCTGTCCTTACATCTTGCAGCTAGTCTTTCCATAGTTTCATCATCTACTTCTAATCTTGGGTCTGGGCCTGACTCAATTACAGTAGTTGGAACTCCATCTATTAAACCTTCTTCTTCAAGTTGTTCTGATATAGCAGAATCATCCAATGGGTCAGGTTGGGTAGGTTCGATGGAAGCACTTAAAGATCTTTGTATTAACTCCTCTACAGGTTGTTCTTCTGGTATTTGAATTTCACCTCCTCTTTGCCATGCACCACGCAATTCTCCGATTAGTGGTTCTTCTGCATCTGCACTTGTAAGAACGTATTCATTACGCACCCCTCCTCTTGGCCTTAGTTCACCAGCAAATGTAGGCTTATTAAGATCTAACATAAAACAAGAGCCCACCCTCAATGATGCTTCTATATCAGGATATACGCCAATAAATTTACCATTTTTAAATACAGCCACACCACCATCTGGGTTTTGCGCTCTTAATTTCTCTTCCATTCTATTAGCTATTATTTCTTCAAATGTCCAAGCATGTTCGTTTGTTGTATATCCGCCAAGTCTGCCATCTATGGTAAAATGCGGCATAGCACCTTTTGCCCTTCTGCGTATACTAAGTATCATTTTCGCAGCCTGATACCAAGGCTGATTTGTTTCACTGATAGCGTTTGAGCTATCGAATGATTTAAGCCATATATGTAACTTTTTTCTTTGTTCTGATGTTAATTTTGCAATACGTTCATCGTCTAATCCATTTTCTCCTATACAGCTTTTGATCACTTTCATTACGCTAGCCTTTGAATTTGGGAAGTTTCTTTTTCGCATAATAAATAATTTAAAATTAAGACCTTAATATACATTATTTATTATATTTGTGTAAATCTATTTCCTCCTTTTTTTCAATTCTTCAAAAATTTCGTTTAGCCCGATATTCTGATTAGCCAAAAGAACCAATAAGTGATAAATAAGATCACAGCTTTCTTCGATTAATCGCTGTTTCGTTTCTTTTGTTGCTGCTTGGATTACTTCGAGTGATTCTTCTTCAACTTTGTCACATATTTTATCAACGCCTCCCCCAAACAAAGAAGTTGTATATGAGTTTTTTGGCATTCTCGATTTGCATTTTTTGATTACTTGAAATAATTCCAATAAAACATTTATTGAATTTTGATTTCCAAAACATGAGGTTTTATTTGTGTGACAAGTGGGTCCATCTGGCTTAGCTTGGATTAATAGGGTGTCATTGTCACAATCTGATGCGATCGATATAATATTTAGAATATTGCCAGACTCTTCACCTTTCATCCAAAGTCTGTTTTTGGAGCGACTGAAGAGCCAGACTTTTTTAGTATTAATGGTTTTTTTTAATGATCCTTCATTCATATAACCAAGCATTAGCACTTGCTGAGTTTCGGCATCCTGAATGATGGCGGGGATGAGGCCGTTTTGTTTTTTGAAGTTTAGGTTGTTCATGATGTTTGTGGTTACCCTTTGTCATCCTTCCCGCCTTGGCGGGAGGGATCCAGATGATTGGCAAATGTACTGGATCCCGCATCCCCGCAGCTTCGTGCGGGACAGGCAAGTGCGG